>NZ_JBJQJE010000010.1:0-188743 GCF_046487585.1 Escherichia sp. WS1265
CTGACGCGCCGCCGGTTTTCCGCTCATCTGCTCATCCTTGTTTTATCGGGTTATTTGTCTGCTGACAGGCGAAACCCTACAGATTTATAAGAAAGCCTTAAGTGAGATATCCGTCAGATAAGAACAATTAGGAAAATATTTATATCACCATGATAAATATGTGATTTATTGGGAAGTAACAAACCATCAACATTTTCTGCCCTTTTTCCCATCACCAGGCCATACTGATATTTTTCCTCGCACAAAGGACTCGGCATGAAACTCGTCGGTAGCTACACCAGCCCGTTTGTACGCAAACTTTCTATTCTGTTGTTAGAAAAGGGCATAACTTTCGAATTTATTAATGAACTGCCCTATAACGCGGACAACGGCGTGGCGCAATTTAACCCGTTAGGGAAAGTGCCGGTGCTGGTGACCGAAGAGGGCGAATGTTGGTTTGATTCGCCGATCATCGCTGAATATATTGAATTAATGAATGTCGCTCCGGCGATGTTGCCGCGCGATCCGCTGGAGTCGTTGCGGGTGCGCAAAATTGAGGCGCTGGCGGATGGCATTATGGATGCCGGGCTGGTATCGGTGCGTGAACAGGCGCGTCCGGCGGCGCAGCAGTCTGAAGATGAATTGTTACGCCAGCGGGAGAAAATCAACCGCAGTCTGGATGTGCTGGAAGGATATCTGGTCGATGGCACGCTCAAAACCGATACGGTCAATCTGGCGACTATCGCCATTGCCTGTGCCGTCGGATATCTCAATTTCCGCCGCGTTGCGCCAGGCTGGTGTGTCGACCGCCCACACTTAGTCAAACTGGTCGAAAACCTGTTTAGCCGCGAAAGTTTTGCTCGCACCGAACCGCCAAAGGCTTGATGCGCGATATGTCCTCCTGACCCATCTCACGTTACAATCCGTGGTTATGTTAAACGCCCTTCTCCGTGTGAGAGGGCCTTGATCAGCCAGGTTTCCTATGACAACCGAAACGCGTTCCCTCTATAGTCAACTTCCGGCTATTGATCGCTTATTGCGCGATAGCTCCTTCCTTTCTTTGCGTGATACTTATGGCCACACCCGCGTAGTGGAATTGCTGCGTCAGATGCTTGACGAAGCGCGAGAAGTGATTCGTGACAGCCAGACGCTGCCCGCATGGTGTGAAAACTGGGCGCAAGAAGTCGATGCCCGACTGACGAAGGAGGCGCAGAGCGCGCTGCGTCCGGTGATCAACCTGACGGGAACCGTGCTGCATACCAATCTTGGGCGAGCTTTACAGGCAGAAGCCGCGGTGGAAGCCGTTGCGCAGGCTATGCGTTCGCCAGTGACCCTCGAGTACGATCTGGACGACGCCGGACGCGGACATCGCGATCGGGCGCTGGCGCAGCTGCTGTGCCGCATTACGGGAGCGGAAGATGCCTGTATCGTTAATAACAATGCGGCGGCGGTGTTATTGATGTTGGCGGCCACTGCCAGCGGGAAAGAGGTGGTGGTTTCTCGCGGCGAACTGGTGGAGATTGGCGGCGCGTTTCGTATTCCTGATGTCATGCGTCAGGCAGGCTGCACCCTACACGAAGTGGGGACCACCAACCGCACGCACGCTAATGATTATCGTCAGGCGGTGAATGAAAATACCGCGCTGTTGATGAAAGTACACACCAGTAACTACAGCATTCAGGGATTCACCAAAGCGATAGATGAAGCGGAACTGGTGGCGCTCGGCAAAGAGCTGGATGTTCCCGTAGTGACTGATTTAGGCAGTGGCTCGCTGGTCGATCTTAGCCAGTTCGGTTTGCCGAAAGAGCCAATGCCGCAGGAGTTGATTGCGGCGGGCGTCAGTCTGGTGAGCTTCTCCGGCGACAAGTTGTTAGGCGGGCCGCAGGCTGGAATTATTGTTGGTAAAAAAGAGATGATCGCCCGCCTGCAAAGCCATCCACTGAAGCGTGCATTACGCGCGGATAAAATGACCCTCGCGGCGCTGGAAGCCACGCTGCGTCTTTATTTACACCCTGAGGCGCTGAGTGAAAAATTACCGACCCTGCGTCTGCTTACCCGCAGCGCAGAGGTCATTCAAATCCAGGCACAACGTTTACAGGCCCCCCTTGCCACACATTACGGCGCGGAGTTTGCGGTACAGGTTATGCCATGTCTTTCGCAGATTGGCAGTGGTTCGCTGCCGGTTGATCGCCTGCCGAGTGCGGCATTAACGTTTACACCCCATGATGGACGCGGTAGCCACCTTGAGTCATTAGCCGCCCGCTGGCGTGAATTGCCAGTGCCGGTGATTGGTCGTATTTATGACGGACGATTGTGGCTGGATTTACGCTGCCTTGAAGATGAGCAACGGTTTTTGGAGATGTTGTTGAAATGATTATTGCGACTGCCGGACACGTTGACCACGGCAAAACAACCTTATTGCAGGCGATTACTGGCGTAAATGCCGATCGTCTGCCGGAAGAAAAAAAGCGCGGCATGACTATCGATCTCGGCTATGCCTACTGGCCGCAGCCGGATGGTCGCGTGCCTGGTTTTATCGACGTACCCGGTCATGAAAAGTTTCTTTCCAACATGCTGGCGGGCGTTGGTGGTATCGATCACGCGCTGTTGGTGGTGGCGTGCGATGACGGCGTGATGGCACAGACCCGTGAGCATCTGGCGATTTTGCAGCTGACCGGTAATCCGATGCTGACAGTGGCGCTGACCAAAGCCGATCGCGTGGACGAAGCGCGTGTTGATGAGGTTGAACGCCAGGTAAAGGAGGTGCTACGGGAATACGGTTTTGCTGAGGCAAAACTGTTTATCACCGCAGCAACCGAAGGTCGGGGAATTGATGCCCTGCGCGAGCATCTGCTTCAGTTACCAGAACGCGAACACGCCAGCCAACATAGTTTCCGCCTCGCGATCGACCGTGCATTTACCGTAAAAGGTGCCGGGCTGGTCGTCACCGGTACGGCGTTAAGCGGGGAAGTGAAGGTAGGCGGTTCACTCTGGCTGACTGGTGTAAATAAACCGATGCGCGTGCGTGCGCTACATGCGCAAAATCAGCCAACAGAAACTGCCCATGCCGGGCAGCGTATCGCGCTTAACATCGCGGGTGATGCGGAAAAAGAGCAGATTAACCGTGGCGACTGGCTGCTTGCCGATGCGCCGCCGGAGCCGTTCACACGGGTGATTGTCGAGCTTCAAACCCATACACCGCTGACCCAGTGGCAGCCGCTGCATATTCACCACGCCGCCAGCCACGTTACGGGACGCGTTTCGCTGCTGGAAGATAACCTTGCCGAGCTGGTGTTCGACACGCCGCTGTGGCTGGCGGATAACGATCGCTTAGTGCTGCGCGATATCTCGGCCCGCAACACGCTGGCGGGGGCGCGTGTGGTGATGCTTAACCCGCCGCGTCGCGGTAAGCGTAAGCCGGAATATCTGCAATGGCTGGCGTCTCTTGCACGGGCGCAGAGCGATGCCGATGCGTTATCTGTTCATCTGGAACGCGGAGCGGTTAACCTTGCGGATTTCGCCTGGGCACGGCAGCTCAACGGCGAAGGGATGCGCGAACTGCTGCAACAGCCTGGCTATATTCAGGCTGGTTATAGCTTGTTGAATGCGCCGGTTGCCGCCCGCTGGCAGCGGAAAATTCTCGACACATTAGCGACTTATCATGAGCAACATCGCGATGAACCTGGTCCTGGGCGCGAACGTCTGCGACGTATGGCGTTGCCAATGGAAGATGAAGCGCTGGTACTGTTGCTGATTGAAAAGATGCGCGAAAGCGGCGACATCCTCAGTCATCACGGTTGGCTGCATCTGCCGGATCATAAAGCGGGCTTCAGCGAAGAGCAGCAGGTCATCTGGCAAAAAGCAGAGCCGCTGTTTGGTGACGAACCGTGGTGGGTGCGTGACCTGGCAAAAGAGACGGGAACCGACGAGCAGGCAATGCGCCTGACGCTACGCCAGGCGGCGCAGCAGGGGATAATTACCGCGATCGTTAAAGATCGTTATTACCGTAACGATCGGATTGTCGAGTTTGCCAATATGATCCGCGATCTCGATCAGGAGTGTGGTTCAACCTGCGCGGCGGATTTCCGCGATCGCTTAGGTGTAGGCCGAAAGCTGGCAATTCAGATTTTGGAATATTTTGACCGCATTGGCTTTACGCGTCGTCGTGGAAATGATCATTTATTGCGCGACGCATTATTATTTCCGGAAAAATAAGGAAATGATTAATTAAGTTTTAAAATAAATTAATACAAAATTCTTATGAATTTAAAAAAAGCACATTGTTTAATGAATACAATGTGCTTTTTATTAGATTAATTTTGATAATCAATAATACTGATCATATTTTCAAATGAAAATCCTCAGTAAGCTGCCCGCCCTTTTTTACACTTTCAGGAGTGTGTTATGGCAGCTTCAACCTTTTTTATTCCTTCCGTGAATGTTATTGGTGCTGATTCATTGAATGATGCAATGAATATGATGGCAGATTATGGATTTACCCGTACCTTAATTGTCACTGACAATATGTTAACGAAATTGGGTATGGCGGGTGATGTGCAAAAAGCACTGGAAGAACGCAATATTTTTAGCGTTATTTATGATGGCACCCAACCTAACCCCACCACGGAAAACGTCGCTGCAGGTTTGAAATTACTTAAAGAAAATAATTGCGATAGCGTGATTTCCTTAGGCGGTGGTTCTCCACACGACTGCGCAAAAGGTATTGCGCTGGTGGCAGCCAATGGTGGCGATATTCGCGATTACGAAGGCGTTGACCGCTCTGCAAAACCGCAGCTGCCGATGATCGCCATCAATACCACGGCGGGTACGGCCTCTGAAATGACCCGTTTCTGCATCATCACTGACGAAGCGCGTCATATCAAAATGGCGATTGTTGATAAACATGTAACTCCGTTGCTTTCTGTCAATGACTCCTCGCTGATGATCGGTATGCCGAAGTCACTGACCGCCGCAACGGGTATGGATGCCTTAACACACGCTATCGAAGCGTATGTTTCTATCGCTGCAACGCCGATCACTGACGCTTGCGCACTGAAAGCGGTGACCATGATTGCCGAAAACCTGCCGTTAGCCGTTGAAGATGGCAGCAATGCTAAAGCGCGTGAAGCAATGGCTTATGCCCAGTTCCTCGCTGGTATGGCGTTCAACAACGCATCTCTTGGTTATATTCATGCGATGGCGCACCAACTGGGCGGTTTCTACAATCTGCCGCACGGTGTATGTAACGCCGTTCTGCTGCCGCATGTTCAGGTATTCAACAGCAAAGTTGCCGCTGCGCGTCTGCGTGACTGTGCTGCTGCTATGGGCGTGAACGTGACAGGCAAAAATGACGCGGAAGGCGCAGAAGCGTGCATCAATGCCATCCGTGAACTGGCGAAGAAAGTGAATATCCCGGCAGGCCTGCGTGACCTGAACGTGAAAGAAGAGGATTTCGCGGTACTGGCCACCAATGCCCTGAAAGATGCGTGTGGGTTTACTAACCCGATTCAGGCAACTCACGAAGAGATTGTGGCAATTTATCGCGCTGCGATGTAATCATCATTCCCCCAATGGCTGGCTAATTGTCAGCCATTTTTTTAACTATCTCAAAATTTGCGATTTTTGAGAGAGTTTTAGTTATCTCTGTAATCCTTGCCCGTAAATTCGTGATAGCCGTCGTAAAGCTGTTACCGACTGGCGAAGATTTCGCCAGTCACGTCTACCCTTGTTATACCTCACACCGCAAGGAGACGATCATGACCAATAATCCCCCTTCAGCACAGATTAAGCCCGGCGAGTATGGTTTCCCCCTCAAGTTAAAAGCCCGCTACGACAACTTTATTGGCGGCGAATGGGTAGCCCCTGCCGATGGTGAGTATTACCAGAACCTGACGCCGGTGACCGGGCAGCTGCTGTGCGAAGTGGCGTCTTCGGGCAAACGAGACATCGATCTGGCGCTGGATGCTGCGCACAAAGTGAAAGATAAATGGGCGCATACTTCGGTGCAGGATCGCGCGGCGATACTGTTTAAGATTGCCGATCGGATGGAGCAGAACCTCGAACTGTTAGCGACGGCAGAAACCTGGGATAACGGCAAACCCATTCGCGAAACCAGTGCTGCTGATGTGCCGCTGGCGATTGACCATTTTCGCTATTTTGCCTCGTGTATTCGGGCGCAGGAAGGCGGTATTAGTGAAGTGGATAGCGAAACTGTGGCTTATCACTTCCACGAACCGTTAGGCGTGGTGGGGCAGATTATTCCGTGGAACTTCCCGCTGCTGATGGCGAGCTGGAAAATGGCTCCCGCGCTGGCGGCGGGCAACTGTGTGGTGCTGAAACCCGCACGTCTTACCCCGCTTTCTGTACTGCTGCTAATGGAAATCGTCGGTGATTTACTGCCGCCGGGCGTGGTGAACGTGGTTAACGGCGCTGGTGGGGAAATTGGCGAATATCTGGCGACCTCGAAACGCATCGCCAAAGTGGCGTTTACCGGCTCAACGGAAGTGGGCCAACAAATTATGCAGTACGCCACGCAAAATATTATTCCGGTAACCCTGGAACTGGGCGGCAAGTCGCCAAATATCTTCTTTGCTGATGTGATGGATGAAGAAGATGCCTTTTTCGATAAAGCGCTGGAAGGCTTTGCACTGTTTGCCTTTAACCAGGGCGAAGTTTGCACCTGTCCAAGCCGTGCTTTAGTGCAGGAGTCTATCTACGAACGCTTCATGGAACGCGCCATCCGCCGTGTTGAAAGTATTCGTAGCGGTAACCCGCTCGACAGCGTGACGCAAATGGGGGCGCAGGTTTCTCACGGGCAACTGGAAACCATCCTCAACTACATTGATATCGGTAAAAAAGAGGGCGCAGACGTGCTCACCGGCGGGCGGCGCAAGCTGCTGGAAGGCGAACTGAAAGACGGATACTACCTCGAACCGACTATTTTGTTTGGTCAGAACAATATGCGGGTGTTCCAGGAGGAGATATTTGGCCCGGTGCTGGCGGTGACCACCTTCAAAACGATGGAAGAAGCGCTGGAGCTGGCGAACGATACGCAATATGGCCTGGGCGCGGGCGTCTGGAGCCGCAACGGTAATCTGGCCTATAAGATGGGGCGCGGCATTCAGGCTGGGCGCGTGTGGACCAACTGTTATCACGCTTACCCGGCACATGCGGCGTTTGGCGGCTACAAACAGTCGGGCATCGGACGCGAAACCCATAAGATGATGCTTGAGCATTACCAGCAAACCAAGTGCCTGCTGGTGAGCTACTCGGATAAACCGTTGGGGCTGTTCTGATATAAGAAGCTGGTCGCATTGGGTATTCATTGCCTGATGCGACGTTTGCGCGTTTTACCAATTCAAATGTCTACGTCTTGAATGACTGAATATTGATTGAACTTAATTACGAGTCTCCTCGCATATTTTCTACCAATTACTGCACACCGTTATTCTCCTTCCGAGCGGCATTCCTGAGTCAACTTTATCCCCCTGACGGCCCATATAAATCGCGCTATCGTGATTGTTATCGCTAATTGTGTGTGTATCGTGTGTATAATCATGGAAGGGCAGGGATGTGAAAAGTGCAGACGTGATCGCCATCCTGAAGCAGCATGGCTGGGAACATATTCGAACCCGTGGCAGTCATCATCAGTTCCGCCACCCTGTTCATCCGGGTCTGGTGACGGTTCCGCATCCTAAAAAAGATATTAAGCCCGGTACGCTGGCGCAAATTGGGCGTCAGGCTGGTTTAACATTTTAACATTTCAGGAGGCAATATGTTTTATTCCGCCTATATCCACAGTGATCCTGACGGTAGCGCCAGCGGTTTTTTCCCTGATGTTCCAGGCTGTTATTTTGCTGGTGATACGCTGGACAACGCTTTCCAGGATGCGCGAAGTGCACTTGTCGCGCACTTCGAAACCTTATGCGAGATGAATGAAGAGTTGCCGCTTCCAGGCTCTGTGGAAACACATCTGGTCCAGCGTGCGCAGGACTTTATTGGCGGGCAATGGTTGCTGGTGGATATCAATATGAATCAGTTCGAAGGTCGGGCTGAACGTATCAATATTACGATGCCGAAAAGATTACTGAACAAGATTGATACCTACGTGCGCAATAACCCAGACTACGCCAACAGAAGTGCGTTTCTGGCGGAAGCTGCCCGGCGTGTATTGCCGGGCGCTTAATCCCGCGTTTCGATGGTTGGCGGGCAACCGCACCGATATGTTGATACTGATAAGACGCGTTAAGCGTCGCATCATGCGCTGGTTTCCTCATTCACCCAGATCCGCATTTCGCCTTCACCCCGGTTAGCCCAGCTAAACCACGGGATAAATGTCAGAGTTTGCGGCTGGCGTTTGGCTGGGGCATAGTCGTAATGCCACAGCGGTTGCTGCTCTGGATTGCTCTGTTCATACCGGTAACCCGGAGCCTGGATTAAGATCTTATGGCGGAACAATCCTTTGCCTTCAAATGTCGTAAATGGCGCATCGGCGGGCAGCCACAGGTTATGCAGTGACTCGCCGTTGTCGGCCTGTTCCAGGCAATACACCAGCGGGCCGCGCTGAATCGCCACTTTTCCGGCGACGTGACGCACCAGCGGGTTACCGTAAACGCGACGTACCGGCATTGGCAAAGTCAGATTCAGCGTGTCACCCTCCTGCCATTCGCGGGTAATGTGCAAATACCCTTTACGAATATCCTGCTCGACCTCTTCCCCATTCAATATGATCTGCGGCTGTGTGCACCAGTCCGGCAGACGTAAAGCCAGCGTATGACGTACCGGCTGGGGCGATTCGACCGCAATCGTCACCTGCTCCTGCCACGGATAGTTCCCGCTAACCCGCAGGCGCAACGTGCCATTTTCTACCGGCACTTCCATGCTGTTTCCTGCGTAGATGTTGATATACAACGCATCTTCACGCGGCGTGTAGAGATAATGACCAATCGAGGTCAGCACGCGGGCGATATTTGGCGGACAACAAGCGCAGCCAAACCAACGCTGGCGGATCGGTTTAACGTGATCGTAGATATGGTTGAATTTCAGCGATTTTGGATGTACTTCCAGCGGATTCACATAGAAGAAATGTTTGCCATCCAGTGCCATGCCGCCGAGCACAGTGTTGTACAGCGCGCGCTCCATCACATCGGCATATTGACTGTCGCCTTCCATTTCCAGCATTCGCCGGGCGAACATCATCAGGCCGATGGAAGCACAGCTTTCGGCGTATACCGTGTCATTCGGCAGATCGTAATCGCTGCTGAACGCTTCGCCGCTGCTTTGTGAGCCAATGCCGCCGGTAATATATAACTGACGCTGGGCCATATTGTTCCACAGCCGCAGGCAATCCTGACGCTTGCTTTCATCGTGACTTAAACGCGCCAGATGTGCGACGCCAGTCATCAGATATACAAAGCGTACTGCATGTCCGATGGCGGTTTGTTGCTGTGCGATGGGCAAATGCGCCTGGCTGTAGGCTTTATCTTTCACCATCCACGCCGGGCCGTAGGTGTGCCAGTGCGAGGTCTGCCCGCGCTTTTCATATTCCTGGTCGTAATAGTGCGGTTGCGCACCACGCTGTTCGACAAAATAGTTCGTCAGCGCCAGGTAGCGCGGCTCTTCGGTCACTTCATACAGGCGCATTAGTGCCAGTTCAATTTCCGGGTGACCAGGATAACCGTGTAACTTACTTTCACCTGGACCAAATACGCTGTCGATATGATCGGCCAGACGGCAAACCACTTCCAGCAAGCGCCGCTTGCCCGTGGCCTGGAGGAAGGCGACTCCGGCTTCAATCAGATGACCGGCGCAGTAAAGTTCATGACACTCCGCCAGATTGCTCCAGCGTTCTTCGGGCGCTTTTACCGTAAAGTAAGTATTGAGATAGCCATCTTCGCACTGGGCGGAAGCGACCAGTTCGATTACCTCGTCAGCGGTTTTTTCCAGTTCGGCATCCGGCTTCTGGCACAGCGACCAGGCTACCGCTTCCAGCCATTTGGCGACGTCGCTGTCCTGAAACACCATCCCGTAAAATTCACCGTCTTGCAGTCCTGCGGCAATGCGAAAGTTTTCAATCGCATGGCTGGGTTCCGCTTCTGGGATACGATCGTTCAAGGCATCCCACTGATAAGGAATCACCACGTCGCGGACCAGTTGTTGGTACTGACCGAGGAACGGATCGCTGACCGTCAGTTTATGCAGATCGACTTCCGAAATGTTCATCTTGTGCTCCTTAAGGCTGTACATGACGCTGACGCAGGTCGCTAGCTATGCGTGACATCATAGGGTTATTGAGTTTGCAAAAGCGGATCGCCATCGCCAGCAGCAGGTGGAATAGCGCAGGCAGCAATGTTTCCATCGCCGCGATCCCGCCAAGCGAACTGGCGGTCTGGTTTTCCACGCCTGGCTGGTAGGCGACAAAAATAAACAGCAGGCTGATGATCCCGGCGCTGGAGGCCCAGGCCAGCTTGATGAAAAACAGATTGAAGGCGAAGTTCATGCCGGAAGAACGTACGCGGGTTTTCCACTCACCGTAGTCATCGGCAAAGGCCATCAATGAGAAGTGCAGTGGCAATGTGAAGCCAAGAATCACGCCATTACCGAGGATCACCGCCAGCCACAGCGTTTGATAAGCCGGGCCGGAGGGCAGGAACCACATCAACACCGCCAGCGCGGCGAGGAGCAGGTTGGTGTAGTAGTAAATTTTGACGGTATCGAAACGCCGCGTTAACGGGCTGACAATCACCGAGCCGATAATGGAGGCGAAGGTGACCATGGTGAAGAACAGCGACGTGTAGCCCGTACTGCCTTGTAAGACGTAGGTAATGAAGTACATATACCCACCGCCGCGAATATTAAAGACGTTAATCAGCAGGAAAGACATGACCAGCATCAGCAGCAGTTGGTCGTTGTTCCGCAGCCCGGCAAGATGTTCGCGCAGGGTAAATTTCCCCATTGTGGAGAGTGGCACCCGTTCACGAACCCAGAAGAAACAGCACAGGAACATCACCACGGCAATGGCGCACAATACGCCGACGCCCAGTTGATAGCCGCGCGCGGCATTACCCTGACCGAAGAGATCTACCATCCACGGTAAGCCTACCGAAACCAGAAATCCCGCTACGCCGCAGAGAACGAATCGCCAGGACTGGCAGGAGATCACTTCATTGTGGCGGGTGGTCATGGTGTTGATCAGCGCGCAGTACGGCACGTTGATGGCGGTATAACCGACTGAAAGGAGCAGGTAAGTGCCGAACGCCCAGGCGATTTTTACTCCCATGCTGGCATCTGGCACGGTGAACGTCAGGATGCCGATAATGCCGATGGGAATGGCAATCCATAACTGCCACGGACGAAAGCGCCCCCAGCGACTTTGCGTCCGGTCGGCAATGACGCCCATCACCGGGTCGGAGATGGCATCAAACACGCGCAGTGCAATAAACAGCGTGCCGACCAGCGCCGGAGTTAAGCCAAAAACGTCGGTGTAGAAAAAGGTGAGAAAGTTCATGATCAGGCAAGTTATTACGGTGCTGCCTGCGTCACCCAGGCCGTAGCCTATTTTTTCCCGTACAGATAACGCATCGTCAATTTTACCTTTAGCGATATCAGCGGTAGTAATCGGTGTAGAGGTCATAGATATTCCTCGTGAATAGGGAGCAATTTTTAGTTTTATTGCAATGACCTGATTAATTCTGCCGTGAACGGGAATATCAACAAGGCGAGAAAAGAGTAAAAAAAGGTGACGATTCCGACCTGAATTTAAAAGTGTGAATTGGATCAGGTGAAATTAATGTTTTTGATTAATAATCAAAAGGTAATGTGTTTAATCATTAATGAATAAGCGGGAAATTACATATCAATGCTCGAATTATCCATGACGTTACCGATTAAAGTGCAAAATGGTGGATTATTTATTTCCCGTGGCGTAGGGAGGCATCCGGCAAGGCGGCTGGAGTCATGGGAAATTATCTTTGTCGAAAAAGGTCGATTAGCGATTCAGGAAGAAGAGCGGATATTTCTGGTCGATGCGGGAGAGAGTTTATTACTCTGGCCGAACCGACAGCATGTTGGGGTAGAGGATTTTCCCGCCGATCTCAAATTTTACTGGCTGCATTTTGAGGTTAAAGCGCCGGACAACGACCCGCGCTGGCTCACTCATCTTAGCGTGCTGCAACAAACAAAGGTTGCCGATCGGCAGGCGCTGGTGGCCCTGTTTCGCCAGTTCTTAAGCGAACAGGAAAAGCATCAACGCACTCCGGCGCTGGAGTTTATTGTGCTGCTGATTTTGCAGCAGCTCACCCGTGACGCGCGTCTTGATGAACAGGCCGATGCCGCAGGTACCACGCTTGCCTGGAAAGCGCAGAAACTGATCCGCACGCAATATCATCGCCCGCTTTCTACGGCGCTTTTAGCCCGCGAGCTGTACTGCAATGCCGATTATCTTGGGCGTGTCTATCGGCGGGTGTTTCATCTGACGTTAACAGAAGCAATTCATCGCCAGCGAGTGCGCGAAGCCGAAAAGCTGTTAATTAGCGAAGCGCGATCGCTCACTGAAGTGGCGGCGTTGTGCGGGTTTAATGACGTTGGCTATTTCCGGCAGATTTTTCGCAAACACACCGGTTTAACGCCAGCTGCGTGGAAGCGACGTTACAGCAAGGAACATATCAATTCGTAGTGCCGGGGCAATGAAGCCCCGGCGTGAGGGATTACTGCCCGTAATAGGCATTGGCCCCATGCTTACGCAGGTAGTGCTTATCCAGCAGTTCGTTTTGCATCGCAGGGAGCTGCGGCGCAAGCTGGCGCGAGAACAGGCCCATATAGGCGCATTCTTCCAGTACTACGGCATTATGCACCGCATCGGCGGCATTTTTTCCCCAGGCGAACGGGCCGTGAGAATGCACCAGCACCGCCGGGATTTGTGCCGGACTCCTGCCGCGTTCTTCGAAAGTTTCAATGATCACTTCGCCGGTCTGATATTCATATTCGCCGTTAATCTCCTCTGCGGTCATCTGTCGCGTGCAGGGGATTGCGCCATAGAAATAATCAGCGTGCGTGGTGCCCCAGGCGGGGAGATCCAGCCCGGCCTGTGACCAGATGGTGGCGTGGCGCGAGTGGGTATGCACAATGCCACCGATTTCGGCATAGCGACGGTAAAGCGCCAGATGCGTTGGCGTATCGGACGAGGGCTTTTTGCTACCTTCCACCACCTTGCCGCTGGCTATCTCAACCACCACCATATCGTCGGCGGTCATCACGTCGTACTCGACGCCGGAAGGTTTGATTACCATCCATTGCCGCGTTTCGTCTACCGCGCTGACATTGCCCCAGGTGAACGTCACCAGATGGTGAGCGGGAAGTGCCAGATTCGCCGCCAGCACGTCGGCTTTCAGTTGCTCTAACATATAAAACCTGCCTCCTGCATACGCGCTTCAATCCAGCGCCGCACCTGAATAATCTCCAGCACCGGCTCTTTGGCTTTTTCGGTCCACATCTCAATCAGGAAAGAACCGCGATAGTTCAGTTCATGCAGCGTTTTGAAGATGCCAACGAAATCGACGCAGCCTTCGCCAAACGGCACGTCGCGGAACTGTCCGGGGCTTTGCCCGGTGACTGGCAGGGTGTCTTTCAGGTGGATCGCGGCGATACGATCAATGCCCAGTTTCAGTTCGGCGGGAACATCATTGCCCCAGGCGCTGAGGTTGCCGACGTCCGGGTAGACGGTGAACCACGGCGAGGCGAGCATCTCGTCCCATTTTTTCCATTTGCTGATGGAGTTCATAAACGCGGTGTCCATAATCTCCACCGCCAGCATGACTTGTGATGCCGCCGCCTGTTCGACCGCCCACGCCAGCCCTTCAGCAAAACGTTGCTGGGTGCCTTCGTCGTGGTCTTCGTAATAGACGTCATAACCCGCCAGTTGAATGGTGCGAATGCCGAGATCGCGCGCCAGGCGAATCGCTTTACTCATGATTTCCCGCGCCCGTTCGCGCACCGCCTTGTCCCGGCTGCCAAAGGGAAAGCGACGATGTGCGGACAGGCACATTGACGGAATGGCAACACCCGTTTCGATCATCGCGGCAACCAGCGAAGTCCTTTGTGCGGCGCTCCAGTCAAGACGTGAGAGCCGTTCGTCGGTTTCATCCACCGACATTTCGACAAAATCAAAGCCACAGCTTTTTGCCAGCACCAGCCGCTCCGGCCAGGAGAGATCTTTCGCCAGCGCTTTTTCATAAATCCCTAACGGATGATTACGCACGCGCGCCTCCCCAGATGGCATCAATTTGCGCATGGAAATCGCCAGCCACCTGCGCCGGATTTGCTGCGCCTGCCAGCGCCCGCCCGGCAATAAACGCTTTCACGCGGATATCTTTAAACAGCGGCAAGTCAGCAGGGGTAATCCCGCCGGTAATGGAAAGCTCAAGGCCGATATCGGAAAGCGCCTTCATGCGTGCCAGATCGGCTTCGCCCCACTGTTGCCCGCTGGCCTGCGCGTCGCGACCGCGATGATAAATCGCCTGCCGCACGCCAATACGATGCCAGTCGCGGGCGTCGTCCAGCGTCCAGTTACCGAACAGCTCTATCTGAATTTCACCACCGCAGCGTTGCGCCATGGCGTGGCCTTTTTCCACCGTCGCGAGCGGCGCGGCGCAGATGATGGTCATCCAGTTAGCGCCTGCGCCAAACGCCTGTTGCGCGAGCGTTTCACCAGCGTCGGCGACCTTCCAGTCAGCAACGATGATTTTGTCCGGGCACTGTTCGCGCAAGGCTTTCACCGCGCCAAGCCCTTCGTTTAAACAGAGAATGGTGCCCGCTTCGACGATATCGACGCTGTCTTTTAACAGCGTCACGTCGCGCTGCGCGGCTTCAAGTGATGAGTGGTCGAGGGCCAGTTGCAGAAGTGGTCGGCTCATAATGTGTGCTCCTTGATGCGGGCGTGATAACCCTGAAGTGCGGCAATGAGATGCTGATAACGTTGATATTTTTGTTGATAAAGCTGATGGGCGGTCATATCCGGCAGCAGTGTGCGCACCGGGTGCTGCAAGTCACGTTGGGCTTCGCTGAAATCGCGATAAACCCCGGTGCCGACGCTGGCGGCAAGCGCCGCGCCAAAACAGCCGGTTTCTTCCACCTGCGGCAGTTCGATACGCAGCCCGCTGACGTCCGCCAGCATTTGCATCCAGACATCGGAATGCGCCGGGCCGCCAGTGACGCGCAGGGTGTGCACATCAGTAAAACGTTCGCGCATTCGGTTGAGATGGGTCATATGGCTGAACACCACGCCTTCATAAATGGCCTGCAACAGGTGTGCGCGGGTGTGAATGGCCTGCATCCCGTAGAAACCGCTGGTCATCTCGAGTCCGGCGTTGCTGCCGTACAGGAACGGCAGGAAAAAGAGATCGCCCCCAGCCTTCGGCAAGCTGGCAACGGCCTGGTTGATCTCTGCAAATGAGATTTCTCCCCACTGTGCGGTAAACCATTCGAGGTTGCCGGAAGAGGTGGGGCTGGCTTCGTGAACGATAAATTGACCATCGTTAACGTAGCGACCATAGACATACGGATGCGCTTCACCGTCACGTAAACCACGGGTTATGCCGCTGGTCACCGCCCAGGTGCCCATCACCGCATTAAGGGTAAATTCGTCTTCGATCCCGGCACAGAGTGCGGTGGAAACCACATCAAACAGGCCGCCGACAACGGGCGTGCCCGCTTTCAGACCGGTCAGTGCGGCTGTCTGAGCGGTGATCTCCCCGCAGATTTCGGCAGATCCGACAACAGGCGGCAGGGCGTGGTTGATTTCAGCGATCCCAAGCCAGTCGGTGAGGCACGGGTCATATTCCCCAAGACTCATGTTGTAGAGATTGGACTCAGAAATATTGCTCTCTTCGCAACCTTTGACGCCGGTTAAACACCAGCGCAGGTAGTCGTGCGTCATCATCACGCAGCCAATTTGCGCGTAGCGTTCCGGTTCGTGCTCTTTCAGCCAGCGTAACAGCGACACCGGATGCCCGGTCCACAAGGTTTGTCGGGTCAGCGGGTAGAGTTTTTCCGGGATGCCATCTTCCTGCCAGCGACGAACGATTTCCATCGCCCGGCGATCCGAGGACAAAATGGCGTTACCGAGCGGCTTGTTGTTTTTATCCAGCAAAAACAAGCCCTTTCCCTGCGCGGAGATGCCGATACCGACAATTTGTTCCCCGCTGACGCCGGAATGGGTAAGCAGGGCGCGAATGACAGCCATGCAGCATTGCCACAGCTCTGCCATGTCGCGCTCTGCCCAGCCTGGCTGTGGATTTAATGCGCACAGCGGCAGGCGCTGCACGCCCGCCTCCCGGCCTTCTCGGTCATACAGCCCGGCTTTCAGCCAGCTACCGCCACAATCTAACCCCAGCCAGTATTGCGTCATGGTTTATTGCACCTCATCCACGGCTTTCAGCAGGTCAGCGCCCTGCGGAACATCTTTAACAAACATGTCACGGACCTGAGTACCCAGCGCATCGCTAAAGGCTTTGCGGTCGAGATCGGTGATGACTTCCACGCCCGCTTCTTTCATGCCATCGATGATTTTTTGCTGATCTTCGGCAACCAGTTTGCGCTGGTAGTTACCCGCTTCCTGCGCAGATGAGATCAGCGCCTGCTGGAACTCCGGGGTTAAGCCGTCAAACTTCGCTTTGTTGATCACCACCAGAAGTGGCGAATAGGCGTGGTGCGTCAGAGAAAGGTACTTCTGTACTTCGAAAAATTTTGCTGACCAGACGACGTTGATCGGGTGTTCCTGAGCGTCGATAGTGCGCGTTTCCAGCCCGGTATAGACTTCGGCAAACGGCATCGGGATCGGGTTAGCGCCAAAGACTTTGAATGCGGCGATATTCATCGGGCTATTGTTGGTGCGGATTTTCAACCCTTTCAGGTCTGCGGGGGTTTTAACTGGTGCGCGGGAGTTGGTGACATCGCGCCATCCGTTTTCCCAGTAGGCAAGTACTTTCAGTCCCTTACCTTCAAGTGAGGCTTTCAAATCATCACCGACTTTGCCGTCGAGCGTTTTATGCGCGTGAGCGGTATCGCGGAACAGGAAAGGGACATCAAGCAAGTTCATCACTGGTGATAACCCGGCAAAGTTATTCGAGCCGGACATTTCCATATCGATGGTGCCGCCACGTACGCCGCTGATCATCGCCTGCGCGTTACCGAGAGTGCTGTCCGGGAACAGTTTTAATTTCAGCTCGCCTTTGGTTCTCTCCTGCAATAAATCATTGAATTTTTTCGCCGCAATATGTTGCGAGTCGGTTTGTGAGGTTTCATAACCGAAACGTAAAGATTGTGCCGCCAGTGAAGATGTACTGAATGCAGCCAGGCCAGCAATGAATAATGCGTAGGTTACAGAGCGTAATTTCATAATATTTTCCTTTTAATTAATCCATTTCAAAGGGAGGATGATGAGATCGGGAATAAAAACAAATACGACTAATAATGAATATAAAACCAGGACGTAAGGGAAAACGCCTCTAACTGCATCATCGAATTTGAGTTTTGCCACCCCTGAAATAACGTTAAGCACATTACCGATAGGCGGTGTAATTAAGCCGATTGAGCAGTTAATGATAAACATGACACCGAAATAAATCAGATCGATTCCTGCCTCTTTAACTAAAGGCATTAATACCGGGGTAAGAATTAATACCGTCGGCGTTAAATCCATGACCATGCCGACAATCAGGATAGCCACCATAATGACGATAAACAGCAGGCGCGGTGAATCGACCAGCGGTTGCAGTAAATCAGAAACCATCATCGGCAGTTCAGCAATGGTGATCAGCCAGGCGGAAACTTGTGCCGAGGCCACCAGAAACATCACCACTGAGGTCGTTTTCGCTGCGCCAATGAGCACATGCCAAAGTGTGGCGAAGGTCATTTCACGGTAAATAACTGTGGCGACAAACAGCGCATAGAAAGCAGCAACGGCCCCGGCTTCGGTAGGGGTAAACAGACCGGAGCGAAACCCGCCAATAATGATGACTGGAAGAAACAGCGCCCAGATACCGGAGACAAAAGAGTGCCAGATTTCCTGCATCGTTGCTTTTTGCTGGCGGGGTAAATTAAGGCGACTGGCCTGCCACCACCAGGTAAGCATCAGCGTTGCGCCCATCATCATGCCAGGGGCAATGCCCGCCATAAACAGCTTACTGATGGATAATCCGCTGGAAACGCCGAAAATAATAAACGGAATGGAAGGGGGAATAATTGGCGCGATAATGCCGCCAGAGGCAATCAGCCCCGCCGCCCGGTTGACCGGGTAGTTGGCGCTGCGCATCATCGGCACCAGTAGAGCGGCAACGGCGGCGGTATCCGCAACGGCAGAACCAGAAAGGCTTGCCATAATCATAGCCGCCAGCACGCCGACGTAGCCCAGCCCGCCTGGTTTATGCCCCACCAGTTTCATCGGCAGGTCAACAATGCGTTTTGACAAGCCGCCCGCATTCATGATTTCACCCGCCAGCACAAAGAACGGAATCGCCAGCAGGGAGAAGCTGTCGGCTCCGTTCACCAGCGTTTGTGCCATGATCTGGACATCAAACATGTCCAGCCAGAACATTAACGCCGCTCCGCACAACAACAGTGCCCAGGCAATAGGCAAACCGATAGCAATACCACCCAACAGACAGCCCAGAAAAATCAGCACAGCCATGATTAAGCTCCTTGCGGTGGCGACGTTAGAGAATTGCTACGCGTGATGAGTTGATATAAATGACGCAGTTCAAAGAATGCGATAACGAGGCTGGTGGGCAGACAAGCGGCATACATCAGGCCGATAGGCAAACCGAGGATCGGTGAATAATCGCTCCAGTCCTGAATTGTTTTTAGCGTTGCGCCCCAGGCCAGTGCGCCACAAATAAATAAGATTAAGGAATGGGTAACCAGAGCGACTCGTCGCTGCCATGCGGGGGAGAGTTTCTCCACCAGAAAGGTGACCTGAACGTGGGCGTTATCCATAAAAGCCACAATCGCGCCAATAAATGTTAACCAGACAAATAAATAACGTGACAATTCATCTACAGATAAAATGCTTGTCTGAAAACCATATCTTAAAATAATGTTTATAAACACAATACAGGAAAGTACGGCGAGATTAATCGCCAGTATTGCTTCAAGTATTTTTTTCATAGCTATTCCTTGAGGCTATGTCTGTCATAATTCAAGTTGCATGTGCAGCAACCTAAATTATTAATATAGTTAGAGCAATAACATTACCCAGGCGTTCTGGCGTAGACGATTATTCGATTAATTCAGCGCTGTTAATGCGACTTTAACCACAATTTTTCGTATCTCAGAGGCTGTTTGCAGAATACAACCTGGTCGATGAACATCCTGCGGGAAGAAAATAGCGTAGCTGCCCGGTATCATTTCTATAAATGATTCATGTTCACTATCGTGATAAAAAATAATATCGCGCTGCTCTAATAGTGATTCGCTGACTTTATTATTTCCCGTATCAATAGCAATGCCGATTTTCTCTTCACCCCACGCCAGAAACTGAATATCGATATACCGACGATGCACTTCCGGACGGTTTTCCGCCGCTTCGCGTGTGGTTAAATCGATAATTTGCGCATAAATATTCTTGCCGTCGATTTCGACAACACCCGGCTCCAGGGCGTTGAAATCGGTAGCGCGCAGAAAATCGAGCGCCTTTTCAATGGCGGCAGGCAAACGGCACGGATTGGGTTGCGCGATATGTCCAAAAATCATGACTTATCTCCTCATAACGCCTGGATTTTGGCCCACACGCTGTCATCAACGGTGATGCCGTTACGGCGGTTTTCGGCCAGCAGGGTAGTAAATTCGTGGCCGGGTAAGCGGATGGCCTGGTTTTCGTCAGCGCGTTCAGCGGTAGTAACGTAATCCATGATGCGTTGCAGCTTTGCATCGCGGGTGGGGCCGTCGATCAATTTATCCACTTCGATGGCGATAAAGATTTGCGAAACGCCGTATTCGTCGCTGTTGTCCTGGGTGACTTCGGCAACCGATGCGCCGTCGGAAAGGAGAGTGGCGATCATATCCAGCACAATCGACATGCCAGAACCTTTCCAGTAGCCCATCGGCAAAATGCGGCGATTCTTCTCGATAACGCCAGGTTCTTTGGTCAAATTGCCCTCATCATCAAAGCCACCATCAACCGGGAGCTGACGACCTGCCAGACGGTTAACTTCTAACATGCCGTAAGAGAACATCGACATCGACATATCGACCATGGTGATTGGGGTAGAAGGAATGGCGACGATCAGCGGGTTGGTGCCGATGCGACACTCTTTTGCGCCCCACGGCGGCATTACGGCGATGGAGTTGGTCCAGCAAATGCCAATATAGCCTTTTTCCGCCGCCTGCCAGCCGTAGCTGCCGCCGCGCATCCAGTGGTTGGCATTACGTAGTGCCACCAGACCAATACCGTGATCGGCAGCCAGTTCAATGGCGCGATCCATCATCTTTTTCGCTGTCAGGTTACCGATCGAACGCTGAGCGTCCCACTGTTCAATTGCGCCGAGGCTGGTTATACGTTTGGGTTGGGCATCGGGAATGATATCGCCGTTTTCCAGTTGTTGAATGAAACGAGGGAAACGGTTGACGCCGTGAGAATAAACGCCGGATTCGGTGGTGCGGGCGAACATTTCGGCACAGGCATCAGCCGTTTCGCTGTCAACGCCGCGTGAAATTAAGACTCGATTAAAGGCTGCTTTTAACTGCTCAAATGTCACTTTCATCCCTGGCTTCCTTGTTTTTTTGATCGCTTTTTTGGCTTAAAATTTCAATATGCGAAATCTAATTTCAAATACATCGATCGCTTTTTAACAAAGCAATCTGATTGATGAATTTCAAAAAACTTAAAAATCAAGTGGTTATAAATTATCTGTCGAGATCGTGAACTACGACACACTTTGCGCTACCATCAGGACGCGACAAAATGGGGAAAGAAGTGATGGGAAAAAAAGAGAACGAGATGGCGCAGGAAAAAGAGCGTCCAGCCGGAAGCCAGAGTCTGTTTCGCGGGTTGATGCTGATTGAGATTTTGAGCAACTATCCAAACGGTTGTCCGTTGGCGCATCTTTCGGAACTGGCTGGTTTAAATAAGAGTACCGTCCATCGCTTATTGCAGGGATTACAGTCCTGCGGCTATGTGACCACCGCGCCCGCCGCAGGGAGTTACCGCCTGACTACCAAATTTATTGCCGTCGGGCAGAAGGCGCTGTCTTCGCTGAATATCATTCATATCGCCGCTCCGCATCTTGAGGCACTGAACATCGCCACTGGTGAAACCATTAACTTCTCCAGCCGCGAAGACGATCACGCTATTTTGATTTATAAGCTGGAACCCACAACTGGGATGCTGCGAACCCGTGCCTATATAGGCCAGCATATGCCGCTCTACTGTTCCGCAATGGGCAAGATCTACATGGCGTTTGGTCACCCGGACTACGTGAAGTCATACTGGAAAAGCCATCAGAATGAGATCCAGCCGTTAACCCGCAATACCATTACCGAGCTGCCCGCGATGTTCGACGAACTGGCGCACATTCGTGAAAGCGGAGCGGCGATGGACAGAGAAGAAAACGAACTCGGCGTCTCCTGTATTGCTGTTCCGGTGTTTGATATTCATGGGCGGGTGCCGTACGCCGTGTCGATTTCGCTTTCGACATCACGTCTGAAACAGGTGGGGGAGAAAAATCTCCTGAAACCACTGCGTGAAACCGCGCAGGCTATTTCTAATGAACTGGGATTTACTGTCAGGGACGACCAGGGCGCGATCACATAACGCTTTGGACAAGTGCCAAAACTTTAACATTTCCTTCGTTGGATCAAAGCAGTAGAGACGCGCTCTCTGGCACTCTGCTGTTTTAGTGCAAAGGAGTGATCATGAACCGGTTTATTATTGCGGATGCGACGAAATGTATCGGTTGCCGTACCTGTGAAGTGGCTTGCGCAGTGTCGCATCAGGAGAATCAGGATTGCGCTGCGTTGTCACCAGACGAGTTTATTTCCCGTATCCGTGTTATTAAAGACCACACCTGGACCACGGCAGTAGCCTGCCATCAGTGTGAAGATGCGCCGTGCGCGAATGTCTGCCCTGTAGACGCTATTCGCCGCGAACATGGGCATATTTTCGTTGAACAATCACGTTGTATTGGCTGTAAAAGCTGCATGCTGGCGTGTCCATTTGGTGCAATGGAGGTCGTTTCATCGCGTACAAAGGCGAGGGCGATTAAGTGCGATCTCTGCTGGCATCGGGCGACAGGGCCGGCCTGTGTTGAAGCCTGCCCGACAAAGGCGTTGCAGTGTATGGATGTTGAGAAAGTGCAGCGAAATCGGCTACGACAACAGCCTGTTTGAAACGTTTTTCCGGCGTTTTTTAACGCAGGAATAGTGCGCTTTGTTTATGCCGGATGCGGCTTAAACGCCTTATCCGGCCTACAAATTTTTCCAAATTCAATATATTGCAGAAATCATGTAGGCCTGATAAGCGTAGCGCATCAGGCAATTTTTAATGACTTTCAGCCCAGGCGCGTTCAATCTCTTCCGCCAGAATCTTCACCCCTGCTTCAATTTTATCCGGCTCCGGTACGTAGTTCATGCGCATACATTGATGCGTATGCGGCCACGGTTTATCCAGCCCTGGGAAGAAGTTGTGGCCCGGCACCATCAGCACGCCGCGCGCCTTCAGACGCAGATAAAGCTGCTCGGTGGTAATTGGCAAATCTTTAAACCATAGCCAGAGGAAAATGGCTCCTTCGGGTTTATGAATCAGGCAGCGATCTTCCGGTAAATAGCGGCGAATGATGGCGATAGTCTCCTGAACACGCTGGTAATAGAACGGCTTGATGACCGTTTCTGACAGGCGCAGCAGATCGTTACGCTTAATCATTTCACACATTATCGCCGGACCAATGCCGCCAGGCGCGAGACTGATAATGCCGTTCATATTAGTGATGGCGGTGATGATTTTTTCATTGGCGATGATAATGCCGCAGCGCGAACCTGGCAGACCTAGCTTGGAAAGGCTCATGCATAGCACGATATTCGGATTCCACAGCGGGCGCGCTTCGCTAAAGATGATGCCCGGGAACGGGACGCCATAGGCGTTATCAATCACCAGCGGGATCCCGTGCTGATTCGCCAGCGCATCCAGCTTCAGCAACTCTTCATCGGTTATCACATTACCTGTTGGGTTCGTCGGTCGCGAGACGCAAATCATCCCCGTCTCTTCGCCAATGCGCAGATGTTCGAAATCGACGTGATATTTAAACTGGCCTTCCGGCAGCAGTTCAATATTCGGACGCGCAGAGACAAACAGATCTTCTTCCAGTCCGGCGTCAGCGTAGCCAATATATTCAGGTGCCAGCGGGAACAGCACTTTTTTGACCCGACCATCGGCACGGCGTCCGGCAAACAGATTAAATAAGTAGAAAAACGCGCTCTGGCTGCCGTTTGTTAGTGCAATATTCTGTGGTTCGATATCCCAACCCAACTTCTCGCGCAGCATTCCGGCAAGCAGTGTGAGTAGCTCCGTTTTCCCCTGTGGACCGTCGTAATTGCACAGTGCATCAGTCGCTTTGCCACTTTCCAGCATGTCGGTCAGTAGCGTCTGGAAGTAGTCCTGCATTTCCGGGATCTGCGCTGGATTACCGCCGCCGAGCATAATCGCGCCAGGCGTGCGTAAACCGTCGTTCAGATCTTCCATCAGCAGCGTAATGCCGGAGTGGCGGGTAAATTTGTCACCAAAAAGGGAGAATGTCATAGCGGGATATCTGTCGAACTCTGTAGCAAGGAAGGTAACAATAACGCTACATTTGCTGGGGTGCAAATCGCTCTGTTGAAGAGGGAGCGGTGCTTTATCCTGCAACGCTGATTAGAGCTGACATTTTATCCTGGTTGGCGGCTTCCCGAGGTACTGACGAACGGGAAGCCGGAAAAGTCACTGTTGCCCAGCCCAGATGACCAGCACTTTATCGTCGCCATGCTCACGAACAAAGCCGTAGCCCTGCTTCAGCGAAAGTGTCGTTTGTTTGCCCTCGCCAATTGCGGGATGGCGGGCGCGGAACTGGCTGATTTTCTGCCAGTGCGCGACGCTGGCGGCAGATTTACCGCTAACATCCTGCCAGTTCATATCCGAACGCGTACCTTGCAGCGGATCCGAACCGGTGGGGCCGAACGGACGCGAGGATTCATCACCATAAAAGATTTGTACCGCGCCTGGCGCTAATAATAATAACTCTGCTGCTTTGTCGCCCCCTTCACGGAACAGGCGGGTATCATGCGACGAGAGGTAGCTCAACACGTTGAAATCCTGCAATTTCTCCGCCATTTTCTGCCAGGTAGTATCCATCTGCGCCAGACAATCGACTGCTTTAGCCGCCTGCTCCTGATAATCGAAATTGATCATCGCATCGAAGCCGTGGCGATAGTAGTCACTTTGCATCACGCCGTGGCCCCAGGCTTCACCGGTCATCCAGAACGGTTTGTCATCTAATGTTTTGTCGGGGTTAGCTTTTTTCCATTCGCGAAGTGCGGCGCTGGCTTCGGTTTTCAGTTGCTGCCAGGCGGGCAACTCAACATGTTTGGCGGTATCGACCCGAAAACCATCAATCCCATAGTCGCGAACCCACTGACTTAACCAGTGGGTTAAGTAATCGCGAGGGGTAAAACCGTCGATGACTTTAGCGTGGGTATTCGTTTTGTTTTTATAGAACACCGGCAGACCTGAAGCGGTAGTTGATTCGGTTTTGATATCCGGCAAAAAGGCCAGCGACATAGTGAGATCGTCAAATCCCGGATTGTCGTAATCGCCGATATCGGTTCTGATCCAGTTTTTTCCCCACCATTTATCCCAGCCTGTTTTGTCGCTGAAATTAATGTAATCGTTAAAGCTATGCCAGGTTTGCCCGGCGGCAGGTTTCCAGTCGCTCCAGCGTTCCCCCAACGTTTTTTTCACTTCGTCACCAGAAAGATATAACGCGCCAAACTGATACTCCTGCATATCCGCCAGTGTGGCATAGCCGGTGTGGTTCATCACGACATCAAAGAGAATACGAATACCGCGCTGATGCGCGCTATCAACCAGCGTCCGTAGATCGGCTTCGCTGCCCATATTGGCATCAAGGTTCGTCCAGTCCTGGGTGTAATAACCATGATAGGCATAATGCGGGAAATCACCTTTTGTACCGCCGCCGACCCAGCCGTGAATTTGCTCAAATGGGGCACTTATCCATAAAGCATTGACGCCCAGCTGCTGGAGGTAATCCAGTTTGTTGGTCAGGCCGCGTAAATCGCCGCCGTGAAAAGTGCCAATTTCTGCCATACCGTCTTTATGACGTCCGTAACTCTGGTCATTACTGGGATCGCCGTTTTCGAAACGATCTGTCAGCACAAAGTAAACCGTGGCGTTATGCCAGTCGAAAGGGGCGGAGGCGTCAGTTTCTGCCCGTTCCAGCAGGAGTAAACCGTTGCTGGTGGCAGCGGGTTGTAACGTTATTTGACCGTTCTTCACTATCGCAATTTGCTGGCTGTAATAATCCCGGACGGCGGCTCCCTCCGGAAAAGTGGCGCTAACATCCAGTGTGAGCGGTAATCCATCCCATTTCGGGCATTCACGGACCAGGCTTGCTACCGGTTCGACGGCGTTCTGGATGGAAATCATCAATGTTGGTGTACCGGAGCGGGTGTCTAGTTGCAGCGTATATTCGCCGTCCCTGAACAATCGCCATTGAGGTGGCGTGTTGCTACAAGGTTGCAGGGAAAGCATCTGATTGAGTTTTATCGCATCCGCAGGCTGCCAGCACTGTTGGTCAAAATTTAGCGTTAGTGGACGCGTACCTTTGGGCAACTGCGCGTGGCTGACAAATGTTCCCGTCCCCTGTTCGCTAAAGGCGGGAAACCCCGGAGAAGTCCAGCTGGCGGCAACGGCGAAGCCAGGAAGGAGTGTCAGAAAACAGGCGGCGAGTTTCATGGCGGATGAGTCCTTATTGCTGCGATTTCAGACAGTTTGCCAGCGATAAGCCAGACAAAACTCATCCCTGAGCGGTAAGTCCACAGGATGAGAAGCAAGGGTGAGCGATCGCGCGCAAAAAACGGCTGAATTTTGCGATAAACCCCACATTTTCTGCGATTTAGCGCCAATCTGAATCGTTAACTCGTGACATAGTTTCAGATTTGGACTATTCCTTGGGGTGCTCTTGACAGCTATTTTTGATATGATTTGAGATTCAACTCTCAAATTTGTGAAAAATATAAGGTGTTGGAATGATTAAATCCGACCAGGAGACCTGATGATTTTGACTCCCATACGACGATATGGGGCGATGATTCTTATGTTACTCACTCTGGTGTTTTCGAGTGAGGTGTTAGCGAAGACGCACACAACAACAGCGAGTCAAAAGTCCCACTTAACTAAAGCTAGTAATAAACAGGTAAGCAGTAAACAAGAGTATTCTCGCAATAGTGCAAAGAGTAGTTCACTTCCTGATTTGCGAAAATACCCTTCCGGAACACCAAGGAAAAAGGCGTTTCTCCGGACTGTAATGCCTTACATTACCAGCCAAAATGCGGCCATTACTGCGGAACGTAACTGGCTGATTTCAAAACAGTATCAGGGCCAATGGTCACCTGCTGAGCGTGCGCGTCTGAAAGACATCGCCAAACGCTACAAGGTGAAGTGGTCTGGTAATACGCGAAAAATCCCGTGGAATACCTTGCTTGAACGCGTAGACATTATCCCCACCAGTATGGTAGCGACGATGGCTGCAGCAGAAAGCGGTTGGGGAACGTCGAAGCTGGCGCGCAACAACAACAATCTGTTCGGCATGAAATGCATGAAAGGACGTTGTACTAATGCGCCGGGTAAAGTGAAGGGGTACTCACAGTTTAGTTCTGTCAAAGAATCGGTGAGCGCCTATGTTACTAACCTGAATACGCATCCGGCTTACTCTTCGTTCCGTAAATCGCGTGCACAGCTGCGTAAAGCAGATCAGGAAGTGACTGCCACAGCGATGATTCACAAGCTGAAGGGCTACTCGACCAAAGGGAAGAGTTATAACAACTACCTGTTCGCAATGTACCAGGATAACCAACGGTTAATCGCGGCGCATATGTAATTGCATTTCCTCGAGCCTTATCCGACTTGTCGGTCGGATAAGGCTTTTGCTCGCATCAAGTGATTGTGCTGAGTTACCTGATGCGACGCCGACAACTCTCATCATCGCTACAACATGACCTCGCTATTTACATCGCGATACTCTTTTGGCGTCGTGTCATATGCTTTTTTAAAAACAGAGTAGAAATATTGCAGCGATGGATAACCGCACATTTGCGATATCTCATTGATCGACAAGGTGGTTGAAATCAGCAGACTGCGCGCTTTCTCCAACTTCTCGGCATGAATCATGGCATGGATGGTTTCACCCACCTCTTCTTTAAAACGCTTCTCAAGATTGGAGCGCGAGATCCCGACCGCATCGAGTACCTGATCCACTTTAATCCCTTTACAGGCGTGATTACGAATGTAATGCATGGCCTGAATAACGGCGGGATCGGTCAGCGAGCGGTAATCTGTTGAGCGCCGTTCAATGACGCGAACTGGCGGGACCAAAATCCGCTGTAGCGGCATTTCTTCTTTATCTAATAATCGATGCAACAGTTTTGCCGCCTGATAGCCCATTTGCCGCGCGCCCTGAGCGACCGAAGAAAGGGCGACACGCGACAGATAGCGGGTCAGTTCTTCGTTATCGATGCCAATCACGCATAATTTTTCCGGTACGGGAATGTGTAGATGTTCACATACTTGCAGAATATGCCGCGCCCGGGCGTCAGTAACGGCAATAATCCCGGTTTGCGGTGGCAGCGTTTGTAGCCAGTCTGCCAGCCGATTTTGCGCGTGTTGCCAGTTCTCTGGCGCGGTTTCTAACCCCTGATAAACCACTCCGCGATACTTTTCTTCGGCGACAAGCTGACGAAATGCATATTCGCGTTCAGTGGCCCAACGTTTACCGCTTGATTCCGGAAGACCATAAAAAGCAAAGCGGTTAACGCCTTTCTCTTTTAAATGCAAAAATGCGCTTTCAACCAGCGCATAGTTATCGGTGGCAATGTAATGAACGGGTGGGTAACTTTCTGCAAGGTGATACGAGCCGCCAACCCCAACAATGGGGACGTCGACATCAGCCAGCGCTTGCTCGATTTGTTTGTCGTCGAAGTCGGCAATGACGCCATCTCCTAACCAGTCCTTGATTTTATCAATGCGGGCGCGGAAATCTTCTTCAATGAAAATATCCCATTCCGATTGTGACGCCTGTAAATATTCCCCTACGCCCTCTACTACCTGCCGGTCATAGGCTTTATTGGCATTGAACAGTAATGTGATGCGGTGACGTTTAGTAAACATGGTTCTTTTCCTGCTGAATCATGCAAAAACTCAAAACCGGTAATACGTTACCGGCTTTGAGAAAATTTTTATCAAAATCAAGAACGGCGTTTGGTTGCGGAGTCCATCCATACTGCCAGCAACAGAATCGCACCTTTAACGATATACTGCCAGAAGGTCGGTACATCCATCATGCTCATGCCGTTATCCAGTGAAGCCATGATGAATGCCCCCATTACCGCTCCGGCAACGCTTCCCACACCGCCAGCCAGACTGGTGCCGCCAATCACGCATGCTGCAATTGCGTCCAGCTCGGCGATATTCCCCGCAGAAGGTGAACCAGCGCCAAGTCGAGAACTGAGGATTAATCCGGCGATAGCGACCATTAATCCGTTAATTGCGAACACGGCAAGTTTGGTGCGTTCAACGTTAATCCCGGAGAGCCGTGCTGCTTCCAGATTGCCGCCGATGGCATAAATGCGTCGTCCAAATGCCGTCCGCGTTGCCATAAACATTCCGCCGAGTAACAGCAACGTCAGCAGCAGAACAGGAGTGGGAACGCCACGGTAATCGTTCAACAGCCAGATTGCGCCTAAGACGATAATCGCCGTTAATGCCTGGCGACCGACAACTGCGGTAGAGGCCGGAGACTGCAAACCCAAAGCCTGACGGCGCATTCTTCCGCGCCATTGCCAGCCAACAAAAGCCATTAAGCCAAGCGCGCCAATGATGAAGCCGGTGCTGGCGGGTAGATAGCTTTGCCCGATTTGTGACATCGTGGCGCTGGTGGGGGAAACAGTCGTGCCGTTGGTGATGCCAATGAGTATGCCGCGAAATGCCAACATGCCCGCGAGGGTGACAATAAATGAAGGGACTTTGCGGTAAGCGACCTACCATCCGTTCCAGGCACCGAGAAGCAGTCCCAGAACCAAAGTCACAATGATGGTAAGTAGCAAAGGCCAGCCTAACCAAACGTCACAAATCGCCGCGACGCCACCTAACAGCCCCATCATTGAGCCGACGGAAAGGTCGATTTCAGCAGAAATTATGACAAACACCATTCCTACTGCGAGGATGCCGGTAATCGCGGTCTGGCGTAACAGGTTGGAGACGTTACGGGCGCTTAAGTAGGCACCATCGGTGGTCCAGGTAAAGAACAGCATGATTGCGATGATAGCTGCAATCATCACGAAGACCTGCAAATTCAGTGACTTCAGCCCGGAAAAGCCACCGGATGTCGGTACGGCCAATTTCACTTCAGACGGATTGCTTTTCGACATGATGTTCGCTCCTCAATGCGGCTTCCATCACCTGCTCCTGAGTCAGGTTATGATTTATCAGGTTGGCTTTTAGTTTCCCTTCATGCATCACCAGTACACGATCGCTAAGGCCGAGCACTTCAGGTAATTCGGAAGAGATGACAATAACGGCAATACCCTGCTGGACGAGTTGGTTAATTAATTTGTAGATCTCGTATTTCGCGCCAATATCGATACCCCTGGTAGGTTCATCAAGAATGAGAATGCGCGGGTTGAGTAACAGACAGCGAGCGAGGATCGCTTTTTGCTGATTGCCGCCGCTCAAACGTCCAATAGCAAGGTCGGGGGACGACGTTTTAACTTTGAGTTGCTGGATTGATTCCAGAATACATTTTTGCTCTGCCGCGTCATCAAGCTGGCTAATACCGCCGGTAAATTTATTGAGTGCGGCGAGGGTAATATTTTTACCAACCGCCATTACTGGAACGATGCCGTCGCGCTTTCTGTCTTCGGGGACCATCGCAATCCCCTGGGCGATGGCTTGCTGACAGTTACGAATATCTACCTGTTTGCCATCAATATAAATTTTTCCTTCCCATTGTCCGGGCCACACGCCAAACAGGCACTGAATGGTCTCGGTACGTCCGGCACCAACGAGTCCGGCAATACCCAGTATTTCGCCACGTTTCAGGGAAAACGAGACATCATTAACTCGTTTAATATGACGATTAACCGGATGCCATGCCGTCAGATGTTCAATACGTAATATTTCATCTCCGGTGGTATGTGGTTCATTAGGGTAAAGCGCGGTTAACTCTCGCCCGACCATCATGGTGATAATATCGTCTTCACTCATTCCGGCAGCATCACGCGTACCAATGTGCTGACCGTCGCGAATAACGCAAATCGTATCGGAAATCGCTTTGACTTCGTTGAGTTTGTGCGAAATATAAATACAGGCGATACCGTGCTGTTGCAGATCGCGAATAATATCCAGTAAAACCGACGTTTCCTGCTCAGTTAATGAGGCTGTCGGTTCATCGAGAATTAACAAACGCACCTGTTTATTAAGTGCCTTGGCAATTTCAACCAGTTGTTGTTGCCCAAGCCCTAAATCGCCAACGCGGGTATCGGGTGAAATGGATAAACTGACCTGTGCGAGCAGCTTCTGACAGCGTAGCGTCATCAGGTCATAATCCATAATGCCATTGTGGGTTATTTCGTTACCCAGGAAGATATTTTCCAGCACAGTCAATTCTTTCACCAGGGCCAATTCCTGGTGAATGATGGCGATACCTTTGCGTTCGGTATCGCGGATGTGACTCGCCTGAATCTCTTCTCCCGCAAAAATAATTTCGCCTTCGTAGGAGCCATGGGGATAAATACCACACAGCACTTTCATCAGCGTTGATTTACCAGACCCATTTTCCCCACAGAGTGAGACGATTTCGCCAGCATTCAACCGCAAGCTGACGTTATCAATCGCCTTCACACTGCCGAAGGTTTTGGTAATGTTCTTCATTTCAAGTAGATAAGGCATAACGACTCCACCTAAGCCAATTCATTCACGCGGCATGGAGAGAAATCACGCCCCCGCTCTGCGCCGGGGCGTAACGCTTACAGCTCGCTCTCTTTGTGGAATCCGTCTTTAACTACCGTGTCTTTGATGTTGTTTTTATTCACATCGATCGGTGTCAGCAGGCGGGAGGGAACATCTTTCAGGCCATTATTCAGTGTGGTATCTGCTTTTGGTTCCTGACCATTGCCCAACTCAACGGCAATTTCTGCGGCAGTATTTGCCAACAATGTAATAGGTTTATACACCGTCATAGTTTGCGTACCGGCAGCAATACGTTTAATACCTGCGAGATCCGCATCCTGGCCAGAAATTGCTACTTTCCCTGATAAACCTTGCGCGCTTAATGCCTGAATTGCCCCACCTGCGGTGGCATCGTTTGAGGCAACTACAGCATCAATTTTGTTATTATTGGCGGTTAGCGCGTTTTCCATAATTTTCAATGCGTTTTCCGGTAACCAGCCATCAACCCATTGGTCACCAACGACTTTAATTTTTCCGGAATCAACGTAAGGTTGTAACACTTTCATTTGTCCGGTGCGGAACAGCTTAGCGTTGTTATCTACCGGCGAGCCGCCCATCAGGAAGTAATTACCTTGCGGAACAATATCGACCAGGGCTTTTGCCTGCAGTTCACCGACTTTTTCGTTATCGAAAGAAATATAAAAATCGATATCCGCATCGTTAATCATACGGTCGTAAGCTAATACTTTAATGCCTTCTTGTTTGGCTTCTTTTACAACGTTACTTAATACCTGACCGTTATACGGAATAATGACAAGAACATCGACACCCCGGTTTATCATGTTTTCAATCTGCGACATTTGTGTTTCTTCATTGCCATTTGCAGACTGTACAAATACTTTCGCGCCGAGAGATTCTGCCTTTTTCACAAAGATATCTCGATCTTTTTGCCAGCGTTCAAGACGGAGATCATCAATCGCCATACCTATTTTGACTTCTTTGGCGTGTGCAGCAACATTGGTAAGCAGGAGTGAGGTGCAAAGGGTGAGTAGAATGTTCTTTATTTTCATGGTGTAGGGCCTTCTGTAGTTAGAGGACAGCTTTAATAAGTAACAATCACCGCGATAAACGTAACCAATTTTTAGCAACTAAACAGGGGAAAACAATTACAGATTTTTATCTTTCGATTACGATTTTTGGTTTATTTCTTGATTTATGACCGAGATCTTACTTTTGTTGCGCAATTGTACTTATTGCATTTTTCTCTTCGAGGAATTACCCAGTTTCCTCATTCCATTTTATTTTGCGAGCGAGCGCACACTTGTGAATTATCTCAATAGCAGTGTGAAATAACATAATTGAGCAACTGAAAGGGAGTGCCCAATATTACGACATCATCCATCACCCGCGGCATTACCTGATTATGGAGTTCAATATGCAAGCCTATTTTGACCAGCTCGATCGCGTTCGTTATGAAGGCTCAAAATCCTCTAACCCGTTAGCATTCCATCACTATAATCCCGACGAACTGGTGTTGGGCAAGCGTATGGAAGAACACTTGCGTTTTGCCGCCTGCTACTGGCACACCTTCTGCTGGAACGGGGCGGACATGTTTGGTGTGGGGGCGTTTAATCGTCCGTGGCAGCAGCCTGGTGAGGCACTGGCGTTGGCGAAGCGTAAAGCAGATGTCGCATTTGAGTTTTTCCACAAGTTACATGTGCCATTTTATTGCTTCCACGATGTGGATGTTTCCCCTGAGGGCGCGTCGTTAAAAGAGTACATCAATAATTTTGCGCAAATGGTTGATGTCCTGGCAGGCAAGCAAGAAGAGAGCGGCGTGAAGCTGCTGTGGGGAACCGCTAACTGCTTTACAAACCCTCGCTACGGCGCGGGTGCGGCGACGAACCCAGATCCTGAAGTCTTCAGCTGGGCGGCAACGCAAGTTGTTACAGCGATGGAAGCAACCCATAAATTGGGCGGTGAAAACTATGTCCTGTGGGGCGGTCGTGAAGGTTACGAAACGCTGTTAAATACCGACCTGCGTCAGGAGCGTGAACAACTGGGCCGCTTTATGCAGATGGTGGTTGAGCATAAACATAAAATCGGCTTCCAGGGCACGTTGCTTATCGAACCGAAACCGCAAGAACCGACTAAACATCAATATGATTACGATGCTGCGACGGTGTATGGCTTCCTGAAACAGTTTGGTCTGGAAAAAGAGATTAAACTGAACATTGAAGCTAACCACGCGACGCTGGCAGGTCACTCTTTCCATCATGAAATAGCCACCGCCATTGCGCTTGGCCTGTTCGGTTCTGTCGACGCTAACCGTGGCGATGCACAACTGGGCTGGGACACCGACCAGTTCCCGAACAGTGTGGAAGAGAATGCGTTGGTGATGTATGAAATTCTCAAAGCAGGCGGTTTCACCACCGGCGGTCTGAACTTCGATGCCAAAGTACGTCGTCAAAGTACTGATAAATATGATCTGTTTTACGGTCATATCGGCGCGATGGATACGATGGCGTTGGCGCTGAAAATTGCAGCACGGATGATTGAAGATGGCGAGCTGGATAAACGCATCGCGCAGCGTTATTCCGGCTGGAATAGCGAATTAGGCCAGCAAATCCTGAAAGGCCAAATGTCACTGGCAGATTTAGCCAAATATGCTCAGGAACACAATTTGTCTCCGGTGCATCAGAGTGGTCGCCAGGAGCAACTGGAAAATCTGGTAAACCATTATCTGTTCGACAAATAACGGCTAACTGTGCAGTCCGTTGGCCCGGTTATCGGTAGCGATACCGGGCATTTTTTTAAGGAACGATCGATATGTATATCGGGATAGATCTTGGCACCTCGGGCGTAAAAGTTATTTTGCTCAACGAGCAGGGCGAGGTGGTTGCTTCGCAAACGGAAAAGCTGACCGTTTCGCGCCCGCATCCACTCTGGTCGGAACAAGACCCGGAACAGTGGTGGCAGGCAACTGATCGCGCAATGAAAGCCCTGGGCGATCAGCATTCTCTGCAGGACGTTAAAGCATTGGGTATTGCCGGCCAGATGCACGGTGCAACCTTACTGGATGCCCAGCAACGGTTATTACGCCCTGCCATTTTGTGGAACGACGGGCGCTGTGCACAAGAGTGCACTTTGCTGGAAGCGCGAGTTCCGCAATCACGGGTGATTACCGGTAACCTGATGATGCCCGGATTTACTGCGCCTAAGTTGCTATGGGTTCAGCGGCATGAGCCGGAGATATTCCGTCAAATCGACAAAGTATTATTACCGAAAGATTACTTGCGTCTGCGTATGACGGGGGAGTTTGCCAGCGATATGTCTGACGCAGCTGGCACCATGTGGCTGGATGTCGCAAAGCGTGACTGGAGTGACGACATGCTGCAGGCTTGCCACTTATCTCGTGACCAGATGCCCGCATTATACGAAGGCAGCGAAATTACTGGTGCTTTGCTACCTGAAGTTGCGAAAGCGTGGGGTATGGCGGCGGTGCCAGTTGTCGCAGGCGGTGGTGATAATGCAGCTGGTGCGGTTGGTGTAGGAATGGTTGATGCTAATCAGGCAATGTTATCGCTGGGGACGTCGGGGGTCTATTTTGCTGTCAGCGAAGGGTTCTTAAGCAAGCCAGAAAGCGCCGTACACAGCTTTTGCCATGCGCTACCGCAGCGTTGGCATTTAATGTCTGTAATGCTGAGTGCAGCGTCGTGTCTGGATTGGGCTGCGAAATTAACGGGCCTGAACAATGTCCCAGCTTTAATCGCGGCTGCTCAACAGGCTGATGAAAGTGCCGAGCCAGTTTGGTTTCTGCCTTATCTTTCCGGCGAGCGTACACCACACAATAATCCCCAGGCGAAGGGGGTTTTCTTTGGTTTGACTCATCAACATGGCCCCAATGAACTGGCGCGAGCAGTGCTGGAAGGCGTGGGTTATGCGCTGGCAGATGGCATGGATGTCGTGCATGCCTGCGGCATTAAACCGCAAAGTGTTACGTTGATTGGTGGCGGGGCGCGTAGTGAGTACTGGCGTCAGATGCTGGCGGATATCAGCGGTCAGCAACTCGATTACCGCACGGGGGGGATGTGGGGCCAGCTCTGGGCGCAGCAAGGCTGGCGCAGATTGCGGCGAATCCAGAGAAATCGCTCATTGAGTTGTTGCCGCAACTGCCGTTAGAACAGTCGCATCTACCAGATGCGCAGCGTTATGCCGCTTATCAGCCACGACGAGAAACGTTCCGTCGCCTCTATCAGCAACTTCTGCCATTAATGGCGTAAACGTTATCCCCTGCCTGACCGGGTGGGGGATAATTCACATCTATATATCTCAGTAATTAATTAATATTTAGTATGAATTTATTCTGAAAATCATTTGTTAATGGCATTTTTCAGTTTTGTCTTTCGTTGGTTACTCGTAATGTATCGCTGGTAGATATGGAGATCGTTATGAAAACCTCAAAGACTGTGGCAAAACTATTATTTGTTGTCGGGGCGCTGGTTTATCTGCTTGGGCTATGGATCTCATGCCCATTGTTAAGTGGAAAAGGCTATTTTCTTGGCGTATTAATGACAGCAACTTTTGGCAACTATGCATATCTTCGCGCAGAAAAACTCGGGCAACTGGATAATTTTTTTACCCATATCTGCCAGTTAGTTGCGTTAATCACTATCGGTCTCTTGTTTATCGGTGTTTTAAATGCACCTATCAATGCTTATGAAATGGTGATCTACCCCATCGCCTTTTTTGTCTGCTTGTTTGGTCAAATGCGTTTGTTTCGCCCGGCATGAGCAACATAAAGCTCTTACACATTCAGGAATGAAAGGAATACTGTGATGGACAACAAAATATCAACCTATTCTCCGGCATTCAGTATTGTGTCATGGATAGCTCTCGTTGGTGGTATCGTTACCTATCTGTTAGGGCTATGGAATGCAGAGATGCAGTTAAATGAAAAAGGATATTATTTTGCCGTACTGGTATTAGGACTGTTTTCTGCGGCGTCTTATCAAAAGACCGTTCGGGACAAGTATGAAGGCATACCGACCACCTCCATTTATTATATGACCTGCCTGACTGTCTTTATTATCTCTGTTGCGTTACTGATGGTAGGTCTGTGGAATGCGACGTTATTACTCAGCGAGAAAGGTTTTTATGGACTGGCTTTCTTCTTAAGCTTGTTTGGTGCAGTAGCGGTGCAGAAGAATATTCGTGATGCCGGAATAAACCCACCAAAAGAAACACAGGTTACCCAGGAAGAATACAGCGAATAATTCACATAAGCCCGGTCAGTTCAATGTGACCGGGCTTTTATTTAACTCACTAGTCTGTTTCTGTCGATTCGTTGTACCAGCATAGAAAGTAACAAACTCGCTGCCAACGTCGCGCAAAAGATCCAAATAATATCGAGTATTGGCCAGTTTTTGAGCTCAATTCCCCGGGTGCGCAGTGCATGGATAATCAAGGCGTGGAATCCGTATATACCCAACGAATGGCGGGAGATTAAGCCAAGTCCGCGAACAGTACGCGTATCAAGCGTGTTTTTAACCAGAGTCAATAGCGTGGTTGCGCAGATAAAAACCATCGGCCCACAGTAAAGATACCAGGTATCGGCAAAATTTCCGCGCCACTGCAATTCATATAATGTCCCGCGAGAGATAATAAAAACCCCCATCGCAAACAGTGCGGCGCACACCCACGACAGTGCTTTATGCTGTGTGTCCATCATCCCTATAGCGCGGCCCAACATGCCATACAGGATGTAGTAAAAAGTATCGCCATTGATATATAAGTTAATTGGCAGCCATTCAAAACCGTCAATTTTCTGCGGCACTGTGTTCGGGTTAGCGATAATACCAATCACCACCATTAGCACCAGCAACATTTTTCCGCCGACGTTCTTCACCTGAATCAGCGGTGAAACCAGATAAATCACCGCAATCGCGAAGAAAAACCACAAGTGGTAAAACACTGGCTTTTGCAGCAGGTTTTTCAGCGCTAACTCCATATTGATGGAGGTAAACAGCGCAATGTAGAGCAGTGCGATTGCGCTATAAAAAAGCAGACATAAGCCGATACGCAAGAAATGGCGCGGCTGGGCGCTGCGTTCGCCAAAAAAGAGATAGCCGGAAATCATGAAAAATAGCGGCACGCTGACACGAGAGGCAGAATTCAGAACATTGGCGATATCCCATGTGACGGGGCTAACACTATGAGCATTGGTCACATACCAGGTAGTGGTGTGAATCATCACCACCATTAAACACGCTATCCCTCGCAGGTTATCAATCCAGTAAATTTTGGGCTGCATCTGTGTCTCTGTATCTGGTTAAAAAAAGTCTGACCGATAAATCATTCGGTTGGCGCACTGGAATAATCTGAGTTTTATCACTACAGCTTATAGAGGCTTAAGGAAATTCGTAAGATATCAGCCACTATACCGATATAAATAATAAGACTCACCTGCAAACCAGACGGTAATTTAATGATGATGAACTCTTTCTTTCCGGCAATGGCGCTTATGGTGCTTATGGCGCTAGTGGGTTGTTCTACACCGCCACCCGTGCAGAAAGCACAACGGGTAAAGGTTGATCCTCTGCGTTCGTTGAATATGGAAGGGCTATGCAAAGATCAGGCGGCAAAACGCTATAATACAGGTGCGCAAAAAATCGACGTCACCGCATTTGAACAGTTCCAGGGGAGCTACGAAATGCGCGGTTATACCTTCCGTAAAGAGCAGTTTGTCTGTTCTTTTGACGCAGATGGCCATTTTTTGCATCTTTCCATGCGTTAAGCCCTGCTTTTTCCCGTTTCGTACTGTATATCTTCCATCCAGCGGGTATACTGATCCCTTCCTTTAAATCCACACGTATCCAGCACGAAATAATATGCAAAAGTTTGATACCAGGACCTTCCAGGGCTTGATCCTGACCTTACAGGATTACTGGGCTCGCCAGGGCTGCACCATTGTTCAACCATTGGACATGGAAGTCGGCGCGGGAACCTCTCACCCAATGACCTGTCTGCGCGCGCTGGGGCCAGAACCGATGGCGGCTGCTTATGTTCAGCCTTCTCGTCGCCCGACCGATGGTCGCTACGGCGAAAACCCCAACCGTTTACAGCACTACTATCAGTTCCAGGTGGTCATTAAGCCATCGCCGGACAATATTCAGGAGCTGTACCTCGGTTCTCTGAAAGAGCTGGGCATGGACCCGACCATCCACGACATCCGTTTCGTGGAAGATAACTGGGAAAACCCGACGCTGGGTGCCTGGGGACTGGGCTGGGAAGTGTGGCTGAACGGCATGGAAGTGACGCAGTTCACTTACTTCCAGCAGGTTGGTGGTCTGGAGTGTAAACCGGTTACCGGCGAGATCACCTACGGTCTGGAACGTCTGGCAATGTACATTCAGGGCGTAGACAGCGTTTACGACCTGGTCTGGAGCGACGGCCCGCTGGGTAAAACCACCTACGGCGACGTGTTCCATCAGAACGAAGTGGAGCAGTCCACTTACAACTTCGAATACGCGGACGTGGACTTCCTGTTCACCTGCTTCGAGCAGTACGAGAAAGAAGCGCAGCAGCTGCTGGCGCTGGAAAATCCGCTGCCGTTGCCAGCCTACGAGCGTATTCTGAAAGCCGCCCACAGCTTCAACCTGCTGGATGCGCGTAAAGCCATCTCCGTCACTGAGCGTCAGCGCTATATTCTGCGCATTCGCACCCTGACCAAAGCAGTGGCAGAAGCATACTACGCTTCCCGTGAAGCCCTCGGCTTCCCGATGTGCAACAAAGATAAGTAAGAGGCGGCTATGTCTGAGAAAACTTTTCTGGTGGAAATCGGCACTGAAGAGCTGCCACCAAAAGCACTGCGCAGCCTGGCTGAGTCCTTTGCTGCGAACTTTACTGCGGAGCTGGATAACGCTGGCCTCGCACACGGCACCGTTCAATGGTTTGCTGCTCCGCGTCGTCTGGCGCTGAAAGTAGCTAACCTGGCGGAAGCGCAACCGGATCGTGAAATAGAAAAACGCGGCCCGGCAATTGCCCAGGCGTTCGATACCGAAGGTAAACCGAGCAAAGCGGCAGAAGGTTGGGCGCGTGGTTGCGGTATTACCGTTGACCAGGCTGAGCGTCTGACTACCGATAAAGGCGAATGGCTGCTGTATCGCGCCCACGTGAAGGGCGAAAGCACCGAAGCTCTGCTGCCGAATATGGTTGCGACTTCGCTGGCGAAACTGCCGATCCCGAAACTGATGCGTTGGGGTGCAAGCGACGTGCACTTCGTGCGTCCGGTGCACACCGTGACTCTGTTGCTGGGCGACAAAGTCATTCCGGCTACCATTCTGGGTATTCAGTCCGATCGCGTAATTCGCGGCCACCGCTTTATGGGCGAGCCGGAATTTACCATCGACAATGCCGATCAGTATCCGGAAATTCTGCGTGAGCGCGGGAAAGTCATCGCCGATTACGAAGAACGTAAGGCGAAGATTAAAGCCGATGCCGAAGAAGCGGCGCGTAAGATTGGCGGTAACGCTGACTTAAGCGAAAGCCTGCTGGAAGAAGTGGCTTCGCTGGTGGAGTGGCCGGTCGTTCTGACCGCGAAATTTGAAGAGAAATTCCTCGCTGTGCCGTCTGAAGCGCTGGTTTACACCATGAAAGGTGACCAGAAGTACTTCCCGGTGTACGCGAACGACGGCAAACTGCTGCCGAACTTTATCTTCGTTGCCAACATCGAATCGAAAGATCCGCAGCAAATTATCTCTGGTAACGAGAAAGTCGTTCGTCCACGTCTGGCGGATGCCGAGTTCTTCTTCAACACCGACCGTAAAAAACGTCTGGAAGATAATCTGCCGCGTCTGCAAACCGTGCTGTTCCAGCAACAGCTTGGCACACTGCGTGACAAAACTGACCGCATCCAGGCACTGGCTGGCTGGATTGCTGAACAGATTGGCGCTGACGTTAACCACGCAACCCGTGCGGGCCTGCTGTCCAAGTGCGATCTGATGACCAACATGGTCTTCGAGTTCACCGACACCCAGGGCGTTATGGGGATGCACTACGCGCGTCACGATGGCGAAGCGGAAGATGTTGCCGTGGCGCTGAACGAGCAGTATCAGCCGCGCTTTGCCGGTGATGACCTGCCGTCTAATCCGGTAGCCTGTGCGCTGGCGATTGCTGACAAGATGGATACTCTGGCGGGTATCTTCGGTATCGGTCAGCATCCGAAAGGCGACAAAGACCCGTTTGCGTTGCGTCGTGCCGCACTTGGCGTGCTGCGTATTATCGTTGAGAAGAACCTCAACCTTGATCTGCAAACGCTGACCGAAGAAGCGGTGCGTCTGTATGGCGATAAGCTGACTAATGCCAACGTGGTTGATGATGTTATCGACTTTATGCTCGGTCGCTTCCGCGCCTGGTATCAGGACGAAGGTTACACCGTTGACACCATCCAGGCGGTACTGGCGCGTCGTCCGACTCGTCCGGCTGATTTCGATGCCCGAATGAAAGCGGTATCGCACTTCCGTACCCTGGATGCAGCTGCAGCACTGGCGGCGGCGAACAAGCGTGTATCTAACATTCTGGCGAAATCTGACGAAGTGCTGAGCGACCGCGTGAATGCCTCTACTCTGAAAGAGCCGGAAGAAATTAAACTGGCGATGCAGGTTGTGGTGCTACGTGACAAGCTAGAGCCGTACTTTGCTGAAGGTCGTTACCAGGATGCGCTGGTCGAACTGGCTGAGCTGCGTGAACCGGTTGATGCCTTCTTCGATAAAGTGATGGTCATGGTTGATGACAAAGAATTGCGTATCAACCGTTTGACCATGCTGGAGAAACTGCGCGAATTATTCCTGCGCGTTGCGGATATTTCGCTGTTACAGTAATAACGCCGTTATTAAAAAGCCTGCCATCTGGCAGGCTTTTTTTATCGCTAAATAATACAGCAACCTTTAATAATCTTCTGATGAATAAAGATTATCTCATATATTAATTTTATGAGATTTTTTTAGGATTATATCAAGGAGAAGAAACGAACTTATTAAGCTAGAATAGCCACGGGTACTTGAGACTGTTTGTCTCAGGTATTCACCGAAAGGCAGACAGAGAAAAGCCCCACCTGACTATAAATCAAAGTGAGGCCCCTCTATGCATAGACACCATAAGGTTAGCCTCTTACTCGTTGGAAATCAACATAGGGGGCTGGGAATGCCGCAGAAATATAGATTACTTTCTTTAATAGTGATTTGTTTCACGCTTTTATTTTTCACCTGGATGATAAGAGATTCACTGTGTGAATTGCATATTAAACAGGAGAGTTATGAGCTGGCGGCGTTTTTAGCCTGCAAATTGAAAGAGTAAGCGTCTTCGGCGGGAAATTATTCCCGCCTTTCTTACGGTGTTGCGCATTCTCATTGCACCCAAATTTATTCTTCACAAAAATAACACTAGATTCTATTACGCGATCGATTATTTATTTCCTGAAAAACAAATAAAAAAATCCCCGCCAAATGGCAGGGATCTTAGATTCTGTGCTTTTAAGCAGAGATTACAGGCTGGTTACGTTACCAGCTGCCGGGCCTTTAGCGCCGCTTTCGATGGTGAAGGACACTTTCTGACCTTCGTCCAGAGATTTGTAACCATCGTTCTGGATAGCAGAGAAGTGTACGAACACGTCTTTAGAGCCATCGTCAGGAGTGATGAAGCCGAAGCCTTTGTCAGCGTTGAACCATTTTACGATACCAGTCATTTTACCGGACATAGTGTATTACCTTTAATAATTAAGTGTGCCTTTCGGCGATATGGCGTGCTTTACAGATTTTGAAGCGTTAAAGGAATGTGCACTACGAGGGGTATCAACGATAACTCTTGAAGGGACTTGCCTTACTACACTGCTTTAATGGTCTGTACGTCAAACCGTTGATGTGCATTAAGCCACGCATTGGCGGGTGATGCAACAATTATTTTTCATATTTATGATTAATCGGTTGGAAAACGGTCCTGTCATCAGGACCGTAAACAGCAATAAAGTGGATAAAAGTCTATTCCATCAACTGCTTACTTAATGCCGGGTTGGCTTGAATCAAACGCATCAATTTTAGTTCGGCACTTGAAGGCTTCACGCGTCTGGATTCCCATTCCTTTACCATGGCGACTGATACGCCCAAAACCCGGGCGAAATCATCGATTTTTAACCCTGTCCCTTTTCGTAACTGCTCAATTTCGGTACAGGACGTTGTTCTGTGCGTCAGGGTAATTTTCTGCGTTTCATCTTTAAAAACAATCTGTTCCAGGCTGCTCAACAGCTCATGCATTGGATCTTTATATTCCATTGAAAACTCCTCAAATCACACTGCGGGATCGTGAATTGCATCGAAGCTCATTAAGAATAGTCGGGAAAAACAGACACAGCGGGGTGTAGTCAGGGCATGCTCTGGCTATGATTCGATTCAGCCAGTCATTTAGCGTGACTTATAGCCACCTAACGATCTGATAAATGCCGATATATCTCTTACCACTCCCGGTTTGTAAAGATTTCGAAAATCTAACGTTCTGAGAAGGCGTAAATCTCTGGCTACAAAAAAAGCAACGGCACTATCATTTTTTAACAATGAAACAACAAATTAACCTTGTTTCATTTTCTCCATGATTTTACCAGGAAGATTACGTAGAAAGGGTATCCTGCAAGCCTGTCCTGGACTATCCTTGTCACGTCAGACACGCGTGTGTCGTTGTGCGCTTTTTTTGGGTGAAAGGAGTAAGAAAATGGCGACAGGAAAGTCCTGCTCTCGCTGGTTTGCGCCTCTTGCGGCGTTATTAATGGTAGTTAGCCTGAGTGGGTGTTTTGATAAAGAAGGCGATCAGCGTAAAGCGTTTATCGACTTCCTGCAGAATACAGTGATGCGTAGCGGTGAACGTCTACCAACCCTGACTGCCGATCAGAAAAAACAGTTTGGTCCTTTTGTCTCTGATTACGCGATTCTGTATGGTTATTCTCAGCAGGTGAATCAGGCGATGGATTCCGGTCTGCGCCCGGTCGTAGACAGCGTTAACGCAATTCGCGTACCGCAGGATTACGTTACGCAAAGCGGCCCACTGCGTGAAATGAACGGTTCTCTGGGTGTACTGGCGCAACAGCTGCAAAATGCGAAGTTGCAGGCCGATGCTGCGCACTCTGCGCTAAAACAGAGCGATGACCTGAAACCAGTCTTCGATCAGGCATTCACCAAAGTGGTAACGACGCCAGCTGATGCGTTGCAACCGTTGATTCCGGCGGCACAAACTTTCACGCAACAACTGGTGATGGTTGGAGACTACATTGCTCAGCAAGGTACTCAGGTGAGCTTTGTAGCAAATGGCATCCAGTTCCCGACGTCACAGCAGGCAAGTGAATATAACAAACTGATTGCGCCATTACCGGCACAGCATCAGGCGTTTAATCAGGCCTGGACTACAGCAGTTACTGCAACCCAATAAAGAGTAAAAGCCCGGGCGATTATCGGGCTTTACTCCACGCAGTCGCGGCTTAGTCCGCGACGTGCGGATTCACACAGTTCTTCTCAACCTTTCCTTGTAACGCATCAATCAAATTATCCACGGCACAGGCGGCCATGCCATAACGCGTCTCATGGGTGGCAGATCCAATATGCGGTACTGCGACGACGTTGGCCATTGAGAGCAACGGCGAATCTACGGATAGTGGCTCTTGTTCGAAGACATCCAGCCCGGCAGCGTGAATTTCCCCTTTCTGCAATGCAGCAATCAGTGCATTTTCATCAACCACCGGGCCACGTCCGGCATTAATGAAAATGGCGGAGGATTTCATTTTGGCGAATTGTTCTGCGCCAAACAGATGATGCGTTTCATCAGTTAACGGCAGGATCAGGCAAACGAAATCTGACTCTTGTAACAGTGTATCCAAATCGCAGTAGCGGGCGTTGAAGCGTTCTTCTGCTTCTTTATGGTGGCGGCGCGCGTTATAGAGGATGGGCATGTTGAAGCCAAAGTGCGCACGTTGTGCCAGCGCCATGCCGATCCGTCCCATCCCGACAATGCCCAGTGTTTTATGGTGAACGTCAGTGCCATACCAGTCCGGGCCTATGCTCGCGGTCCATTCGCCTGCTTTTACTCGTTCTGCTACCTCCACAACCCGACGAGCGGTAGACAACACCAGCGCCATCAGCGTATCGGCGACGGTTTCTGTTAATACGGTTGGCGTGTGCATCAGCAGAATTTTTCGGGCGGTAAGCGCATCGACATCAAAATTGTCATAGCCTACGGAGATCGTTGATGTGGCACGCAGTTTCGGCATTTTTTCCAGCAATGCGGCATCAACATTCTCGTTTGAACCCAGTAAACCTTCAGCTTCGGCAAAAATTGCTGCATTTTGTTCGACGGTTTGTGGGCTGAGGTTTGCCACCTGGTGAACGGTGAAATGCTCTTGCAGGCGTTGCAGTAAATCATCAGGTAAGGCTTTGTAGAGGATAACGGACGGCTTCATTCTTCTCTCCATTCACTGATAAGGCGATCACCTTAGCCTGAAATATGATGAAGGAAAACTGAAGAATGCCAGGTGATTTTTGCATCACCTGGCATGAAAGGGATTACAGCGGGCTTAAGGTAATTTCTACACGGCGGTTTTGCGCCTTACCTTCTGCGGTGCTGTTGCTGGCGATTGGGTTAGCCGGGCCAAGGCCCTGAGTACGGATGCGGCTGGCGTCCACGCCCTGGGTGATCAACGCGCTGGCAACGGAATCCGCACGCTGCTGGGAGAGACGCATGTTCAGGTCGTGACCACCCGTGCTGTCGGTATAACCAATCACGTTAACCGCCGTTTTCGGATACTCTTTCAGCACCATTGCCACGCCGGTTAGGGTGTTAGCGCCTGCCGGTTTCAGGGTCGCGCTGCTGCTGTCGAAGGTCACATTGTTCGGCATATTGAGGATAATGTTATCCCCGCTGCGGGTTACGCTAACACCAGTGCCACGCATTTTGTCACGCAGCTTCGCTTCCTGCACATCCATGTAATAACCAACGCCGCCGCCCAGAGCTGCACCCGCTGCTGCGCCAATCAGCGCGCCTTTACCGCGATCTTTCTTCGAAGAAGAGAGCGCACCAATACCCGCGCCAACGAGAGAGCCCAGACCTGCGCCGATAGCAGATTTACCTGCTTCGCGTTCGCCGGTGTAAGGGTTAGTTGTGCAGCCAGATACCGCCAGAGCGCCACTCACTACGGCGGCAATAAGATAAACACGTTTCTTCATTGTTAATCCTTAATAACCTTTTTATTCTTTGCCACGGGTTCCGTGGCGGGAGATTATGCCGCGTGAACATGAAGATTATTCCTGGGAATACTCGGAAATTTGTAAGTAATATTTAACTGCTCAATACATCTAACCTTTCAGGAGCCTTCGGTTTGGCCAACTCATCCTCACGATATTCCGTTCTGACTGCCGCCCACTGGGGGCCCATGCTGGTTGAAACCGACGGCGAAACCGTGCTTAGCTCGCGTGGCGCGTTAGCCACAGGAATGGAAAACTCCTTGCAGAGTGCGGTTCGCGACCAGGTTCACAGCAATACGCGGGTACGATTTCCAATGGTGCGCAAAGGCTTTCTTGTGTCACCGGAAAACCCGCAAGGCATTCGCGGGCAGGATGAATTTGTTCGTGTGAGTTGGGATGAGGCGCTGGAGCTTATTCACCAACAACATAAACGTATTCGTGAGGCTTATGGTCCGGCATCGATTTTTGCTGGTTCCTACGGCTGGCGTTCAAACGGCGTGCTGCATAAGGCCTCGACATTATTACAACGCTATATGGCGCTTGCAGGCGGTTATACCGGGCATCTGGGGGATTATTCGACCGGTGCAGCACAGGCGATCATGCCGTATGTCGTGGGGGGCAGCGAAGTTTATCAACAGCAAACCAGTTGGCCGTTGGTGCTGGAACATAGCGATGTCGTGGTGCTGTGGAGTGCTAACCCACTCAATACGCTGAAAATTGCGTGGAATGCATCCGATGAGCAGGGGCTTTCTTACTATTCTGCACTGCGTGACAGTGGGAAAAAGCTGATCTGTATTGATCCAATGCGATCGGAAACCGTCGATTTCTTTGGCAATAAAATGGAGTGGGTGGCACCGCACATGGGCACCGATGTTGCGCTGATGTTGGGGATCGCCCATACGCTGGTGGAAAATGGCTGGCACGACGAAGCGTTTCTGGCACGTTGCACCACAGGTTATGCCGTCTTCGCCTCTTATTTGCTGGGCGAGAGCGACGGAATAGCGAAAACCGCCGAATGGGCGGCAGAGATTTGTGGGGTTAACGCAGAGAAAATCCGCGAACTGGCGGCTATTTTCCACCAAAACACCACCATGCTGATGGCTGGCTGGGGAATGCAGCGCCAACAGTTTGGTGAACAAAAACACTGGATGATCGTCACGTTGGCGGCAATGTTGGGGCAAATCGGCACACCCGGCGGCGGTTTTGGTCTTTCTTACCATTTTGCCAATGGTGGTAACCCCACGCGCCGCGCTGCGGTGCTCTCTTCCATGCAGGGCAGCTTGCCGGGTGGCTGCGATGCGGTAGATAAAATCCCTGTTGCCCGCATTGTTGAAGCACTGGAAAACCCTGGTGGCGCATATCAACATAACGGTATGGACCGACATTTCCCGGATATTCGTTTTATCTGGTGGGCGGGCGGTGCCAACTTTACTCATCATCAGGATACCAATCGCCTGATCCGTGCCTGGCAAAAACCTGAACTGGTGGTTATCTCTGAATGTTTCTGGACGGCGGCGGCGAAACACGCGGATATCGTTCTGCCTGCGACCACCTCGTTTGAGCGTAATGATCTCACCATGACCGGCGATTACAGTAATCAGCATCTGGTGCCGATGAAGCAAGTGGTGCCTCCATGTTATGAAGCGCGTAATGATTTTGATGTCTTTGCCGAGTTGAGTGAACGTTGGGAGAAGGGCGGCTATGCGCGGTTTACGGAAGGAAAAAGTGAGCTGCAATGGCTGGAAACGTTTTATAACGTTGCCCGGCAGCGCGGGGCAAGCCAGCAGGTTGAATTGCCGCCATTTGCTGAGTTCTGGGAAGCCAACCAGTTAATTGAGATGCCGGAAAACCCGGACAGCGAGCGGTTTATTCGCTTCGCCGATTTTCGCCGCGATCCGCAGGCGCATCCATTAAAAACTGCCAGTGGTAAGATTGAAATCTTCTCGCAGCGTATTGCTGATTACGCTTATCCGGATTGCCCTGGGCATCCAATATGGCTGGAGCCGGACGAATGGCAGGGCAATGCCGAACCGGAACAGTTGCAGGTACTTTCTGCTCATCCGGCACATCGTCTGCACAGCCAGCTGAATTACAGTTCTCTGCGCGAATTGTACGCGGTGGCAAACCGTGAGCCTGTCACCATTCATCCTGACGATGCTCAGGCGCGCGGCATACAAGATGGCGATACTGTTCGGCTGTGGAACGCACGCGGGCAAATTCTTGCCGGAGCGGTCATTAGCGAGGGAATTAAACCTGGCGTGATTTGCATTCACGAAGGCGCATGGCCGGATCTGGATTTAACCGCTGACGGTATTTGTAAAAACGGCGCGGTGAATGTATTGACTAAAGACCTCCCCAGCTCGCGGCTGGGGAATGGTTGTGCAGGCAACACGGCTTTGGCATGGCTGGAAAAATACAACGGTCCGGAACTGACACTTACAGCGTTTGAACCACCGGCCAGCTCATAATCCAGGTGGGTAGTTGGGTTTCATCCTGCCATGCGCAGTCGACAATGTGAAAACCCTGCGCATGGTAAAAATCTATCGCCGGTTGATTTTTTTGATAAACCTCCAGCATCAGATGGGGATGGCGCTGCTGCACATACTGCATCAGCGCCTTACCAATACCGCGTCTGACGGCCTTCGGTGCGACAAACATTGCAGCCAGAAATCGGCCTTCCATAATGCTGACAAAACCGAGAAGCTTACCGTCTTCTTCCCAGACCCAGTTTTGCGCGTTGGCAAGATAGGCATCCCGCACCAGCGGAATGCAATCACGCCAGTAATTCGCTTTTATAAAGGGATGCCCCCAGGTTGTACTTTCCAGCCACAGTTCGAGGATCGCGGGGAGTTCTGAACGTTGCGCTTCCCGAATCATGGTTTATTTCCCGGATAGCAACAGCAGCCAACCACATGATCATTTACCAGCCCACATGCCTGCATAAAGGAGTAACAGATTGTGGTACCGACAAACTTAAAACCACGCTTTTTCAGGGCTTTAGATAGAGCGTCGGAGGCGGGCGTAGATGTGGGGATTTCGCTCAATGTTGTGGCTTGTGTCACCTGTGGCTGATGATTTACGAACGACCAAACAAAGTCGGCAAACGGTTCGCCGTTCCGTTCCATTTGCAGGTACGCCCGCGCATTACCAATAATTGCCTGAATTTTCCCGCGATGGCGGATAATCCCGGCGTCCTGTACCAGTCTTTCAACATCCTCTTCCTGCATTGCAGCCACCTTCACCGGATCGAACTGATGAAAGCTGGCGCGATAGTTTTCACGTTTTTTGAGGACGGTGATCCACGATAATCCAGCCTGCTGCCCTTCAAGGCAGATCATTTCGAACAGTTTTTTACTGTCAGTTTCAGGCACGCCCCATTCATTATCATGGTAGGCAATATAAAGCGGGTCCTGACTCACCCAGCCGCAACGTTCCATACTTTCCCTCGCTATGTACCCGATCGTAAAAATTTCAGCCGCTTTTCTTGACGCATCGGTGAAAAAGTCAATATTTAATACAGGGCTACTACGCCCGATATCCTTCATACAATGACAATAATATTGCCGAATTCGGCTCTTCCCTGGAGTCGTGTTAATGATCATAAAAAAAAGCGGTGGTCGCTAGCAGCTAAGCCTGCTGGTGAGCGTGGTAATCAGTGCCTTTTTTCTCAACACAGCTTACGCCTGGCAACAAGAATATATCGTTTATACGCAACCCGGACATTCCACAGAGCGTTACACCTGGGATAGCGATCATCAACCTGATTACAACGATATTTTGTCGCAACGTATTCAAAGTAGCCAAAGGGCGCTGGGACTGGAAGTCAATCTGGCAGAAGAAACCCCTGTGGATGTGACCAGCAGTATGAGTATGGGCTGGAATTTTCCTTTATATGAACAGGTTACAACTGGCCCGGTCGCGGCATTACATTACGATGGCACAACCACCTCGATGTATAACGAGTTTGGCGACAGTACTACCACGCTGACCGATCCGTTATGGCATGCCAGCGTGAGTACTTTAGGCTGGCGTGTTGACTCCCGGCTTGGCGATCTCCGACCCTGGGCGCAAATCAGCTATAACCAGCAATTTGGCGAGAATATCTGGAAGGCGCAATCAGGCCTGAGCCGGATGACGGCGACAAACCAGAACGGCAACTGGCTGGATGTCACCGTAGGCGCTGATATGTTGCTCAATCAAAATATTGCCGCCTATGCGGCGCTATCTCAGGCAGAAAATACCACTAACAATAGCGACTATCTGTATACGATGGGGGTTAGCGCCAGATTTTAACGTAACAGTCACAATTGAAACCATTGAATAACAACGCTTGTGGTGATAGTGGGTGCTAACTCACCAAATAATAAATTTGGTGAATAATTGTCACGTCATTCATTCCTGAACTAAGGCATTTCATTCCGTTCTGATGGCATTTCATGCCGTTTTTCCCCAGGCATAAAGTGCACTTCGTTATGGTTGTCGGCAGAGATTTTTCCTTTTTATTACTGCAGGAATACTGCCATGACACCTTCAAATTATCAGCGTACCCGCTGGCTGACACTCATCGGTACTATCATTACCCAGTTTGCCCTTGGGTCGGTTTATACCTGGAGCCTGTTTAACGGCGCGCTTTCTGCCAAGCTGGATGCGCCGGTAAGCCAGGTCGCTTTCTCTTTCGGCTTGTTAAGTCTGGGGCTGGCAATTTCATCTTCTGTTGCGGGGAAATTACAGGAACGTTTTGGCGTTAAACGCGTCACTATGGCTTCCGGCATTTTGCTGGGATTAGGCTTCTTCCTGACAGCGCATTCTGACAACCTGATGATGCTGTGGTTAAGCGCCGGTGTGCTGGTCGGTCTGGCGGATGGCGCGGGTTACCTGCTGACGCTCTCTAACTGCGTGAAGTGGTTCCCGGAGCGTAAAGGTCTGATCTCCGCGTTCGCTATCGGTTCTTATGGTCTGGGTAGCCTGGGTTTCAAATTTATCGACACGCAGCTGCTGGAAACGGTGGGTCTGGAAAAAACATTTGTGATTTGGGGAGCGATTGCGCTGGTGATGATTGTTTTCGGCGCAACATTAATGAAAGACGCACCAAAACAGGAAGTGAAAACCAGCAATGGTGTGGTGGAGAAAGATTACACGCTGGCAGAGTCGATGCGTAAACCGCAGTACTGGATGTTAGCGGTAATGTTCCTGACTGCCTGCATGAGCGGCCTGTACGTGATTGGGGTAGCGAAAGATATCGCCCAAAGTCTGGCACACCTTGATGTGGTTTCCGCAGCCAATGCAGTCACTGTTATTTCCATCGCCAACCTTTCAGGTCGTCTGGTTCTGGGGATACTGTCTGACAAAATCGCCCGAATCCGTGTTATCACCATTGGTCAGGTGATTTCGCTGGTGGGTATGGCGGCCCTGCTGTTTGCACCATTGAATGCAGTGACGTTCTTTGCAGCGATTGCCTGCGTGGCGTTTAACTTTGGCGGCACCATTACCGTTTTCCCGTCACTGGTCAGTGAGTTCTTCGGCCTCAATAACCTGGCGAAAAACTACGGTGTGATTTATCTCGGTTTCGGTATCGGCAGCATTTGTGGGTCGATTATCGCCTCACTGTTTGGCGGCTTCTATGTGACCTTCTACGTGATTTTCGCCCTGCTGATTCTGTCACTGGCGCTCTCTACGACGATTCGTCAGCCAGAGCAGAAAATGTTGCGTGAGGCGCATGGCTCCCTTTAATCATCTGCCGCGAGCTACTGGGCTTTAGCCTTAGTGTGAATCAAACGCTTCAACGCAATGTATAAACAATGACGCGTAAAATTTGGGCCAGTTAACTGGCCCTTTTTACTGCTTTTTGTAACGCTAAAGTCTCTTTTCAAACTTGCATTTTTGTAAATTTGTGCTTCATGCACACTCTTTCCCCACACTTTTTCCCTTTGCTGTGGTCTACTTATTCGCGCGTGTAGATTTTACTTATCTGACTACCTCCGCACTTTTCCCCTGCCTGGCCTGAAAAGCCACTAAGCAGGGTGTTATCACCTGTTTGTCCAGGGTTTGTTTGCATGAGATACATCAAATCGATTACACAGCAGAAGCTGAGCTTTTTGCTTGCAATCTATATTGGCCTTTTTATGAATGGCGCGGTTTTTTACCGCCGCTTCGGCAGCTATGCGCACGATTTTACCGTCTGGAAAGGCATTTCTGCTGTTGTTGAACTGGCCGCCACCGTACTGGTGACCTTCTTTTTACTACGTCTTCTTTCGCTGTTTGGCCGCCGCAGCTGGCGTATTCTGGCATCGCTGGTTGTGCTCTTTTCCGCCGGTGCCAGCTATTACATGACCTTCCTTAATGTGGTCATTGGTTATGGCATCATCGCTTCCGTCATGACCACCGATATCGACCTGTCAAAAGAAGTTGTTGGTCTGAACCTTATTCTCTGGTTAATCGCCGTTAGTGCATTGCCTCTTATCCTTATCTGGAATAACCGCTGTCGCTACACCTTGCTCCGACAACTGCGAACCCCAGGGCAGCGTATTCGCAGCCTAGCGGTCGTCGTACTGGCGGGTATTATGGTTTGGGCACCGATTCGTTTGCTGGATATCCAGCAGAAGAAAGTGGAGAGGGCGACCGGCGTTGATTTGCCGAGTTATGGCGGTGTCGTAGCGAACTCTTATCTGCCATCAAACTGGCTTTCTGCGTTGGGGCTGTATGCCTGGGCGCGGGTCGATGAATCTTCCGATAATAATTCATTGCTTAATCCGGCGAAGAAATTCACTTATCAGGCACCGCAAAACGTTGATGACACTTATGTCGTGTTTATCATCGGTGAAACCACGCGTTGGGACCATATGGGCATTTTTGGCTATGAGCGTAATACCACGCCGAAGCTGGCCCAGGAGAAAAATCTGGCAGCGTTCCGTGGCTATTCTTGTGACACGGCGACCAAACTTTCTCTGCGTTGCATGTTTGTACGAGAGGGTGGAGCGGAAGATAATCCGCAGCGCACATTAAAAGAACAGAACATTTTCGCGGTGCTGAAGCAGTTAGGATTCAGTTCTGACCTCTACGCTATGCAGAGCGAAATGTGGTTCTACAGCAACACGATGGCGGACAACATTGCTTATCGTGAGCAGATTGGTGCGGAGCCACGTAACCGTGGCAAGCCGGTAGATGATATGTTGCTGGTAGACGAAATGCAGCAATCGCTGGGGCGCAACCCGGATGGTAAGCATCTGATCATTCTGCATACCAAAGGTTCGCACTTTAACTACACCCAGCGTTACCCGCGCAGCTTTGCGCAGTGGAAGCCGGAATGTATTGGTGTTGATAGCGGCTGTACCAAAGCGCAGATGATCAACTCCTATGACAACTCGGTGACCTATGTGGATCACTTTATCTCCAGCGTGATTGATCAGGTTCGCGATAAGAAAGCGATTGTGTTCTACGCAGCTGACCACGGTGAGTCAATTAATGAACGCGAGCACCTGCACGGCACGCCGCGTGAACTGGCACCGCCGGAGCAGTTCCGTGTGCCGATGATGGTCTGGATGTCAGATAAATATCTGGAAAATCCGGTCAATGCGCAAGCATTTGCGCAGCTGAAAAAAGAAGCCGACATGAAAGTGCCACGCCGTCACGTAGAGCTGTACGACACCATCATGGGTTGTCTTGGCTATACTTCACCGGATGGTGGAATTAACGAAAACAACAACTGGTGCCACATCCCGCAGGCAAGAGAGGCGGCGGCTAACTAAGCGGCCTGCTGACTTTCTCGCCGATCAAAAGGCATTTTGCTATTAAGGGATTGACGAGGGCGTATCTGCGCAGTAAGATGCGCCCCGCATTCGGTGATTGGCGCAGCCTGGTAGCGCACTTCGTTCGGGACGAAGGGGTCGGAGGTTCGAATCCTCTATCACCGACCAAATTCGAAAAGCCTGCTCAACGAGCAGGCTTTTTTGCATCTGTAACTCATGAGGAAGAGAACCTCCGGGGGCAGGGAGGTTCGATTCGACGTAGGCCTGATAAGACGCGCCAGCGTCGCATCAGGCAAATGTGCCGGCCCATTGTCGGATGCGGCGTGAACACCTTATTCGACCTACACACCACACATTTCCCTGCCAAATTTGCGCCCCATATCTCACTATCCATTAACGGATTTGTGACAGAAACCATTGTCTTTTTTTATATTTGCTTAAATCTTTTTTTGCGTTACTTATGGCTGGCGCTGGCATTTTCCGCTGTGCGTTTTAGCGTTCATGGTATTAATCGCTCAGATATCCACCTTTTCCTCAGATTTTTTTCACTAAATGCATAAAACTTAATCACCAATTGTTGCTAAATATTAAGCTGATTGTTCTGGTCATGTTGGAGTAGCACAAATTTCTCTGCTGCAAATAGCTGTTTGAAGTTTTTTTAATCTTTGTTTGTGGATTCTCACCGTTGGTGTAAATCCCGGTTGGCTGTATTGACGTTTTCACATTCTGTTGACAGATTGTAGGTCACGAGGGGCATTTTATGGAGGATCCGCACTGTTACACTGATGTTAATTAGTACGGCATCCCCACCTCATAACGTTGACCCGACCGGGCAAAAAACAAAAAAGGTCAGGCGGCGACAACCCACTGCAAAGGGTTAAAACAACAAACATCACAATTGGAGCAGAATAATGCGTATTTCCTTGAAAAAGTCAGGGATGCTGAAGCTTGGTCTCAGCCTGGTGGCTATGACCGTCGCAGCAAGTGTTCAGGCTAAAACTCTGGTTTATTGCTCAGAAGGATCTCCGGAAGGGTTTAACCCGCAGCTGTTTACCTCCGGTACCACCTATGACGCCTCTTCCGTGCCGCTTTATAACCGCCTGGTTGAATTTAAAATCGGCACCACCGAAGTAATCCCGGGCCTCGCTGAAAAGTGGGAAGTCAGCGAAGACGGTAAAACCTATACCTTCCATCTGCGTAAAGGTGTGAAGTGGCACGACAACAAAGAATTCAAACCGACGCGCGAACTGAACGCCGATGACGTGGTGTTCTCGTTCGATCGTCAGAAAAACGCGCAAAACCCGTACCATAAAGTTTCTGGCGGCAGCTACGAATACTTTGAAGGCATGGGCTTGCCGGAGCTGATCAGCGAAGTGAAAAAGGTGGACGACAACACCGTTCAGTTTGTGCTGACTCGACCGGAAGCGCCGTTCCTCGCTGACCTGGCAATGGACTTCGCCTCTATTCTGTCAAAAGAATATGCTGACGCGATGATGAAAGCCGGTACACCGGAAAAACTGGACCTCAACCCAATCGGCACCGGTCCGTTCCAGTTACAGCAGTACCAAAAAGATTCCCGTATCCGCTACAAAGCGTTTGATGGCTACTGGGGCACCAAACCGCAGATCGATACGCTGGTTTTCTCTATTACCCCTGACGCTTCCGTGCGTTACGCTAAATTGCAGAAGAACGAATGCCAGGTGATGCCGTACCCGAACCCGGCAGACATCGCTCGCATGAAGCAGGATAAATCCATCAACCTGATGGAAATGCCGGGGCTTAACGTCGGCTATCTTTCATATAACGTGCAGAAAAAACCACTCGATGACGTGAAAGTTCGCCAGGCTCTGACCTACGCGGTGAACAAAGACGCTATCATCAAAGCGGTTTATCAGGGCGCGGGCGTGGCAGCGAAAAACCTGATCCCGCCAACCATGTGGGGCTATAACGACGACGTTCAGGACTACACCTACGATCCTGAAAAAGCGAAAGCCTTGCTGAAAGAAGCGGGCCTGGAAAAAGGCTTCTCCATCGACCTGTGGGCAATGCCTGTACAACGTCCGTATAACCCGAATGCTCGCCGCATGGCGGAGATGATTCAGGCAGACTGGGCGAAAGTGGGCGTGCAGGCCAAAATCGTCACCTACGAATGGGGTGAGTACCTCAAGCGCGCGAAAGATGGCGAGCATCAGACGGTAATGATGGGCTGGACTGGCGACAACGGGGATCCGGATAACTTCTTCGCCACCCTGTTCAGCTGCGCTGCTTCTGAACAAGGTTCCAACTACTCAAAATGGTGCTACAAACCGTTTGAAGATCTGATTCAACCGGCACGTGCTACTGACGACCACAACAAGCGTATTGAGCTGTATAAGCAAGCACAGGTGGTGATGCACGATCAGGCTCCGGCACTGATCATCGCTCACTCCACCGTGTTTGAACCGGTACGCAAAGAAGTTAAAGGCTATGTGGTTGATCCATTAGGCAAACATCACTTCGAAAATGTCTCTATCGAATAATTAAAAGCCATACAAGACTGATGGCAAATGCAAAACTGCCTGATGCGCTCCGCTTATCAGGCCTACGAAAATTCTGCAATGTATTGAGTTTGCACGATTTTGTAGGTCGGATAAGGCGTTCACGCCGCATCCGGCATGAACAAAGCGCACTTTGTCAACAATCTGCATACCCGGTGGCGCTGCATCTCTGCGTGCAGCGCCATCCGGCAGCAATACTTCATTCCCTGTCCGGCACGGGCGGGAATTGATTTGTGAGCAATACAGACACGCAGTTCCAGGCTGCGGGTCACTACAGAGAATCCGGGTTATGTTGCAGTTTATTCTCCGACGTTTGGGACTCGTCATCCCCACGTTTATCGGTATTACCCTTCTCACATTTGCCTTTGTCCACATGATCCCGGGCGATCCGGTGATGATCATGGCGGGCGAACGTGGGATCTCCCCAGAGCGTCACGCACAATTGCTGGCAGAACTCGGCTTGGATAAACCGATGTGGCAGCAGTATCTCCATTATATTTGGGGCGTAATGCACGGTGATTTAGGCATTTCGATGAAAAGCCGCATCCCGGTTTGGGAAGAGTTCGTGCCGCGCTTCCAGGCCACGCTGGAACTTGGCGTCTGCGCGATGATTTTTGCGACTGCGGTCGGTATTCCGGTTGGTGTGCTGGCTGCGGTTAAACGCGGTTCCATTTTCGATCACACAGCGGTTGGCCTGGCGCTGACCGGCTACTCCATGCCGATCTTCTGGTGGGGCATGATGCTGATCATGCTGGTTTCGGTGCACTGGAACCTGACGCCCGTCTCCGGTCGCGTGAGCGACATGGTGTTCCTCGATGATTCCAATCCGTTAACTGGTTTTATGCTGATCGACACCGCCATCTGGGGTGAAGACGGTAACTTTATCGATGCCGTCGCCCATATGATCCTGCCCGCCATTGTGCTGGGTACTATCCCGCTGGCGGTCATTGTACGTATGACGCGCTCCTCGATGCTTGAAGTGCTGGGTGAAGATTATATCCGCACCGCGCGTGCCAAAGGGCTGACCCGCCTTAGGGTGATTATCGTCCACGCGCTGCGTAACGCGATGCTGCCGGTAGTGACCGTTATCGGCCTTCAGGTGGGAACATTGCTGGCGGGGGCGATTCTGACCGAAACCATCTTCTCGTGGCCCGGTCTGGGGCGCTGGTTGATTGACGCACTGCAACGCCGCGACTATCCGGTAGTGCAGGGCGGCGTATTGCTGGTGGCGACGATGATTATCCTCGTCAATCTGCTGGTCGATCTGCTGTACGGCGTGGTGAACCCGCGTATTCGTCATAAGAAGTAAGGGGGCATCATGTCACAGGTTACTGAAAATAAAGTGATTAGCGCACCGGTGCCGATGACCCCGTTACAGGAGTTCTGGCACTATTTTAAACGCAACAAAGGCGCGGTTGTCGGGCTGGTTTACGTCGTCATCGTGCTGTTTATCGCGATCTTTGCCAACTGGATTGCACCCTATAACCCGGCGGAACAGTTCCGCGATGCACTGCTCGCCCCGCCAGCCTGGCAGGAAGGCGGCAGCATGGCGCACTTGCTGGGCACTGATGACGTGGGGCGTGATGTGCTGTCGCGGCTGATGTACGGCGCGCGCTTGTCGCTGCTGGTTGGCTGTCTGGTAGTTGTGTTATCGCTGATTATGGGCGTTATTCTCGGCCTGATCGCCGGTTACTTCGGCGGCCTGGTCGATAACATCATCATGCGCGTGGTCGATATCATGCTGGCGCTGCCAAGTCTGCTGTTGGCACTGGTGCTGGTGGCGATTTTCGGCCCGTCGATTGGTAACGCCGCGCTGGCGCTGACCTTCGTTGCCTTGCCGCACTATGTGCGCTTAACACGCGCCGCCGTGCTGGTGGAGGTGAATCGCGATTACGTTACCGCGTCTCGCGTGGCAGGTGCCGGGGCGATGCGTCAGATGTTTATTAACATCTTCCCGAACTGCCTTGCGCCTCTGATTGTTCAGGCGTCGCTCGGTTTCTCTAACGCCATTCTCGATATGGCTGCTCTTGGTTTCCTCGGCATGGGGGCGCAGCCGCCAACGCCGGAGTGGGGCACCATGCTCTCCGACGTGTTGCAGTTCGCGCAAAGCGCCTGGTGGGTCGTGACCTTCCCGGGTCTGGCGATCCTGCTGACGGTGCTGGCATTTAACCTGATGGGTGACGGTCTGCGTGACGCGCTCGATCCCAAACTGAAGCAGTAAGAGGTTCGAGATGGCGTTATTAAATGTAGATAAATTATCGGTGCATTTCGGCGACGAAAGCGCACCGTTCCGCGCCGTAGACCGCATCAGCTACAGCGTAAAACAGGGCGAAGTGGTCGGGATTGTGGGTGAGTCCGGCTCTGGTAAATCGGTCAGTTCGCTGGCGATTATGGGGCTGATTGATTATCCGGGCCGCGTAATGGCGGAAAAGCTGGAGTTTAACGGTCAGGATTTACAGCGTATCTCAGAAAAAGAGCGCCGCAACCTGGTGGGTGCCGAAGTGGCAATGATCTTCCAGGACCCGATGACCAGCCTTAACCCGTGCTACACCGTGGGTTTCCAGATTATGGAAGCGATAAAGGTGCATCAGGGCGGCAACAAAAGTACCCGCCGTCAGCGAGCGATTGATCTGCTGAATCAGGTCGGTATTCCCGATCCGGCATCGCGTCTGGATGTTTACTCGCATCAGCTTTCCGGCGGCATGAGCCAGCGCGTGATGATCGCCATGGCGATTGCCTGTCGGCCAAAACTGCTGATTGCCGATGAACCAACCACTGCGCTGGACGTGACCATTCAGGCGCAAATCATTGAACTACTGCTGGAGCTACAGCAGAAAGAGAACATGGCGCTGGTGTTAATTACCCATGACCTGGCGCTGGTGGCGGAAGCGGCACATAAAATCATCGTGATGTATGCAGGTCAGGTGGTGGAAACGGGCGATGTGCACGCCATCTTCCATGCGCCGCGTCACCCGTATACTCAGGCATTGCTGCGTGCGCTGCCGGAATTTGCTCAGGATAAAGAACGTCTGGCGTCGTTGCCAGGTGTCGTTCCCGGCAAGTACGACCGCCCGAACGGCTGCCTGCTTAACCCGCGCTGCCCCTACGCCACTGACAAATGCCGTGCTGAAGAACCGGCGCTGAATATGCTCGCTGACGGGCGTCAGTCCAAATGCCACTACCCACTTGATGATGCCGGGAGGCCGACACTATGAGTACGCAAGAGGCCACCTCGCAACAACCGCTGTTGCAGGCTATCGACCTGAAAAAACATTATCCGGTGAAGAAAGGTATGTTCGCTCCGGAACGTCTGGTGAAGGCGCTGGACGGCGTTTCGTTTAACCTTGAACGTGGCAAAACGCTGGCAGTAGTAGGTGAATCTGGCTGCGGTAAATCGACCCTCGGTCGGTTGCTGACGATGATCGAAATGCCCACCGGTGGTGAGCTGTATTACCAGGGGCAGGATCTGCTCAAGCACGATCCGCAGGCGCAGAAGTTGCGTCGGCAGAAAATCCAGATCGTCTTTCAGAATCCCTATGGTTCGCTAAATCCGCGTAAAAAAGTTGGGCAAATTCTTGAAGAGCCGCTGCTTATTAATACCAGCTTAAGCAAAGAACAGCGTCGGGAAAAAGCCCTGTCGATGATGGCGAAAGTCGGCCTGAAAACCGAGCATTACGACCGCTATCCGCATATGTTCTCCGGCGGTCAGCGTCAGCGTATCGCCATTGCCCGTGGTCTGATGCTCGACCCGGATGTGGTGATTGCCGATGAACCGGTTTCCGCGCTGGACGTTTCAGTGCGTGCGCAGGTGCTGAATCTGATGATGGATTTGCAGCAGGAGTTGGGGCTGTCTTATGTCTTTATCTCGCACGACCTGTCAGTGGTTGAGCACATTGCCGATGAAGTGATGGTGATGTACCTGGGCCGCTGCGTGGAGAAGGGAACGAAGGACCAAATCTTCAATAACCCGCGTCATCCGTACACTCAGGCGCTACTCTCCGCGACGCCGCGCCTGAACCCGGACGATCGCCGCGAGCGCATCAAGCTCACCGGTGAACTGCCAAGCCCGCTCAATCCACCGCCGGGCTGCGCGTTTAACGCCCGCTGTCGTCGGCGCTTCGGCCCCTGCACCCAGTTGCAGCCGCAGCTAAAAGACTACGGCGGGCAACTGGTAGCTTGTTTTGCTGTTGATCAGGATGAAAATCCGCAGCGTTAACTCACAAAACCGGGGCCATGCGCTCCGGTTTACTCAATCAGCTTCAACAGTGGCGACAAGCATAACAAAATGCCGTACAGCAGAATCAGCCAGGCTTTAAACCCGCGAAGTTTTTCCAGTTGTGCGACTTTATAGATCAGGAAAAATGGAATGAGGCACGACACAATGCCATATAACGGGCTTCCCAACTGAAAGAACACCAGCACCGATACACGAAACGAAACCCAAATCGTCAACGTAATGACGATAAAAGCGCAGATCGCCAGAGTCAGCACGCGTGAGTTAATTTTCTTGGTATCAATAATTCGGCTTAACAGATTGAGAATAATGCCTTTAATGGCCTCGTGGAAACCGAGATAAATGCCAAAGAATGCGGTCAGTACGGCAAAGATATTCAGCACCGTCGAGGTGATATGAATGATATGCCCAGGGATCACCTGCGCAGCCAGTGCCAGTGCCGAGATATTTTGTTCAAAGGCAGAAACGGCTTCTTCGTGGCTAATTGAGAAGGTAAACGAAAAGGCAAAAAACAGGATCACCGCGATGAGCGTGATATAACTAATTCGGTGGGTACGCAGCGCGAGCCGGGTTGCCAGTACTTTATCCGCTTCCCGTTTACGATAGGCAATATTCATTGGGTTAAGTACCTGAATAAATACCGCAGAAAAGAAGCAAAAGGGAATGGTAAGCAGGACATCGCGGAAAAAGACGGAGGCTTGCGGGAAGGCGGTTATATTGGCGAAATTCCAGTGCGGGATCATCGCAAAACCGAACACGACAATAATCCCTACTTTGACCACCACCATTGGCCCGGAAATCTTAAACAGTAATCGTTCACCACCAGACGCAATTGCCACCAGTACGGCGAAAATGGCGACTTTATAAAGTAGAGATTGTGAAAGATCGGCATCGGTTAAACCGAAGGTTTTCAGGTACGAGGCGCTGTCGAAAACCACGGAGAGAGAGTAGATAAAAATCCCGTGGATAATCATCAAAAAGTAGATAACCCCGAGGAAAATTCCCCAGTTCTTCCCCAGGTAATGACTGATAATATCGGTGTAGTCATTACAGGAATCGCTTTCAGAAAGGGTTTTTAAATAAATGTCCTGCACTACCCAGGTGGCAGGATAAGCAATGATCGCTGCGGTAATAAATACCCAAATTCCCTTCAAGCCAATTTGTACTGGCATCAGCACGGTTCCGGCACCAATCGCCATGCCTATGCATAATAAAACCCAGCCGAAGTCGTAGCGTGTAAACGGCATTTTCTGATCGTGTTTCGGTAGTGTGTTGTGCTGCATAAAGTCCTGTCCAGAAAGAAGTCGGCCTCGCAAAAATGAATAAACCCAGTTTCTCTTGCGCAACAGGTGGAGAAGTCGAATACGCAGTATGTAAAAAATGAGGCAACAGATTCACTGGGGAGGTCGCGAGGAGGCGCAATTCTACAAAATTGCGCATTTCACTACCAGTCTGGAGTCAGCCCGGATATGAACTGCAACTATTGCAAATAAAGAAATTAAGCTGGAAGGCATCACGCAATGAGGAAGATTGCCGGGTGCTGACGGTAAAAAGCAATCGTAGAATCAGCGGCAAGCCGGAAAGGTTCCGGTGAGGCGCAATGTTGCGGGGGCTTTATCCCTGGTGGCATTGGTTGCTGGAGAGAGAAAACCCCCGCACGTTGCAGGTATGCACCTGACAACATCACGGGGGCCATTCTTGAACCTACACAACTCAAGAATAGCCGCGAAACGTTGTCATTACAACAGAGGCGGCTATATGACGCTCGCAGAGCTGGGCATGGCCTTCTGGCACGATTTAGCGGCTCCGGTCATTGCTGGCATTCTTGCCAGCATGATCGTGAACTGGCTGAACAAGCGGAAGTAACGTGTCATGCGGGCGTCAGGCTGCCGTAATGGCAATTTGCGCCCGGATCAGGCCGCAGGGGTGAAACTCTGCGGCCTTTTTCGTAAGAAAAATGCAACGGTTGCAAGCGGATAATATTCTGCGGAATGCGCAGCACAGAGTGAAGACGTGATGGATTCCGGAACAGAAAAACAGTCGTAGAATCAGCGGCAAGCCGGAAAGGTTCCGGTGAGGCGCAATGTTGCGGGGGCTTAATCCCTGGTGGCATTGGTTGCTGGAGAGAGAAAACCCCCGCACGTTGCAGGTATGCACCTGACAACATCACGGGGGCCATTCTTGAACCTGAACAACTCAAGAATAGCCGCGAAACGTTGTCATTACAACACAGGCGGCTATATGACGCTCGCAGAACTGGGCATGGCCTTCTGGCATGATTTAGCGGCTCCGGTCATTGCTGGCATTCTTGCCAGTATGATCGTGAACTGGCTGAATAAGCGGAAGTAACGTGTCATGCGGGCGTCAGGCTGCCGTAATGGCAATTTGCGCCCGGACCAGGCCGCAGGGGTGAAACTCTGCGGCCTTTTTCGTGCTTACTGCGGGTAAGGCACCCAGTCGCCGCCGTTCAGGCGAACGTACGGTTTATCCTGGTATTGAATAACTACTGCATTTGAGTTCTCGGAGACCGGTGCTGTTTGTGGCAACCCACTGGTGAGTTTTTTCCAGTCAACATTGTCTTCGGAGAAAATCTTGCCATCAAGAACGCGAACCACCAGATCGGAGATAGCCAGGAAGCTGCTCGGTTGGTCGATGACAATCGGTGCCCCCTGATGTGGTGCCTTCATGCCGAAGAATTTCACCCCAACGGGGACGTCTGTGATAGACGGGCTAGGGATATCACGTAGACCAGATACCTGCATTCTGTCGCCCTTCAGCGCGCCACCGTGTTCCGGCACCACTACCACCATCACTTTACGACCCGATTTCTCCAGTTCAGTAAAGAAGGCTTCCAGCTCATCAAAGAATTTCTGTGCTCGTGCTTTGTAATCCGCTGTTTTGCTGACGCCCGGATAATGGTTGCCGTCATGCAGTGGAAGTGTGTTGTAGAACGTAGCACTACGGCTGTTTTTATCTTTTTCGGTAACGTCCAGCCAGCGGTTAAGCACGGCGGTATCGTCATAAACCGGCGAACCATCAAAGCCCAGCAAAATAACCGGCAGATTTGTTTGATCCATCAATTCGGTCTGCATGCCGCCATTTTCGCGAACTTCTTTCAAAAAACCGCCGAACTGGCCGTTATGTCCCATCATCAGGTGCTGTGTAAAGCCCAGTTTCGACAGGTTATCAAACAGATAGCAGTCATTATTTGCCGGTTGATACAGATTAGTGTGCGAAGTCTGCCCGCAGCTGGCGCGCAGTAAACGGATCGCCGCCGGGCCACTGTAGGAGGTGGCGGAGTTAAAGTTCTTGAACTCAATATCGAAATGCGACCACAGCGGATGCGACATCAACCCGGCGGCTTCAATATCCGACCAGGAAAGCGAACAGATATTAATCACCAGTAGTTCAAATGGCTGAGCATCAGCGGGCAGTGAAGACGGGAAGGTCGATTTACGTTTCGCCTCCGCGTTATAGAAATTATTCAGCCAGGCGTTAAGGTTCGCCGTTGTTGGCGGTGCAGTTTGTGCGGGCATATCACCCACTACCGGTGCGCCACCCGTCGCGGCAACGGTTGCCGCTGCGTTACCACCCGTCGTTGTTACAGTGGTCGTCGGTTGACCGGCTGGCCACAAGGAGAAACTTGGTCCCGCCAGGGTAAGTACGTTCAGCCATAGCAGAATGGCAACCACAAAAACGGTAATGCGAATCCATTGTGACAGGAATAACCAGGCCACTAATAAAACAAAAATGGCCCCAATCATCTGCCAGTTAATAAAGCGTGTGACAAGGTCGATTAAATAATCGGTACTGAACCCCGCCACCTGCGAACCCTGGCTCATTATGCTTTCCGGGCCAGGCAACCAGGTGTCATGCCAGAACAAAGCAAAGCCGATCGGCAGGGCAATCCAGTGGCGTAAGCGATGCAGGCTGTAGCGCGGAATGGGCATCAGCAGAAACGCGGCAAACACCAGATTGAGGAGCGGATGGAAGTTAAGATATCCCGCCCACAACAGGCCGAACTTAACCAGAAAATAGAAGTTCCAGCCGGAAAGACCGCGCCAGTATTGCCAGAGGGAAGAAGGCATGGCGGTATTTTGCGTAAATTGAGTCATTTTTTGGTTGCCCTGGCTTTTTCCGTGCGGCGTAACGTCCCGGCCGGTTTAACATAACGAGGTTTAGCAAAGAACAAACGTAAGGTGTCGCGAATGCGTCGCAAAGAGTGCCGCGCCAGATAGCCCAGCGGGAAAAATATCAGTGCGCAAACGACAATAATTTCAATGATATCGCTGATGGTCATCATGATGAGCGCTCCACAGCATCATCTAACAGTCGCATTGGTTCTGGTATTCGTCGCCAGTGGCGACCATCGTGCTCGGCATTGATGACCGGTTTAGAACTTTGCGTTAAAGGCAGCGGCATGCCCCATTGTTCTGGGGCAAGCAGGCGCATCTGCACCAGCTCGGCACTGATTTGATCATCTTCAAACCAGACCATACGGTTTGAGAAAATGTCGCCAGTCGGCAATGGGAAAATATGATTCAACGCGGTATCCAGATCGTTAATCCGACAGAATGAGAGAAACAGCACCAGCCGATTACCGCCAATAGTCATGATATCGCCGGTGCGGTTAGGGCGACACAGCGTCAGGGCTTGCTCAACGCGGATACCCGGTACCGGACGTAGGGCAACCAGAACGCCTTTACCGTGGGCAGGTAATAGAGGGTTATTCATCATGTTGTTGACGGCATTACAGAATACATCCCACTTCTGGAAACCACGCAGTTTGAGCGGCTGGGTCATTGACAGCAAGGTAGTGATATCTTCCGGCACATAGCGACTAAACTTCTGCCCTTGCACGCTTTCGATCATCGTCAGACAACGGGAGAGAGGCGCATTCCACGGAATAACCATATTTGCACCGCAGGCCAATAACAAACGTTCATCGGTGGCGCGCAGGCTTGCGGTATTTTCCCGTACGAGGATTTTCATCGCACTACCGCGCTGGCGACGCAGAGTATGAATGCTGCGGGCCAGTGGCTCGATTTGCGCATTTTGTTGTAAAGAAAAGACCACCGTCGCCGCCTGAGCGGTACGGGCTTCATTGAACAGGACTTCGTTATTGTTGAACAGTTGCCAGTGTTCCGATAGCGGCGGCGCACCTTCCAGCACAGCAACATTACTCAGAATGCGTTTTTCGTCGCTGCGTGGTTGGATCTCCGCCTCTTCGCTTTGAACTAATGTCCAGATACCATTTTGTTGCTGAACGCTAAGCTGCTGACGGGCGCTGACCCCTTTTTCGTTGCACCAGAAGGCAATATCCAGCAAATGTTGGTCGCCCTGAAAACGCAAACTGGCAAGACCAAAAAGTGAACGGTATTCCTCAAGCAACAATGAAAATTGTTTATCGTTATTATTTCCGGGATTAATTACCAAAAGCGAACAATGGTTTAACCTGCTCCATTTATTCATTTTATCCAACCATGAGCGAAGCCGCTCGGCAGGAATGTTTTGCCATGCGTTATTTGCGCAAACAAGAATAAAAAGGTAATTATGGGGATCAATAGAACACTGCAAATCACGGGCCAAATAGTATAGACCTTTTTCATGATTTAGCATTGAAAATAATTTTATTTTTTCCGGTCCTTGAGAATCATCTAATTGAAAGATTTTCGCCGGATCGCTGTCCATGCTAATGACCGCGACGTGTGCGGTTTCAGCCTGGGATGCAATTGTTTGATTCGCCAGACTGATAGCATCTTTATGGCGATCGACGTTAAACCACCAGACGCCGCCTGCTGGCATATGTCGCAGCTCATCCCATAATGATGAGATACCGATAGAGAATACAGGGTCCACAATGTCCCTCATGTCATCATTTTGTCTGATTATCAGTTTACTAGCGAAAGCTAAGAAATAAACCTACCATTGAAATTAAAACTTATCAGATTTAGCATGTGAATCAATTTAGCAGGTCACAAGACGTGTGATTTTAGTCTTTTCGTTTTTAACTTTTTTTGTTGCGTAACGGAAAGTCAAAAAGTGAGCAAATTCCCGTCTCGCCGTAAACAATAAACCGGCGAAATGCTCACGGTTAGAATTGTCTCATGAACGGTACGGTTATTTCATAGGGATCAAGCAAATGAATAACAATGAACCAGATACTCTGCCTGATCCCGCGATAGGCTATATCTTCCAGAATGATATTTTGGCGTTAAAGCAGGCATTTTCACTGCCTGATATTGATTATGCCGATATTTCCCAACGCGAACAGTTGGCCGCGGCATTAAAACGCTGGCCGTTGCTGGCAGAGTTTGCGCAACAAAAGTAGGGGATTGGTGAATGGCCGTACTGGGATTGCAGGGGGTGCGGGGAGGCGTGGGGACAACAACCATCACCGCCGCATTAGCCTGGTCATTACAAATGTTAGGAGAAAATGTCCTGGTGGTCGATGCCTGCCCGGACAACTTGTTGCGCCTGTCATTTAACGTTGATTTTACCCACCGTCAGGGCTGGGCCAGAGCTATGCTGGATGACCAGGACTGGCGTGACGCCGGGTTGCGCTATACCTCGCAGCTCGATTTGCTGCCTTTTGGTCAGTTATCCATTGAAGAACAAGAAAATCCGCAGCACTGGCAAACCCGGCTGAGCGATATTTGCTCCGGCTTACAGCAACTAAAAGCCAGCGGGCGTTACCATTGGATTTTAATCGACTTACCGCGTGATTCCTCGCAGATAACCCACCAGCTGCTGAGTTTGTGCGATCACTCGCTGGCAATCGTCAATGTGGATGCCAACTGCCATATCCGGCTGCATCAGCAGGCGCTGCCGGATGGCGCGCATATTTTGATTAATGACTTCCGTATCGGCAGTCAAGTTCAGGACGATATTTACCAGCTTTGGTTGCAAAGCCAGCGCCGATTACTGCCGATGCTCATTCATCGTGATGAAGCGATGGCTGAATGCCTGGCGGCTAAGCAACCAGTCGGTGAATATCGCAGTGATGCGCTGGCGGCTGAAGAGATACTGACGCTGGCTAACTGGTGCCTGTTGAACTATTCCGGGCTGAAAACGCCAGTCGGGAGTGCATCATGAGTATCCTGACCCGGTGGTTGCTTATCCCGCCGGTCAACGCGCGGCTTATCGGGCGTTATCGCGATTATCGTCGTCACGGCGCGTCGGCTTTCAGCGCGACGCTCGGCTGTTTTTGGTTGATCCTGGCCTGGATTTTTATTCCGCTGGAGCACCCGCGCTGGCAGCGTATTCGCGCAGAACATAAAAACCTGTATCCGCATATCAACGCCTCGCGTCCGCGTCCGCTGGACCCGGTCCGTTATCTCATTCAAACATGCTGGTTACTGATCGGTGCATCGCGCAAAGAAACGCCGAAACCGCGCAGGCGGGCATTTTCAGGTCTGCAGAATATTCGTGGACGTTACCATCAATGGATGAACGAGCTGCCTGAGCGCGTTAGCCATAAAACACAGCATCTTGATGAGAAAAAAGAGCTCGGCCATTTGAGTGCCGGGGCGCGGCGGTTGATCCTCGGTATCATCGTCACCTTCTCGCTGATTCTGGCGTTAATCTGCGTTACTCAGCCGTTTAACCCGCTGGCGCAGTTTATCTTCCTGATGCTGCTGTGGGGGGTAGCGCTGATCGTACGGCGGATGCCGGGGCGCTTCTCGGCGCTAATGTTGATTGTGCTGTCGCTGACCGTTTCTTGCCGTTATATCTGGTGGCGCTACACCTCTACGCTGAACTGGGACGATCCGGTCAGCCTGGTGTGCGGGCTTATTCTGCTCTTCGCTGAAACGTACGCGTGGATTGTGCTGGTGCTCGGCTACTTCCAGGTAGTATGGCCGCTGAATCGTCAGCCGGTGCCATTGCCGAAAGATATGTCGTTGTGGCCGTCGGTGGATATCTTTGTCCCGACTTACAACGAAGATCTCAACGTGGTGAAAAATACCATTTACGCCTCGCTGGGTATCGACTGGCCGAAAGACAAGCTGAACATCTGGATCCTTGATGACGGCGGCAGGGAAGAGTTTCGCCAGTTTGCGCAAAACGTGGGGGTGAAATATATCGCCCGTACCACTCATGAACATGCGAAAGCGGGCAACATCAACAATGCGCTGAAATATGCCAAAGGCGAGTTCGTGTCGATTTTCGACTGCGACCACGTACCAACGCGATCGTTCCTGCAAATGACCATGGGCTGGTTCCTGAAAGAAAAACAGCTGGCGATGATGCAGACGCCGCACCACTTCTTCTCACCGGACCCGTTTGAACGCAACCTGGGGCGTTTTCGTAAAACACCGAACGAAGGCACGCTGTTCTATGGTCTGGTGCAGGATGGCAACGATATGTGGGACGCCACTTTCTTCTGCGGTTCCTGTGCGGTGATTCGCCGTAAGCCGCTGGATGAAATTGGCGGCATTGCTGTCGAAACTGTGACTGAAGATGCGCATACTTCTCTGCGTTTGCACCGTCGTGGCTATACCTCCGCGTATATGCGTATTCCGCAGGCGGCGGGGCTGGCGACCGAAAGTCTGTCGGCGCATATCGGTCAGCGTATTCGCTGGGCGCGCGGGATGGTGCAAATCTTCCGTCTCGATAACCCGCTCACCGGTAAAGGGCTGAAGTTTGCTCAGCGGCTATGTTACGTCAACGCCATGTTCCACTTCTTGTCGGGCATTCCACGGCTGATCTTCCTGACTGCGCCGCTGGCGTTCCTGCTGCTTCATGCCTACATCATCTATGCGCCAGCGTTGATGATCGCCCTGTTCGTGCTGCCGCATATGATTCATGCCAGCCTGACCAACTCGAAGATCCAGGGTAAATATCGCCACTCTTTCTGGAGTGAAATCTACGAAACGGTGCTGGCGTGGTATATCGCACCACCGACGCTGGTGGCGCTGATTAACCCGCACAAAGGCAAATTTAACGTTACCGCCAAAGGTGGACTGGTGGAAGAAGAGTACGTCGACTGGGTGATCTCGCGGCCCTACATCTTCCTTGTTCTGCTCAACCTGGTGGGCGTTGCGGTAGGCATCTGGCGCTACTTCTATGGCCCGCCAACCGAGATGCTCACCGTGGTCGTCAGTATGGTGTGGGTATTCTACAACCTAATTGTTCTTGGCGGCGCAGTTGCGGTATCGGTAGAAAGCAAACAGGTACGCCGATCGCACCGCGTGGAGATGACGATGCCCGCGGCAATTGCCCGCGAAGATGGTCACCTCTTCTCGTGTACCGTTCAGGATTTCTCCGACGGTGGTTTGGGGATCAAGATCAACGGTCAGGCGCAGATTCTGGAAGGGCAGAAAGTGAATCTGTTGCTTAAACGTGGTCAGCAGGAATACGTCTTCCCGACCCAGGTGGCGCGCGTGATGGGTAATGAAGTTGGGCTGAAATTAATGCCGCTCACCACCCAGCAACATATCGATTTTGTGCAGTGTACGTTTGCCCGTGCGGATACATGGGCGCTCTGGCAGGACAGCTATCCGGAAGATAAGCCGCTGGAAAGTCTGCTGGATATTCTGAAGCTCGGCTTCCGTGGCTACCGCCATCTGGCGGAGTTTGCTCCTTCTTCGGTGAAGGGCATATTCCGTGTGCTGACTTCTCTGGTTTCCTGGGTTGTATCGTTTATTCCGCGCCGCCCGGAGCGGAGCGAAACGGCACAACCATCGGATCAGGCTTTGGCTCAACAATGATGATAACGCGATGAAAAGAAAACTATTCTGGATTTGTGCAGTGGCTATGGGGATGAGTGCGTTCCCCTCTTTCATGACGCAGGCGACGCCAGCAACGCAACCACTGATCAATGCTGAGCCAGCTGTAGCCGCCCAGACGGAACAAAATCCGCAGGTTGGGCAAGTGATGCCGGGCGTGCAGGGCGCTGATGCCCCCATCGTGGCGCAGAACGGTCCTTCGCGTGATGTGAAGCTGACCTTTGCGCAAATTGCGCCGCCGCCGGGCAGCATGGTGCTACGTGGCATTAACCCGAACGGCAGCATTGAGTTTGGTATGCGCAGCGATGAAGTGGTGACGAAGGCGATGCTCAACCTCGAATACACGCCATCGCCATCGTTACTGCCTGTCCAGTCGCAGTTAAAGGTTTATCTCAATGATGAACTGATGGGCGTGCTGCCAGTGACCAAAGAACAGTTGGGTAAAAAAACGCTGGCACAAATGCCCATTAACCCACTGTTTATTACCGACTTCAACCGTGTGCGGCTGGAGTTTGTCGGTCATTATCAGGACGTGTGCGAAAACCCGGCCAGCACCACGCTTTGGCTGGATGTTGGGCGGAGCAGTGGACTGGATTTGACCTATCAGACCCTGAATGTGAAGAATAACCTGTCACACTTCCCGGTACCATTCTTTGACCCGCGTGATAACCGTACTAACACCTTGCCGATGGTCTTTGCGGGTGCGCCGGATGTCGGGCTGCAACAAGCATCTGCCATTGTCGCCTCGTGGTTTGGTTCGCGTTCTGGCTGGCGTGGGCAGAACTTCCCGGTGCTCTATAACCAATTGCCGGATCGCAATGCCATCGTTTTTGCCACCAATGACAAACGCCCGGATTTCCTGCGCGATCATCCGGCGGTAAAAGCCCCGGTGATTGAGATGATCAACCATCCGCAGAATCCTTACGTCAAACTGCTGGTGGTGTTTGGTCGTGACGACAAAGACCTGTTGCAGGCAGCGAAAGGTATCGCTCAGGGTAACATCCTGTTCCGTGGTGAAAGCGTGGTAGTGAATGAAGTGAAACCGCTGCTACCGCGTAAGCCGTACGATGCGCCGAACTGGGTGCGTACCGATCGTCCGGTCACCTTTGGTGAACTGAAAACCTATGAAGAACAGTTGCAATCCAGCGGTCTTGAGCCAGCAGCGATTAATGTTTCGCTAAACCTGCCGCCAGATCTCTACCTGATGCGCAGTACCGGCATTGATATGGATATCAACTATCGCTACACCATGCCGCCGGTGAAAGACAGTTCGCGGATGGATATCAGCCTGAATAACCAGTTCCTGCAATCCTTCAACCTGAGCAGTAAACAGGAGGCGAACCGCCTGCTGCTGCGGATTCCGGTATTACAAGGTTTGCTGGATGGCAAAACGGATGTCTCTATTCCGGCGCTGAAACTGGGCGCGACCAACCAGCTGCGCTTCGACTTTGAGTATATGAACCCGATGCCGGGCGGTTCGGTGGATAACTGCATTACCTTCCAGCCGGTGCAGAATCATGTGGTGATTGGTGACGATTCCACCATCGACTTCTCGAAGTATTACCACTTCATCCCGATGCCGGATCTACGCGCCTTTGCTAACGCGGGCTTCCCGTTCAGCCGGATGGCGGATCTGTCACAAACCATCACCGTGATGCCGAAAGCGCCTAACGAAGCACAGATGGAAACCTTGCTGAATACCGTTGGCTTTATCGGTGCGCAGACGGGCTTCCCGGCGATTAACCTGACGGTGACCGATGATGGCAGCACCATTCAGGGCAAAGATGCCGACATCATGATCGTCGGTGGTATCCCGGACAAACTGAAAGACGATAAGCAGATCGACCTGTTGGTGCAGGCGACCGAAAGCTGGGTGAAAACGCCGATGCGCCAGACCCCGTTCCCCGGCATTGTACCGGATGAGAGCGATCGCGCGGCAGAAACTCAATCAACGCTGACCTCTTCCGGTGCGATGGCGGCGGTGATTGGCTTCCAGTCGCCGTATAACGACCAGCGTAGCGTGATTGCGCTGCTGGCAGATAGCCCACGCGGTTATGAAATGCTTAACGATGCGGTGAACGATAGCGGCAAACGCGCCACCATGTTCGGTTCGGTCGCGGTGATCCGCGAGTCCGGTATCAATAGCCTGCGTGTTGGCGACGTCTATTACGTTGGCCATCTGCCGTGGTTCGAACGCTTATGGTATGCCCTGGCAAACCATCCGATTCTGCTGGCGGTGCTGGCGGCAATCAGCGTCGTGCTGCTGGCCTGGGTACTGTGGCGTCTGCTGCGTATTATCAGCCGTCGTCGTCTTAACCCGGATAACGAGTAATTGAAGATGAATGTGTTGCGTAGTGGACTCGTGACGATGCTGCTGCTGGCTGCCTTTAGTGTTCAGGCAGCCTGCAACTGGCCTGCCTGGGAGCAGTTCAAAAAGGATTACATCAGTCAGGAAGGGCGCGTCATTGACCCAAGTGACGCGCGTAAAATCACCACTTCCGAAGGGCAAAGTTACGGCATGTTCTTTGCCCTGGCGGCTAACGACCGTGCAGCTTTCGATATTATTCTCGACTGGACGCAGAACAATCTCGCTCAGGGTTCTTTAAAAGAACGTTTGCCCGCATGGCTGTGGGGCAAGAAAGAGAACAGTAAGTGGGAAGTGCTGGACAGCAATTCGGCCTCCGATGGTGATGTCTGGATGGCCTGGTCGTTGCTGGAGGCGGGGCGTTTGTGGAAAGAGCAGCGTTATACCGACATCGGCAGCGCATTGTTAAAACGTATTGCGCGGGAGGAAGTGGTGACGGTGCCTGGACTGGGTTCCATGTTGTTGCCAGGCAAAGTGGGATTTGCTGAGGATAACAGCTGGCGTTTTAACCCCAGCTACCTGCCGCCGACGCTGGCGCAGTATTTCACCCGCTTTGGCGCGCCGTGGACCACGCTGCGCGAAACCAATCAACGTTTATTGCTGGAAACCGCCCCGAAAGGCTTTTCGCCAGACTGGGTGCGCTATGAGAAAGACAAAGGCTGGCAGCTAAAAGCCGAAAAAACATTGATCAGCAGCTACGACGCTATCCGCGTTTACATGTGGGTAGGCATGATGCCTGACAGCGATCCGCAAAAAGCGCGGATGCTCAACCGGTTTAAACCGATGGCGACATTCACTGAGAAAAACGGCTATCCGCCAGAAAAAGTGGATGTGGCTACGGGGAAAGCGCAGGGTAAAGGACCGGTCGGTTTTTCTGCCGCCATGCTGCCCTTTTTACAAAACCGCGATGCGCAGGCCGTTCAGCGCCAGCGCGTGGCCGATAACTTTCCCGGCAGCGATGCCTATTACAACTATGTGCTGACCCTGTTTGGACAAGGCTGGGATCAACACCGTTTCCGCTTCTCGACAAAAGGTGAGTTATTACCTGACTGGGGCCAGGAATGCGCAAATTCACACTAAACATATTCACGCTTTCCCTCGGTCTGGCCGTCATGCCGATGGTCGAGGCAGCACCAACCGCTCAGCAACAGTTGCTGGAGCAAGTTCGGTTAGGCGAAGCGACCCATCGTGAAGACCTGGTGCAACAGTCGTTGTATCGGCTGGAACTTATTGATCCGAATAACCCGGACGTCGTTGCCGCCCGTTTCCGTTCTCTGTTACGTCAGGGCGATATTGATGGCGCGCAAAAACAGCTCGATCGGCTGTCGCAGTTAGCGCCGAGTTCAAATGCGTATAAATCGTCGCGGACCACAATGTTGCTTTCCACGCCGGATGGTCGTCAGGCACTGCAACAGGCAAGATTGCAGGCGACTACTGGTCATGCAGAAGAAGCTGTGGCGAGTTACAACAAACTGTTCAACGGTGCGCCGCCGGAAGGTGACATTGCCGTCGAGTACTGGAGTACGGTGGCGAAAATTCCGGCTCGCCGTGGCGAAGCGATTAATCAGCTAAAACGCATTAATGCGGATACGCCGGGCAATACGGGCCTGCAAAACAATCTGGCGCTATTGCTGTTTAGTAGCGATCGCCGTGACGAAGGTTTTGCCGTCCTGGAACAGATGGCGAAATCAAACGCCGGGCGCGAAGGGGCCTCTAAAATCTGGTACGGGCAGATTAAAGACATGCCCGTCAGCGATGCCAGTGTGTCGGCGCTGAAAAAATATCTCTCGATCTTTAGTGATGGCGATAGCGTAGCTGCGGCGCAATCGCAACGGGCAGAACAGCAAAAACAGCTGGCCGACCCTGCTTTCCGCGCTCGTGCGCAAGGTTTAGCGGCGGTGGACTCTGGTATGGCGGGTAAAGCCATTCCCGAACTACAACAGGCAGTGCGGGCGAACCCGAAAGACAGTGAGGCTCTGGGGGCGCTGGGCCAGGCGTATTCTCAGAAAGGCGATCGCGCCAATGCGGTGGCGAATCTGGAAAAAGCCCTCGCCCTGGATCCGCACAGCAGCAACAACGACAAATGGAACAGTCTCCTGAAAGTAAACCGCTACTGGCTGGCGATCCAGCAGGGCGATGCTGCGCTGAAAGCCAATAATCCTGACCGGGCAGAACGGCTGTTCCAGCAGGCACGTAATGTCGATAACACCGACAGCTATGCAGTGCTTGGGCTGGGCGATGTGGCGATGGCGCGCAAAGATTATCCCGCCGCCGAACGCTATTACCAGCAGACCTTGCGTATGGACAGCGGCAACACTAACGCCGTGCGCGGGCTGGCGAATATATACCGCCAGCAATCACCAGAAAAAGCTGAAGCGTTTATCGCCTCGCTCTCTGCCAGTCAGCGGCGCAGCATTGATGATATCGAACGCAGCCTGCAAAACGACCGTCTGGCACAGCAGGCAGAGGCACTGGAAAAGCAGGGCAAATGGGTGCAGGCGGCAGCACTTCAGCGGCAACGACTGGCGCTGGACCCCGGCAGTGTATGGATTACTTACCGACTTTCACAGGATCTCTGGCAGGCCGGACAACGCAGCCAGGCCGATACGTTAATGCGTAATCTGGCGCAGCAGAAGCCGAACGACCCGGAGCAGGTTTACGCTTATGGGCTGTATCTCTCTGGTCATGACCAGGACAGAGCGGCGCTGGCGCATATCAACAGCCTGCCGCGCGCGCAGTGGAGCAGCAATATTCAGGAGCTGGTTAATCGACTGCAAAGCGATCAGGTACTGGAAACCGCTAATCGCCTGCGAGAAAGCGGCAAAGAAGCTGAAGCGGAAGCGATGCTGCGCCAGCAACCACCTTCCACGCGCATAGACCTCACGCTGGCTGACTGGGCGCAACAACGACGTGATTACACCGCCGCTCGCGCTGCATATCAGAATGTCCTGACGCGGGAGCCAACTAACGCCGATGCCATTCTTGGTCTGACGGAAGTGGATATTGCTGCCGGTGACAAAGCGGCGGCACGTAGCCAGCTGGCGAAGCTGCCCGCTACCGATAACGCCTCTCTGAACACTCAGCGGCGCGTGGCGCTGGCGCAGGCGCAGCTTGGAGATACCGCAGCGGCGCAGCAGACGTTTAATAAGTTGATCCCGCAGGCAAAATCTCAGCCGCCGTCGATGGAAAGCGCGATGGTACTGCGCGACGGTGCGAAGTTTGAAGCGCAGGCGGGCGATCCAACGCAGGCGCTGGAAACCTACAAAGACGCGATGGTCGCATCCGGTGTGACCACGACGCGTCCGCAGGATAACGACACCTTTACCCGACTGACCCGCAATGACGAGAAAGATGACTGGCTGAAACGCGGCGTGCGCAGCGATGCGGCGGACCTCTATCGTCAGCAGGATCTTAATGTCACCCTCGAGCACGATTACTGGGGTTCGAGCGGCACCGGTGGTTACTCCGATCTGAAAGCGCACACCACTATGTTGCAGGTGGATGCGCCGTATTCTGACGGGCGGATGTTCTTTCGTAGTGATTTCGTCAATATGAACGTCGGCAGTTTTTCCACTAATGCCGATGGCAAATGGGATGACAACTGGGGCACCTGTACATTACAAGACTGTAGCGGCAACCGCAGCCAGTCGGATTCCGGTGCCAGCGTGGCGGTCGGCTGGCGAAATGACGTCTGGAGCTGGGATATCGGCACCACGCCGATGGGCTTCAATGTGGTGGATGTGGTCGGCGGCATCAGTTACAGCGATGATATCGGGCCGCTGGGTTACACCGTTAACGCCCATCGTCGGCCCATCTCCAGTTCTTTGCTGGCCTTTGGCGGGCAAAAAGACTCCCCGAGCAATACCGGGAAAAAATGGGGCGGCGTGCGTGCCGACGGCGTGGGGCTAAGCCTGAGCTACGATAAAGGTGAAGCAAACGGCGTCTGGGCATCGCTTAGCGGTGATCAGTTAACCGGTAAAAATGTCGAAGATAACTGGCGCGTGCGCTGGATGACGGGCTATTACTATAAGGTCATTAACCAGAACAATCGCCGCGTCACCATCGGCCTGAACAACATGATCTGGCATTACGACAAAGACCTGAGTGGCTACTCACTCGGTCAGGGCGGTTACTACAGCCCGCAGGAATACCTGTCGTTTGCCATACCGGTGATGTGGCGGGAGCGGACGGAAAACTGGTCGTGGGAGCTGGGGGCGTCTGGCTCGTGGTCGCATTCACGCACCAAAACCATGCCGCGTTATCCGCTGATGAACCTGATTCCGACCGACTGGCAGGAAGAAGCTGCGCGGCAATCGAACGATGGCGGCAGCAGTCAGGGCTTTGGCTACACGGCGCGGGCATTACTTGAACGACGTGTTACTTCCAACTGGTTTGTCGGCACGGCAATTGATATCCAGCAGGCAAAAGATTACGCACCCAGCCATTTCCTGCTCTACGTACGTTATTCCGCCGCCGGATGGCAGGGTGACATGGATTTACCGCCGCAGCCGCTGATACCTTACGCCGACTGGTAAGTTTTCAGATAGCGCCTCTCTTAATGCCGCTGCGATCGGGTATACTCGGGCGGCAATCTGGGATTTCCGGGGGGAGACAATTTGCGCGTAAGTCGCTCGTTAACAATCAAGCAGATGGCAATGGTGGCAGCCGTTGTCCTGGTGTTCGTTTTTATTTTTTGCACCGTTTTGCTGTTCCATCTGGTCCAGCAGAATCGCTATAACACGGCTACGCAACTGGAAAGCATTGCTCGCTCTGTCCGCGAACCCTTATCTTCAGCTATTTTGAAAGGCGATATTCCCGAAGCGGAAGCTATTCTTGCCAGCATTAAACCGGCAGGCGTGGTCAGCCGTGCCGATGTGGTGCTGCCTAACCAGTTCCAGGCGCTGCGTAAAAGTTTTATTCCAGAGCGTCCGGTGCCGGTAATGGTTACTCGCCTGTTTGAGCTACCGGTGCAAATCTCGCTGGGCGTTTACTCGCTGGAACGTCCGGCAAATCCGCAGCCAATTGCCTATCTGGTGCTACAGGCGGATTCCTTCCGTATGTATAAGTTCGTGATGAGCACCCTCTCAACGTTAGTGACCATTTACTTACTTTTGTCGTTAATATTGACGGTGGCGATTAGCTGGTGCATTAACCGCCTGATTTTGCATCCGTTACGCAATATTGCTCGTGAACTTAACGCCATTCCAGCCCAGGAGCTTGTTGGTCACCAACTGGCATTACCACGTCTGCATCAGGACGATGAAATCGGTATGCTGGTGCGCAGTTACAACCTCAACCAGCAATTGCTGCAGCGCCATTATGAAGAACAGAACGAAAACGCGATGCGCTTCCCGGTGTCGGATTTGCCGAACAAAGCCTTGCTGATGGAGATGCTGGAGCAGGTTGTCGCGCGTAAACAAACCACCGCGCTGATGATCATCACCTGTGAAACCCTGCGTGATACTGCGGGCGTGCTGAAAGAGGCGCAACGAGAAATTCTGCTGCTGACGCTGGTGGAAAAACTCAAATCGGTACTGTCGCCACGTATGATCCTCGCGCAGATTAGCGGTTATGACTTTGCTGTCATTGCCAACGGTGTACAGGAACCGTGGCACGCAATCACTTTGGGTCAGCAAGTGCTCACTATCATGAGCGAGCGCCTGCCGATTGAACGTATTCAACTCCGTCCGCACTGTAGCATTGGCGTGGCGATGTTCTACGGCGATCTCACCGCCGAACAGCTTTACAGTCGCGCTATTTCTGCGGCATTTACCGCTCGCCATAAAGGCAAGAATCAGATTCAGTTCTTTGATCCGCAGCAGATGGAAGCCGCCCAACAGCGGTTGACGGAAGAGAGCGATATCCTTAATGCACTGGAAAATCATCAGTTTGCGATTTGGTTACAGCCACAGGTCGAGATGACCAGCGGTAAACTGGTCAGTGCGGAAGTGTTACTGCGTATCCAGCAACCGGATGGCAGTTGGGATCTGCCGGATGGCTTAATCGATCGCATTGAGTGCTGTGGGCTGATGGTTACCGTCGGTCACTGGGTGCTGGAAGAGTCCTGTCGACTGCTGGCTGCCTGGCAAGAGCGCGGCATTATGCTGCCCTTGTCGGTAAACCTCTCAGCGCTGCAACTGATGCACCCGAATATGGTAGCGGATATGCTGGAACTGTTAACCCGCTATCGCATTCAGCCGGGAACACTGATTCTGGAAGTGACAGAAAGCCGACGTATTGACGACCCTCATGCTGCGGTGACAATCCTCCGTCCGCTGCGCAATGCCGGCGTTCGGGTGGCGCTGGATGATTTCGGCATGGGCTATGCGGGGCTGCGTCAGCTGCAGCATATGAAATCGTTGCCAATCGACGTGTTAAAAATCGACAAAATGTTTGTTGAAGGCTTGCCGGAAGATAGCAGCATGATTGCTGCAATTATCATGTTGGCGCAAAGCCTGAACTTACAAATGATTGCCGAAGGCGTGGAGACTGAAGCACAACGCGACTGGCTGGCAAAAGCGGGCGTTGGTATTGCCCAGGGCTTCCTTTTTGCTCGCCCACTCCCTATTGAAATCTTCGAAGAGAGTTACCTGGAAGAAAAGTAGCTACCCCAAACTGATTACAAAACTTTAAAAAGTGCTGGTTTGTGCGAGCCAGCTCAAACTTTTTAACCTTTTTGTTTCAATTATGATCCAGGTACATTTCTGTGATGTTGTCTGGGTGTTATTTTAAGGCCGCAGGTACCCCATAACCTTACAAGACCTGTGGTTTTACTAAAGGACACCCTATGAAAACCTCTCTGTTTAAAAGCCTTTACTTTCAGGTCCTGACAGCGATAGCCATTGGTATTCTCCTTGGCCATTTCTACCCTGAAATAGGCGAGCAAATGAAACCGCTTGGCGACGGGTTCGTTAAGCTCATTAAGATGATCATCGCTCCTGTCATCTTTTGTACCGTCGTAACGGGCATTGCGGGCATGGAAAGCATGAAGGCGGTCGGTCGTACCGGCGCAGTCGCACTGCTTTACTTTGAAATTGTCAGTACCATCGCGCTGATTATTGGTCTTATCATCGTTAACGTCGTGCAGCCTGGTGCCGGAATGAACGTCGATCCGGCAACGCTTGATGCGAAAGCGGTAGCGGTTTACGCCGATCAGGCGAAAGACCAGGGCATTGTCGCCTTCATTATGGATGTCATCCCGGCGAGCGTCATTGGCGCATTTGCCAGCGGTAACATTCTGCAGGTGCTGCTGTTTGCCGTACTGTTTGGTTTTGCGCTCCACCGTCTGGGCAGCAAAGGCCAACTGATTTTTAACGTGATCGAAAGTTTCTCGCAGGTCATCTTCGGCATCATCAATATGATCATGCGTCTGGCACCTATTGGTGCGTTCGGGGCAATGGCGTTTACTATCGGTAAATACGGCGTCGGCACACTGGTGCAACTGGGGCAGCTGATTATCTGTTTCTACATTACCTGTATCCTGTTTGTGGTGCTGGTATTGGGTTCAATCGCTAAAGCGACGGGTTTCAGTATCTTCAAATTTATCCGCTACATCCGTGAAGAATTGCTGATTGTACTGGGGACTTCATCTTCCGAGTCGGCGCTGCCGCGTATGCTCGACAAGATGGAGAAACTCGGCTGCCGCAAATCGGTGGTGGGGCTGGTCATCCCGACAGGCTACTCGTTTAACCTTGATGGCACATCGATATACCTGACAATGGCGGCAGTGTTTATCGCCCAGGCCACTAACAGTCAGATGGATATCGTCCACCAAATCACGCTGTTAATCGTGTTGCTGCTTTCTTCTAAAGGGGCGGCAGGGGTAACGGGTAGTGGTTTTATCGTGCTGGCGGCAACGCTCTCTGCGGTGGGCCATTTGCCGGTAGCGGGTCTGGCGCTGATCCTCGGTATTGACCGCTTTATGTCAGAAGCTCGTGCGCTGACTAACCTGGTCGGTAACGGCGTAGCGACCATTGTCGTTGCTAAGTGGGTGAAAGAACTGGACCACAAAAAACTGGACGATGTGCTGAATAATCGTGCGCCGGATGGCAAAACGCACGAATTATCCTCTTAATCTCACCACTTATGCCCGCACTCCCTTCCCCGAGTGCGGGTGTTTGCGCATAATTGACCCCTGTGCCTGAACTTACCACCTGGGTGAGTTCAGGTTTATTTCACTTCTTCCGTAACATTTTCATGTTCTTGCGGTCTAACACGAAGTGTTTTTAACGTCATTTAGACTGACCGACAACGGGCAGTTTTTTATTACCAGGATAGTTGATCAGGGGTTCACATGCAGGGCACAAAAATTCGACTTTTAGCGGGCGGTTTGCTGATGATGGCCACTGCTGGCTATGTGCAGGCAGATGCGCTCCAGCCTGATCCAGCATGGCAACAGGGGACGCTTTCCAACGGTTTACAGTGGCAAGTGCTGACCACGCCCCAGCGTCCCAGCGATCGTGTTGAAATTCGCCTGCTGGTTAATACCGGTTCGCTCGCCGAAAGTACACAACAGAGCGGTTACAGCCACGCCATCCCTCGTATTGCGTTAACGCAAAGCGGTGGCCTTGAAGCAGCACAGGCGCGTTCATTGTGGCAGCAGGGGATCGACCCTAAACGCCCGATGCCGCCGGTAATTGTCTCTTATGACACCACGCTGTTTAATCTGAGTTTGCCCAATAACCGTAACGACTTGCTGAAAGAAGCGCTCTCTTATCTGGCAAATGCCACTGGCAAACTGACTATCACGCCAGAAACCATCAACCACGCGCTGCAAAGTCAGGACATGGTGGCAACCTGGCCTGCCGATACTAAAGAGGGCTGGTGGCGCTATCGTCTGAAAGGATCAACCTTGTTAGGTCACGATCCTGCCGATCCGCTGAAACAACCCGTTGAAGCGGAAAAGATTAAAGATTTCTATCAGAAATGGTACACCCCGGATGCAATGACGCTGCTGGTGGTGGGAAACGTGGATGCGCGCTCGGTCGTCGACCAAATCAATAAAACGTTTGGCGAACTGAAAGGCAAACGTGAAACACCGGCTCCGGTGCCGACGCTTTCTCCGCTGCGTGCGGAAGCGGTGAGTATTATGACCGACGCGGTGCGTCAGGACCGGCTATCTATCATGTGGGATACGCCGTGGCAGCCGATTCGTGAATCAGCCGCACTGCTGCGCTACTGGCGTGCGGACCTGGCCCGTGAGGCGCTGTTCTGGCATGTTCAGCAAGCGTTAAGCGCCAGTAACAGTAAAGACATCGGTCTTGGATTTGACTGTCGTGTGCTGTATCTGCGTGCGCAGTGTGCCATCAACATCGAATCACCAAACGACAAGCTGAACAGCAACCTTAATCTGGTGGCGCGTGAACTGGCGAAGGTTCGCGATAAAGGTCTGCCGGAAGAAGAGTTCAATGCGTTAGTGGCGCAAAAGAAACTGGAGCTGCAGAAACTGTTTGCCGCCTATGCGCGAGCTGATACCGATATTCTGATGGGGCAGCGGATGCGTTCGTTGCAAAATCAGGTCGTCGATATCGCGCCGGAGCAATATCAGAAACTGCGTCAGGATTTCCTTAACAGCCTGACGGTGGAGATGTTAAATCAGGATCTGCGTCAGCAGTTGTCGAATGATATGGCGTTAATACTGCTGCAGCCGAAAGGCGAGCCGGAATTTAACATGAAAGCGTTGCAGGCGGCCTGGGATCAAATCATGGCCCCATCGACTGCGGCTGCCGCCACCTCTGTCGCCACGGATGACGTACATCCTGAAGTGACGGATATTCCACCTGTACAGTAATGCCTGATGGTGATGAGTTAGCACAACCATCAGGTATTTATGGATGAGCTGGATAGAGGGGTAACACTCTATCCAGCCTTTTGCATATGCTGCTTTTACGCTGGCATCGCTTCACGCGGGATAATCGCGCCGCGATACTGAATAACGGTACTTGCGGTCAGGTGCCCGCGTTTCGCCGCGTTTTCCGCACTGCCGCCCGTCAAACGTACCGCCAGATAACCGGCACTGAAAGAGTCGCCAGCTGCGGTGGTATCGATCACTTTTTCTTTCGGCAGTTTCACCGCTGGAACATCCACTAACCCTTCGCCAGCAATGGACACCAGGCAAGAATCCGCCCCGCGTTTCACCACCACTTCTTTCACGCCCGCGTTATGGGTGCGCGCAATGACATCTTCCACCGGCTGTTGACCCCACAGCGCGTCTTCGTCGTCCAGCGTCAGGAAGGCGATATCCGTGCATTCCAGCATTTGCTGGTACACCTGCTGTGTCTCTTCTTTGCTGGCCCACAGGCGCGGACGATAGTTATTGTCGAAAATCACTTTTCCGCCGTTGGCGCGGCATTCGCGCAGCAGAGAAAGCAGCTTTTCGCGGCTGGTCGGGCTTAAGATCGCCAGGCTAATCCCGCTCAGGTAGAGATAATCGAAATTCGCCAGCTCTTCGCAAATCGCCGCAGACTGCTCGCTCTCCAGCCAGAATTTGGCGGCGGCTTCGTTACGCCAGTAGTAGAACGTACGTTCGCCGGTGCTGTCGGTTTCAATGTAGTAAAGGCCCGGCAGACGGTTTTCCATCCGTTGGGTCAGGGAAGTATCAACGTTCTCGCCGTGCCAGGCGTCCAGCATCTGCTGGCTAAAACTGTCCGTTCCCAGCGCCGTTACGTAATGAACGGTTAATGCCGCAGGATCGACCTGACGGGCGATATAGACGGAAGTGTTCAGGGTATCGCCGCCGAAACCGCGCTTAACGTCCGCGCCTTTCTCGGAAAGCTCAATCATGCATTCGCCAATCACGGCAATCTTTTTGGACATAGTCGTGAACCTGATCTGTAAAAAATTAGCGTTAGTTTGCGCTGTGGTGGTTTGCTGGTCAACCATATTAAAACAGTGTTCCATTATTTTTTTGAACCAGAACGTATTCCTGAAAGATTCCGTTGTGGAGTGGGGAAATTTACCCCGGCCAGGCGGTAAAGTTCTGCCCTTGCGCGCCGATAATCTTTGTCGAGTCCGGGCAGCATCACTTTTAAACACAGGACATCTTTGATGATAAGGCAGGTTATCCAGCGAATAAGCAACCCTGAAGCAAGCATCGAGAGCTTGCAGGAACGGCGTTTTTGGTTGCAGTGTGAGCGTGCTTACACCTGGCAGCCGATCTATCAAACATGCGGACGGTTAATGGCCGTGGAGCTATTAACGGTGGTCACACATCCCTTGAACCCTTCGCAACGCCTGCCGCCGGATCGCTATTTTACTGAAATCACCGTCAGCCATCGGATGGAGGTTGTGAAAGAGCAGATTGATTTGCTGGCGCAAAAAGCCGACTTCTTTATAGAGCACGGCCTGCTGGCATCGGTCAATATTGATGGCCCTACGCTCATCGCCCTGCGTCAGCAACCAAAAATCCTGCGCCAGATTGAGCGTCTTCCCTGGCTGCGTTTCGAACTGGTGGAACACATCCGTCTGCCGAAAGATTCAACCTTTGCCTCGATGTGTGAATTTGGCCCGCTGTGGCTGGATGATTTTGGCACCGGGATGGCAAATTTCTCTGCGCTAAGTGAAGTGCGTTATGACTACATCAAAATCGCGCGAGAGCTGTTTGTGATGCTGCGTCAGTCGCCGGAAGGACGCACACTCTTTTCTCAGCTTTTACATCTCATGAATCGCTATTGTCGCGGGGTGATTGTCGAGGGCGTAGAAACGCCGGAAGAGTGGCGTGATGTTCAGAACTCGCCCGCATTCGCCGCACAAGGCTGGTTTCTTTCACGCCCGGCACCGATAGAAACGCTGAATACGGCGGTTCTGGCGCTATAAGCTGCCTCATTTTCCGCCTGGCTGGACTATCTTTAGGACTGGCACAGGAAGAATATGAGGAAGCGAACGATGAGCAAGGCAGGCAAAATAACCGCTGCGATTTCAGGGGCTTTCTTGTTGTTGATTGTCGTGGCGATCATTTTGATTGCAACTTTTGACTGGAATCGACTCAAACCGACCATCAACCAGAAAGTCTCTGCGGAGTTGAATCGTCCGTTCGCTATCCGTGGCGATCTGGGCGTGGTGTGGGAGCGGCAAAAACAAGAAACTGGCTGGCGCAGCTGGGTGCCGTGGCCCCATGTACACGCGGAAGACATCATTCTTGGCAATCCACCGGATATTCCCGAAGTCACGATGGTGCATTTGCCACGCGTAGAGGCAACGCTGGCACCGTTGGCGCTGCTGACCAAAACGGTCTGGCTACCGTGGATCAAACTGGAAAAGCCCGACGCACGCCTGATTCGCCTCTCTGAAAAGAACAATAACTGGACGTTTAATCTTGCCAACGATGGCAACAAAGACGCGAATGCAAAGCCGTCGGCATGGTCGTTTCGGCTGGATAATATTCTTTTCGATCAAGGGCGGATCGCCATTGATGACAAAGTAAGCAAAGCGGATCTGGAAATTTTTGTCGATCCGTTAGGCAAGCCGCTGCCGTTCAGCGAAGTTACTGGATCGAAAGGTAAAGCGGATAAAGAAAAGGTGGGCGATTACGTTTTTGGCCTGAAGGCGCAGGGACGTTATAACGGTGAACCGCTCACTGGTACGGGAAAAATAGGCGGTATGCTGGCGCTGCGTGGCGAAGGGACGCCATTTCCTGTACAGGCTGATTTTCGCTCTGGTAACACCCGTGTTGCTTTTGATGGCGTTGTGAATGACCCAATGAAGATGGGTGGTGTCGATTTACGGCTTAAATTTTCTGGCGATTCGCTGGGTGATCTCTATGAACTGACGGGCGTTCTGCTGCCCGATACCCCGCCGTTTGAAACGGATGGTCGGCTGGTAGCGAAAATCGACACTGAAAAATCGTCGGTCTTTGATTATCGCGGTTTTAATGGGCGAATTGGCGATAGCGATATCCACGGTTCTCTGGTCTACACCACCGGCAAGCCACGACCAAAACTGGAAGGTGATGTTGAGTCGCGGCAATTGCGGCTGGCAGATTTAGGGCCGTTAATTGGCGTTGATTCCGGGAAAGGAGCTGAAAAGTCGAAACGGTCTGAACAGAAGAAGGGTGAAAAAAGCGTTCAGCCTGCGGGCAAAGTGCTGCCTTATGACCGCTTCGAAACCGATAAATGGGACGTCATGGATGCCGATGTTCGCTTCAAAGGGCGGCGCATTGAGCATGGCAGTAGCCTGCCGATTAGCGATCTTTCTACTCATATCATCCTCAAAAATGCTGACCTGCGCCTGCAACCGCTGAAATTTGGCATGGCAGGCGGCAGCATTGCGGCGAATATTCATCTGGAAGGTGATAAAAAACCGATGCAAGGGCGGGCAGATATTCAGGCTCGTCGGCTGAAACTGAAAGAACTGATGCCCGATGTAGAACTGATGCAGAAGACGCTGGGGGAAATGAACGGTGACGCGGAACTACGCGGTAGCGGTAACTCGGTGGCGGCGCTTTTAGGCAACAGTAACGGCAACCTGAAACTGCTGATGAATGACGGGCTGGTGAGCCGCAACCTGATGGAGATTGTCGGGCTGAATGTCGGTAACTACATTGTCGGTGCGATATTTGGTGACGATGAGGTGCGGGTGAACTGTGCGGCGGCGAATCTGGATATTGCCAACGGCGTGGCGCGTCCGCAGATTTTTGCTTTTGATACTGAGAATGCGTTGATCAATGTTACCGGCACGGCAAGTTTTGCTTCGGAGCAACTGGATTTGACTATCGATCCAGAAAGTAAAGGGATTCGGATTATCACGCTGCGTTCGCCGCTGTATGTGCGTGGGACGTTTAAAAATCCGCAGGCTGGGGTAAAAGCCGGACCGTTGATTGCTCGCGGAGCCGTCGCGGCGGCACTGGCAACGCTGGTTACGCCAGCGGCGGCGTTACTGGCGCTGATCTCACCTTCCGAAGGGGAGGCTAATCAGTGTCGGACGATATTGTCGCAGATGAAGAAGTGATGAGGTTGGATTGTGTTTGCTGGTGAGTTCGGGAGCAGCGTGCTCCCCTCACCCTAACCCTCTCCCCAAAGGGGCGAGGGGACTGTTTTGTGCGTGTTGAAACAACGAGTACCGCTTTTCCGTTCACTTTCTGGGGGGAGGGCTGTTATGTTCGCGATATAACATCTCGCTCCGCTTTTCTCCCTCTCCCTTTCAGGGAGAGGGCTGGGGTGAGGGTGGCTGCCCACACGATACTTACAACGACTGATGTCGCGTCTCATGGGTCAGCAGTAGGGCGATTAAGGTCAAGCCAGCCATCGCCGCCAGATATAACCCCACCGCACCTAACCCGTAGTTAGTCTGCAACCAGGCTGCGATATACGGCGCAACGGAAGCCCCGAGAATCGACGCTACGTTGTAAGAGAACGATGCTCCGGTGTAACGCACTTCTGTCGGGAACAGCTCTGGTAACAGCGCGCCCATCGGCCCGAAGGTCAGTCCCATCAGACTTAACCCCAGCAGCAGGAAGGCAAAAACCAGAATCGGGTTGCCAGAACCGAGCAGCGGGTTAAAGGCGAACAGCGCGAACAGGATGATCAGCGTGGTGATGATTACCATGCTTTTACGGCGACCAAAGGCATCAGCCAGTAATCCGGCGACTGGCACCATCACGCCAAAACCAATAACTGCCATCATCAGCATCCACAACACTTCGTTACGCGGCAGGCCAAGCCCAACTGGCGCGGCGGCGGTACTAAAGGTCATAGAGTAGACCGTCATGATGTAAAACAGCGTATAGGTTGCCAGCATGATGAAGGTACCGAGCACCGTGACGCGTACGTGTTTGGTCAGCAGCGTACCCAGCGGGATCTTCACCTGCTTTTTCGCTTTAGCGACTTTCTCAAACACCGGCGACTCATGCAGCGACACGCGAACATACAGGCCGATAATGACCAGCACCGCTGAGAAGATAAATGGCACACGCCAGCCCCAGCTCATAAACTGCTCGTCGGTCAGTAGCCAGGAAAGCAGCAAGAAAGTGCCGTTGGCAAAGAAGAAGCCAATCGGTGCGCCCAGCTGCGGGAAGGAGCCATACAGTGCACGTTTGCGCGGTGGGGCGTTTTCAGTCGCCAGCAGCGCCGCGCCGCCCCATTCGCCGCCTAAGCCCAGACCCTGACCAAATCGAGCCAGCGCCAGCAGCAGCGGGGCGAAAATACCAATCGTAGCATAGCCCGGCAGCAGACCAATCACCACGGTCGAAATCCCCATCGTTAGCAACGAGGCGACCAGCGTCGCTTTACGCCCAACGCGATCGCCAAAATGACCAAAAACGGCAGAGCCAATGGGGCGCGCGACGAAGGCGATGGCGAAGGTGGCGAGCGACTGGAGCGTTGCTGCCGTAGGATCGCCCTGCGGGAAGAAGATATGCGGAAACACAATAACGGCCGCAGTGGCGTAAATGTAAAAGTCGAAGAACTCAATGGCCGTGCCAATGAGAGAGGCGACAAGGACTTTATTACGCGAGTTGATCGGCGTGTATTCTTGCTCGTGGTCGAGTGTTGTGGCTGTTGCTTGCATAATCTTTTCTTATTTTTTGGCTAACGAATAGCCATATTACGCACAGCAAAAGTGATATTTCAATGTGTAACAAATCGCGGGAATGGTCAAAAACCAGGCAAAAAGGGGATAATGTTTAGGCCAGTGATTTTTCTTCTATGAAATGCTTCACATAATTTTATAAATAGTGGATAAAACTGGCTTCAGGTTAAATAAAAGTTACCAACTGGATTTATATGCTGGGGTTATGAGTTGGTATGAAATTGTTTGCTCCTGAAGAGATGTAGTTTCAGGTGGTTATGTGCATGTCATTGCCTGGTCTCTGGCTGGCTTGTACCCCCTCACCCTAATCCTCTCCCCGAAGGGGCGAGGGGATCGACCGTGCGTTTATCAGGCATTATAAACCAATGAATTACCGCTGCGTTTTCCCCGGCATTCGCGGGTCGTCTTTATATTCGGCGGTGGCAATCCACGCCGCGCAAAACAGCGTCAAACGGGCGAAGAAGTAGAAAAACGCCATCAGTCCCAGCACGGAACCAAATGCTGCGCCAGAGGGGGATTTCATCAGCGATGGCAGGGTGTAGGTCATCACGATTTTAATCACTTCAAAACCAATCGCAGCCAGAAATGTTCCGCGAATCAGGGCTTTTTTGCGCGGACGGTGGCGCGGCAAGCGCCAGAAGATCCAAAAGAAAAGCAGATAGTTGGCGAAGATGGAAATCGCCAGGCCAATCAACCGCCACGTCGGTTTCAGCCACTCAATGCTGTTCAGGTGCAGGGCGCTAATAATCATTTGCTGCGCCGAACCGGCAACCGAGGTGATCGAAAGCGTCACAATCAGTGCAATCAACAAACCAATCAGCGAAATAAAATCACGCAGATATTTTACCCAGAACTTCTCCTGATCTTGCGGCGAGCGTTCCCAGACATCGCGTGACTGGGCGCGAATCGCTTCACGCAGGTTACCCATCCAGTTGATGCCGGAATAAAGCGCCACCGCCAGGCCGACAAGCCCTACGGTAGTACGCTGCTGAACGGCGGTGTTGATGGTGTTTTTCAACGTGGCGGCTAGCGTCGGATCGCTGATGTTTTGCAGAATTTTGTCGAAGATATCCTGTAGCAACATCGGATGGGAGGCCAGCACAAAGCCCCCTGCGGCAAACGACACCATCAAAATCGGGATCATCGACAAAAATGAGAAATAGGTGATAGCCGCACCAAACTGGTTACCCAGCCGATCGTTAAAGCGCTCTGTTGCGCGAATCAGGTGCGCAATAACCGGTTGGCGTTGGACTTTCTCGGCAGTAGTGGTGACGGTTTCCAGCGCCTGGCTAACTTTGCCGCCTTTCTCGCTATTATCCAACTGCTTAATCGGCTCGTGCTCCAGATCCTGGGTGGGACGTTTGATCTCGTTTTCCTGCGTCATCCGCTCTTTTGTCCTTCTGTCGTGGTCATTCTTAAAAAGTATAGTCGGTCAGTCCAGGTGCTCTTTCATTACGCCAGCCAGCCACTGCATAAACAGGTTTACACGCCGGGAAAGCTCCCGACGCTGCGGATAAACCAGCGAAAGGGAGAGCGGCTCGGCACGGTAGCCAGGTAATACTTCAATAAGCCTCCCGGCACGCAGGGCTTCGCGCACGGCAATGCGCGGGATCTGAATAATCCCCAGACCGGCAAGACCGGCGGCGAGATAGTTTTCGCGACTGTTTACCGTCAACATGCCGCCAGACTTAAACCACTGGACGCCATTAACGCTGGCAACCTCAAAACCTAACGGATGTACACCCAGGTGCGGTGTGTAGCGCACTATTGCGTGCGAAGTCAGATCGTCGGGGCTTTGAGGATAACCAAAGCGCGTCAGATAGTGCGGACTGGCACAGTTGACCATGGTCAGTTTGCCGAGGGGACGGGCGATAACGCCATTTTCCGGTAACGCGCCAGTGCGTATCACGCAATCAAAACCATCGTGAAGAATATCTACCGGACGGTCATGGCTACTCAGCTCCAGCTCAATTCCCGGATGCAGATAGAGAAATTCCGACAGACGCGGCAGTAACAGGCTTTTCGCGATTCCTGGCGGGATGTCGATGCGTAATTTACCGCTGATACTGGTGGCATCCTGTTGAAACAGACCGTCCAGTTCGTTGAGATTACTCAACACATCTTTTGCCCGTTGATAATAGGTCATGCCTTCTGGCGTGAGTTTGACCCGCCGCGTGGTGCGCTGGAGAAGCTGGGTGCCAAGTTGATGTTCCAGTGCCTGTATCTGGCGCGAAACACTTCCCTTTGGCAAAGCAAAGAAATCCGCTGCGCGGGAAAAACTTTCCAGCTCAGCGACTTTGATGAACAACTGCATTGCGTGAATTTTATCCATTTCTTTGACCGATTGTTGTTCACAGCGAAACAGTAACGCGCATATCGCATTGTTTATTGTTTTTTCTAACATCTAATGCCGGGTTTCACAATGTTGTCATGACGAATGTGGCGATTTCTCAGCAGGAAAAGGGCGGAATAGCTTTATGAGAAAGGTGAATTTCCCTAAACAGAGCGTTTTTTTCAGCGATTCCCTTTAAAGTGAACAGAGGACGTATTGGCTATTTGTGCTTATTTTTGTCTCATTGCTGTTTGTTATTTTGGCTTGTGGTCGCGGAATTTCATTTTTAATTGCATGCGTACTAGCCATCAATATAAGGAAATCCTCAAAATTGTTTTAAATAATGCCCTCGACATGTAATTTCAGGCGTTTAGCTGTAACTATTTATATCGGTAACTATTTTCTACGCGTCATCTCTGTAGAATGGCCACCGCCAAATGGCGAATTCTTATTTTTTCTCGCGGGTAATACCCTTCCACTACTTAAGTCTTTTTAACGTATTCAGGTGGAGATTCAGTTATGCAAATAGTCATGTTTGACAGGCAGTCAATATTTATTCATGGAATGAAAATCAGTTTACAGCAGCGTATTCCAGGAGTGAGTATTCAGGGGGCCGGTCAGGCAGACGAGTTATGGCAAAAGCTGGAAAGTTACCCTGAAGCCTTAGTGATGCTCGATGGCGATCAGGATGGTGAGTTTTGCTACTGGTTGCTGCAAAAAACCGTGGTGCAATTTCCTGAGGTTAAGGTGTTAATTACGGCGACGGATTGCAATAAACGGTGGTTACAGGAAGTTATCCATTTTAATGTGCTGGCCATTGTGCCTCGTGATTCAACCGTCGAGACATTTGCGTTGGCGGTAAATAGTGCGGCGATGGGGATGATGTTTCTGCCGGGAGACTGGCGAACGACGCCGGAAAAGGACATTAAAGATCTCAAATCGTTAAGCGCCCGCCAGCGGGAGATTTTAACCATGTTAGCGGCGGGCGAATCAAATAAGGAGATCGGCAGGGCGCTGAATATCAGTACCGGAACGGTAAAAGCGCATCTGGAATCCCTGTATCGCCGTCTGGAAGTGAAAAATCGCACCCAGGCGGCAATGATGTTAAATATCTCCTCCTGAAGAGGATAATTTTACAGCCAGCAGGAAGTTAGCGGCTGGCTGTAAAAATATTATGGTTCGCCGTACAAACCAATTAAACGGCGCACCACACCGTTAGTCCAGCCAAACCCATCCTGCAACGGATACTCGCCACCGCCGCCTTCGCGGGGAACACCATCGGCAATATGGTATTTCTCGATCAGTTTGTGCTGTTCCAGATAGAACTGATTCACCGTCTTCAGCCAGCTGCGCGCGATTTCATCACCCAGAAGGTCATCGCCATACATTTTAAATCCCTGAATCGCCATCCATTGTAACGGTGCCCAGCCGTTAGGTTTATCCCACTGTTCACCGGTTTCGTACTCGCTTGCCAGAATCCCGCCAGGTGTCAGTAACCGACTGCGCACGGCGTTTGCCAGACGATCGGCCTGTTCATGGTTCGCCATACCGACATAGAGCGGCACAATGGCGGCAGCGGAAAAGAGCGCCAGTTGTTCGCGTCGCCAGTCGTAATCGCGGTAGATACCGTTTTCATCATCCCAGAGGTAACGGTTTACCGCATCGCGACGGGCACTGGCTTTCTGGCGGAACAGTGCTTCTGTCTCTTTCTCGCCTTTCAGCGCCGAGATGTTGGCGATGGCGCTCTCCAGTTTAAACAGGAAGGCATTCAGATCGATGGGGATGAACTGGGTGGTACGAATGCTCGCCAGACGACCGGTATCACGCAGCCAACGGGAAGAGTAATCCCAACCGGAGGCCGCCCCCGCGCGTAAATCACGGTACACCTCGTTGGGCGGGCGACCAGAATGTTTCGCGGTTTCAACGTCCTCAAGCCAGGATTCGTCACGCGGCGTGTCGCGATCGTCCCAGTAACGGTTGAGCAGCGATCCGTCCGGCATCCGCACAACATGGCGATAGGCCTGATTAGGGATCAACGATTCTGCACCGTCCATCCAGAAGGCATATTCCATTTTCAGGTGGTCGAGATAGCGGCGCGCACCGCGTACACCATCTTCTTCAAACAACTCCACCATCAGCGCAAAAACCGGTGGTTGCGAGCGGCTCAAATAATAGGTGCGGTTGCCGTTGGGGATGTGACCGTAGTTTTCGATCATCCAGGCGAAGTTATCGGCCATGCATTTCAGCAAATCTTCCCGACCACTTTCCGTCAGCCCCAGCATGGTGAAATAGGAATCCCAATAGTAGGTTTCGCTAAAACGGCCGCCCGGGACAATATATGACTGCGGCAGCGCCAGCAGAGAAGACCACGGAATGTGATCCTGCGGTTCGCGGGTTAGCACCGGCCACAGCTGGTCGATATGCTCTTTCAGGGAATTTTGCGGGTCCGATACATACTCGCTGGAGTAGACCTCCGGCAGCCAGAAGTGGTTTTCAACAAACTTGCGCAAGTCAAAATCACGATGACGGCGCACTTTACGGTAGCGGATTAAGATATCCAGCGGGTCCATTTTAGGTGCGCAGTCGGGAAAGGTTTTACTGTCGGGGAAAATTTTCGCCGACTGAACATGCTCGAACAGTTCGAGATAGCGATCGGCAGGCGTCAGCGCATCAGAGGCGGGCAGCCCTTCAATCATCTCGGGTTCCGGTTCTGCCTCGATCATCTCATCCAGTTTTAATTCATACGGGTCCAGTTCATAGCAGAGATCGACCTCGATCATCAGTTCATCTGGATTAGGGTTTTGAATTTTCTGATTGAGCATAAGGATCCAACCTCCGAAATTCGTCGCTAATTATCGGGCTTTTCTTTAAGGGTAGTCATTCGCTCCGCCTGGTGGGCGACAAAGCGTGCGGTGGATCACGTTTATTAACCTGTCAAAAAATATAACGCACTAATATCCATGGAATTTATAAAAATACAGATTTCGTGTTGTTTTTCATTTTCAGAACATTCAATCCTGCTCTCGCCGCAATCATGATATGCCATTCCTGATCTGGATAATAGGCATAGGCTATCTTATTGATAGTTTATATTCATGTAATTGATTGATTCCTATCAAAAAGCGTATCTCCCTGTTTTTTATGATGGCTTTGTCTCGCAGAGACGTTTGCAGCATTCTGGAAAATTTTCTGGGTCACAATAACTCACCACCGTGAGGGAAGAATAATGAAAATGGTCTCACGTATTACCGCGATCGGCCTGGCTGGCGTCGCGATTTGCTATTTAGGGTTATCTGGTTATGTGTGGTACCACGATAATAAACGCAGTAAACAGGCTGATGTTCAGGCATCTGCTGTCAGTGAAAATAATCAGGTTTTAGGCTTTCTCCGCGAAAAAGGATGCGACTATTGCCACACGCCTTCGGCAGAATTACCCGCCTATTATTATATTCCTGGCGCGAAACAGTTGATGGATTACGACATTAAGCTTGGATATAAATCTTTTAACCTCGAGGCCGTGCGTGCGGCTCTGCTGGCTGATAAACCCGTTTCGCAAAGCGATCTGAATAAGATTGAATGGGTGATGCAGTATGAAACCATGCCACCAACGCGTTATACCGCGCTACACTGGGCGGGTAAGGTGAGTGATGAAGAGCGGGCGGAAATACTCGCCTGGATTGCAAAACAGCGCGCGGAATATTACGCCAGCAATGACATTGCTCCGGAGCATCGCAATGAACCGGTGCAGCCCATTCCGCAAAAACTGCCTACCGATGCGCAAAAAGTGGCGTTGGGCTTTGCGCTGTATCACGATCCCCGTTTATCGGCTGATAGCACCATTTCATGCGCTCATTGCCATGCGTTGAATGCGGGGGGCGTCGATGGCAGAAAAACATCGATTGGTGTTGGTGGCGCAGTGGGGCCGATTAACGCGCCGACGGTATTTAACTCAGTATTTAACGTTGAGCAGTTCTGGGATGGTCGTGCGGCAACATTGCAGGATCAGGCTGGTGGACCGCCGTTGAATCCGATTGAAATGGCGTCGAAATCCTGGGACGAAATTATTGCTAAGCTGGAAAAAGATCCGCAGCTTAAAGCGCAGTTCCTCGAAGTCTATCCGCAAGGTTTCAGTGGCGAAAATATTACTGATGCCATTGCTGAATTTGAGAAAACATTAATTACGCCGGATTCCCCATTTGATAAATGGTTGCGTGGAGATGAGAATGCGCTGACGGCACAACAGAAAAAAGGCTATCAATTATTTAAAGATAATAAATGTGCAACTTGTCATGGTGGTATTATTCTCGGCGGACGTTCCTTCGAACCGTTGGGGCTGAAAAAAGACTTTAACTTTGGTGAAATTACGGCGGCGGATATTGGTCGTATGAATGTGACTAAAGAAGAGCGCGATAAATTGCGTCAGAAAGTACCCGGTTTACGTAACGTTGCACTAACGGCACCGTACTTCCATCGCGGTGATGTGCCGACGCTGGACGGGGCGGTGAAACTGATGTTGCGCTATCAGGTAGGCAAAGAGCTGCCGCAGGAGGATGTGGATGATATCGTAGCTTTCCTGCACAGTCTGAACGGGGTTTACACGCCGTATATGCAGGATAAACAATAATTAATTTAATCGCCCGAACAGGAATGTTTGGGCGATTTTCATTACGATAATAAAGTCTGTTTTTAATATTATCATGTTAAATGTTTATATTATAAAAAGTCGTTTTTCTGCTTAGGATTTTGTTATTTAAATTAAGCCTGTAATGCCTTGCTTCCATTGCGGATAAATCCTACTTTTTTATTGCCTTCAAATAAATTTAAGGAGTTCGAAATGGACCAGAAGCTGTTAACGGATTTCCGCTCAGAACTACTCGATTCACGTTTTGGCGCAAAGGCCATTTCTACTATCGCGGAGTCAAAACGATTTCCGCTGCACGAAATGCGCGATGATGTCGCATTTCAGATTATCAATGACGAATTATATCTTGATGGCAACGCTCGTCAGAACCTGGCCACTTTCTGCCAGACCTGGGACGACGAAAACGTCCATAAATTGATGGATTTGTCGATCAATAAAAACTGGATCGACAAAGAAGAATATCCGCAATCTGCAGCCATCGACCTGCGTTGCGTAAACATGGTTGCCGATCTGTGGCATGCGCCTGCGCCGAAAAATGGTCAGGCCGTTGGCACCAACACCATTGGTTCTTCCGAGGCCTGTATGCTCGGCGGGATGGCGATGAAATGGCGTTGGCGCAAGCGTATGGAAGCCGCAGGTAAGCCGACCAACAAACCAAACCTGGTGTGCGGTCCGGTACAAATCTGCTGGCATAAATTTGCCCGCTACTGGGATGTGGAGCTGCGTGAGATCCCTATGCGCCCCGGTCAGTTGTTTATGGACCCGAAACGCATGATTGAAGCCTGCGACGAAAACACCATCGGCGTGGTGCCGACTTTCGGCGTGACCTACACCGGTAACTATGAGTTCCCGCAACCGCTGCACGATGCGCTGGATAAATTCCAGGCCGACACCGGTATCGACATCGACATGCACATCGACGCCGCCAGCGGTGGCTTCCTGGCACCGTTCGTTGCCCCGGATATCGTCTGGGACTTCCGCCTGCCGCGTGTGAAATCGATCAGTGCTTCAGGCCATAAATTCGGTCTGGCTCCGCTGGGCTGCGGCTGGGTTATCTGGCGTGATGAAGAAGCGCTGCCGCAGGAACTGGTGTTCAACGTTGACTATCTCGGTGGTCAGATTGGGACTTTCGCCATCAACTTCTCCCGCCCGGCGGGTCAGGTAATTGCACAGTACTATGAATTCCTGCGCCTCGGTCGTGAAGGCTATACTAAAGTACAGAACGCCTCTTACCAGGTTGCCGCTTATCTGGCGGATGAAATCGCCAAACTGGGGCCGTATGAGTTCATCTGTACCGGTCGCCCGGACGAAGGCATCCCGGCGGTTTGCTTCAAACTGAAAGATGGTGAAGATCCGGGATACACCCTGTACGACCTCTCTGAACGTCTGCGTCTGCGCGGCTGGCAGGTTCCGGCCTTCACTCTCGGCGGTGAAGCCACCGACATCGTGGTGATGCGCATTATGTGTCGTCGCGGCTTCGAAATGGACTTTGCTGAACTGTTGCTGGAAGACTACAAAGCCTCCCTGAAATATCTCAGCGATCACCCGAAACTGCAGGGTATTGCCCAGCAGAACAGCTTTAAACACACCTGATAACATAACGTTGTAAAAACCGAATGCCCAACCTTTAAAAAACAGTTGGGCATTCGGTTGCTTATTAATAGCAATAATATATTGGCTGTCTATTCATCGTGTTGATAAGATATATGTTATATGAATGTTCATTCAATGTAACGAATATTTTAATGTCACTACAAGGGATTATTTGCTTACTATTAATTTCACTGCGTTCTTAAGCACGCCTTTTGTATTATAAATCCAGTCATCCTGCCCGTAGATTATCATCCTGTTTTCCCGCTTCGTTTAAATTTATTTATCAATCAATTTGACTTAAGAGGGCGGCGTGCTACATTAATAAACAGTAATATGTTTATGTAATATTAAGTCAACTATGCAATCATTACATGGGAATTGTCTAATTGCGTACGCAAGACATAAATATATTCTCACCATGGTTAATGGTGAATATCGCTATTTTAATGGCGGTGATCTGGTTTTTGCGGATGCAAGCCAAATTCAAGTGGATAAGTGTGTTGAGAATTTCGTATTAGTTTCAAGAGACACGCTTTCATTATTTCTCCCGATGCTCAAGGAGGAGGCATTAAAACTTCATGCACATAAAAAAGTTCCTTCATTACTCGTTCATCACTGTACCAGAGATATTCCTGTTTTTCAGGAAGTTGCGCAACTATCGCAGAATAAGAATCTTCGGTATGCAGAAATGCTACGTAAAAGGGCATTAATCTTTGCGTTGTTATCTGTTTTTCTTGAGGATACGCAGTTTATACCGTTACTTCTGAACGTGTTGCAACCGAACATGCGAACACGAGTTTGTACGGTCATCAATAATAATATCGCCCATGAGTGGACATTAGCCCGAATCGCTAGCGAATTGTTGATGAGTCCAAGCCTGTTAAAGAAAAAATTGCGCGAAGAAGGTACGTCATATTCACAGTTGCTTACTGAGTGTAGGATGCAGCGTGCTTTACAACTTATTGTTATATATGGTGTTTCAATTAAGCGAGTTGCAGTATCCTGTGGATATCACAGCGTGTCGTATTTCATTTACGTTTTTCGAAATTATTATGGGATGACGCCCACAGAGTATCAGGAGCGATCGGCGCAGGAATTACCGAACTGTGGCTCGGCGGCAAGTATGGCTGCGCAAGGGAATTTTTACGGCACTGACCGTTCTACGGAAGGAATAAGATTATAGAGTTTTACTCAGACATAAAAAAAACCCGGCATAGGGGACCGGGAAGAGGATAGTCTGCCGTCTCCAGACTAATAAACCGTTATAACACTCCCTGTTGGCACGGGAAACTTTGTGCTCTCAGTAAGTTAAATATAACTTTTACTGGAAATAAGATCAGCCATTTTTTTATAAACATAAGCTATACGCTGTACGAAAATATATTCGTGTTGCATTTACTTATTATCAATTAACTGTTATGCAAAACTACTTTGTGGATAAATTTTGGTCCTACCAAATCTGGCAGTTTTTGCGCTAAGAAACAGTCTGGCATCATTTCATTAGTATACTGAAATTGAAATAATCGCAGTAATGAAATATAAGGGATAGTCATGACTCATGTCTGCTCGGTGATCCTCGTTCGTCGTTCATTCGATATTTATCATGAACAGCAAAAAATATCGTTGCACAACGAGAGTATCCTGTTACTGGATAAAAATTTGGCAGACGATTTTGCGTTTTGTTCACCGGATACGCGACGACTGGATATCGATGAGCTGACAGTTTGCCATTACTTACAAAATATTCGTCAGATACCACGCAATTTAGGGTTACATAGCAAAGACCGTCTGTTAATTAACCAGTCACCCCCCATGCCGCTGGTGACGGCGATTTTTGATAGTTTCAATGACTCCGGGGTAAATTCACCGATACTGAGCAAAATGCTCTATCTTTCCTGTTTATCGATGTTTTCTCATAAGAAAGAACTGATCCCCTTACTTTTCAATAGTATCAGTACTGTTTCAGGAAAAGTTGAACGCCTTATTAGCTTTGATATCGCCAAACGTTGGTATCTGCGCGATATTGCGGAAAGAATGTATACCAGCGAGAGTCTAATCAAAAAAAAGTTGCAGGATGAAAATACCTGTTTCAGTAAAATATTACTCGCCTCCAGGATGTCGATGGCCAGACGATTACTCGAGTTACGTCAAATTCCTCTGCATACTATTGCGGAAAAATGTGGCTATAGCAGTACATCGTACTTTATAAACACATTTCGACAATATTATGGTGTAACGCCACATCAGTTTGCGCAACATTCGCCAGGTACCTTTTCCTGACATATTTTGCATTTGAATATTGGTCAGGATCTCACACCTGCTTCATGTGAAACTCTTCCCTGATGATTTCTGCCGGGCTACCGGCTAGTTCTCTTTCGCAGTTTGCCAGGCGGTATAGGTATTTTCAGGAGGAAAAGACTCGGCATGTTTGGGATTATTAAGCTGACAATTCATACGATTACGGGAATGTGGGTCAGTATTGTGTTGTTTAAATTGATGACGAATGGCTGGAGTGGTTTCTACTTTCAGTGCTGTGTACTAAGCCTGGTATTCCTGACGGTTAGCTGGTTGTTGAGTGGTGAATGGTTAGCGGGAAAGAGTAAGGCTGAACCCTCACGTTCAACCTTACTCTCATTTACACGTTACGCTTTTTTAAAGCGGGCAAAGAGATGTTCCACTACAACGAAAAAGACCGGAACGAAGTAAATTGCCAGCACTGTTGCGGCAAACATCCCGCCCATCACGCCGGTACCTACCGCGTTTTGCGCGCCAGAACCGGCACCATGACTGATAACCAGCGGCAGCACGCCGAGAATAAAGGCCAGAGAGGTCATCAGGATTGGGCGTAAACGCATCCGCGCCGCTTCGATGATTGCCTCTATCGGCGTTTTCCCTTCTTTCTGCATCATCTCAACGGCAAATTCGACAATCAGGATGGCGTTCTTGGCGGAAAGCCCGATGGTGGTCAGCAAACCAACCTGGAAGTAGACGTCATTACTTAAGCCGCGTAGATCGGTGGCCAGTAATGCGCCAACGACGCCTAACGGTACAACCAACATCACCGAGAACGGAATTGACCAGCTCTCATAAAGTGCGGCGAGGGCGAGGAACACCACGACCAGTGAAATGGCATACAGCGCGGGAGCCTGATTTGAGGATAACGCTTCCTGATACGACAGTCCGGTCCATGAGTAGCCGACGCCTGCCGGAAGTTTAGCGACCAGGTCTGCCATAAATTTCATGGCGTCACCGGTACTTTTCCCGGCCGCCGCTTCACCTAAAATCTCCATTGACGGGATGCCGTTGTAGCGTTCCAGTCGCGGTGAACCATAGGTCCATTCGGTAGACGAGTAGGCAGAAAGCGGTGCCATCGTGCCAGAGGCGTTGCGTACATACCATTGGTTGATGTTATCCGGCAACATACGGAACGGCGTGCCTGCCTGGACATACACTTTTTTCACCCGCCCCTGGTTGAGGAAGTCGTTCACGTAGCTGCTGCCGAAGGCGGTGGAAATTGTCTGGTTGATATCAGACAGCGCCACGCCCATCGCTTCAGCTTTCGCGGCGTTGACGTTGACTTTGAACATCGGCGTATCTTCCAGGCCGTTCGGGCGAACCCCGGTGACCTGATTCGGTGATTGCGCTGCCAGTGATAATAGCTCGTTTCGCGCCTGGGTCAGTTTTTCGTGCCCCAGGTTGCCGTTGTCCAGCAGTTCCATATCAAAACCTGACGCGGTACCCAGTTCAGCCACCGCGGGTAAGTTGAACGGGAAGACGACGGCTTTATTGATACTGCTTAACGCAATCATTGCCCGCTGAATGATCGCGGTAACCGAGTTTTCCTCACCGACACGTTCAGACCACGGTTTGAGGCTGATAAACGCCAGACCGTTGTTTTGCCCCTGGCCGCTGAAGCCAAAGCCGCCAACGGTAAACACCGACTGAACATTATCTTTCTCTTTAGTCAGATAATAATCCGTCACCTGTTGCAGCACTTTCGTGGTGTTAACCATGGTGGCACCGGAAGGTAACTGCGCGGTGGTCATAAATACCCCCTGATCCTCTTCTGGTAAGAAAGAGGTCGGCGTGCGCAGGAACAGCACCGCCATCCCAGCGTAAATCAGCAGGTAGACCACCATGTAGCGACCGGTACAACGCAACAGCGAGCGGGTGCTGTCGGTATAGTGCTGAGTTGATTTTTCAAACAGCGTGTTGAAGCGTGCGAACAGGGCGTTAGGTTTGTGACCGCCTTCCGGCGCGGCTTTCAGAATGGTGGCGCACAGGGCAGGGGTCAGACTCATTGCCACAAATACTGAAAGCAGCATGGAGGAGATCAGCGTGATGGAGAACTGGCGGTAGATCTCCCCGGTTGCACCGCTCATAAAGGCCATCGGCATAAACACTGCGGAAAGAACAACGGCAATCCCGACCAGCGCACGTTGGATCTGCCCCATCGATTTATGCGTCGCTTCCTTCGGCGGTAGCTTATCTTCCGCAATGACACGCTCGACGTTCTCCACCACCACGATGGCGTCATCCACCAGTAACCCTATCGCCAGCACCATCCCGAACATAGTTAACGTGTTGATGGTGAAACCGACCGCCGACAAGATCGCAAACGTCCCGAGAATAACCACCGGTACGGCAATTGTCGGGATGATTGTGGCACGGAAATTCTGCAAAAACAGATACATGACCAGGAAGACGAGGATGATAGCCTCAACCAGTGTTTTAAAAACTTCCTGAATAGAAATTTCGATAAACGGCGTGGTGTCGTAAGGATAAACCGTCTTCAGACTTGCGGGGAAATAGGCTGATAAGCGGTTCAGCTCCTCTTTGACTGCCCGCGAGGTATCCAGGGCGTTTGCTCCGGTAGCCAGTTTGATGGCGATCCCGGCAGCAGGTTTGCCGTTATAGCGCGCCACGGTGGAATAATCTTCCGCCCCAAGTTCGACGCGGGCGACATCACGCAGCAGCACTTGCGAACCATCTTGCTGAACTTTCAACAGGATTTTGCCAAATTCTTCCGGCGTTTGCAGACGCGTCTGCACAATGATCGAGGCGTTTAGTTGCTGGTCTGCCGCCTGTGGCATGCCACCCAGTTGACCACCGGAAATCTGGTTGTTTTGCACCTTAATCTGGGAAATAACATCGGAAGGTACCAGGTTATATTTATTGAGTTTTTGCGGGTCCAGCCAGATCCGCATGGCGTACTCGGAACCAAAGAGCTGTACGCTACCAACGCCCGCGGTACGGCTTAGCGGGTCTTTGATATTAGACGCTACATAGTCGGCGATATCGTACTGGTTGAGGCTGCCGTTATCAGAAATGAACGCCGCTACCATCAGGATATTACTGCTCGACTTATCGACGCTAATCCCCTGCTGCTGCACCGCTTCAGGTAATGAAGGCATAGCGAGCTGCAGTTTATTTTGCACCTGAACCTGTGCAATATCAGGAGATGTCCCAGTCTCGAAGGTCAGAGTGATAGAGGCATTGCCCGCCGCATCACTGGTTGAAGACATGTACATCAGGCCATCAAGCCCATTCATATTTTGCTCAATCACCTGAGTGACCGAGTCTTCTACCGTTTGCGCATCGGCACCTGGATAGGTAGCGCTGATGGTAATGGTCGGTGGCGCAATCTGCGGATACTGCGCAACCGGTAAGTTCATGATCGCCAGACCGCCTGCAAGCATCATAATAATGGCAAGTACCCAGGCAAAAACCGGGCGATCAATAAAATAGTTAGCCATGAAAGTCCCCTTAAGCCTGCAACGTTATTGTTTCGATTCGGTGCTGGCGTTTTCCTGGCTGGAGGAAATTGCTCGTGCTTTGATACCCGGACGAATGCGTTGCAAACCGGAAACGATCACCCGATCGCCAGCCTGTAAGCCAGAGGTGACGACCCACTGGTCGCCGATGGCTTTGCTGGCTTCAATTTCGCGTAGCTGCACAACATCGTCTTTATCCAGAATGAGCGCCGTTGCTTTACCCTGGGCGTTGTGGGTGACGCCTTCCTGCGGCACCAGTAATACATTCTGGCGGCTACCTTCATCCACTAATGCCGTGACATACATGCCAGGCAGCAAGTCACCATTTGGGTTGGGGAAAATCGCCCGTAACGTCACGGAGCCCGTGGTTTCATCCACCGTCGGGTCGGAGAATTTCAGCGTGCCGGTCTGGCTGTAACGTTTACCATTTTCCAGATTGAGCTGTACTGGCGTACTGCCCTGAATTTGTTTGATTTGCCCACTGGCGACCTCTTCTTTCATACGCAAGAAATCCTGCACCGACTGCGTGAGATCGACATAAATCGGGTCCAGACGTTGTACGGTAACCAGCGAATCTGCCTGATTAGCGGTAACGAGTGCGCCGACGGTCACCGACGATTTCCCGCTGACGCCCGTAATCGGCGAGGTGACATTTGCGTATTGCAGGTTGATAGTCGCCTGTTCAACAGCCGCTTTGGCGACGGTGACATTGGCTTCTGCTTCATTCAACTGGGTGCGCGCGGTGTCGTAATCCTGACGGCTAACGTAGTTGGTCTTCAGCAACGATGCCTGGCGGTTAAAGGTGATGCGGGCATTGCTGGCGGTAGAGAGCGCTTTCGCCAGCGTGCCTTTGGCGGAGTTCAGCTCGGCCTGTAAAGGTGCAGGGTCAATCTGATACAGCGAATCGCCCTGGTTCACTTTATCGCCTTCGATAAAGTTGCGTTTAATGATAATACCGCCCACCTGGGGACGTATCTCGGCAACTTCATAAGGAACGGTTCTACCGGGCAATTCGCTCAACACATTGACCGAACCGGGGGAGAGTGTGACGACACCGACCTCAGGCGTCATGGCGGCGGCGTTTTCCGCCGATTTGTCATCGCAGGCGGTGAGCATCGCGCCGCAGAATAACAACGGTATTAACAGCTTTCTTCTTCTGTTCATTTTAGTCCCTGAAAATTCTTGAGAAATAACGGTTCTTTAAATTGCGCGCGAGGAGAGATATGAGGGATTTACAGACCAGCGGCATAGTGGGGGTGTCAGCCAGTAAGGTGGGATACAGGCATAGTGATCGACATGGTGAGGTCAACGACAAAAAAAATGTTGCCGTTCTGCCAACAGTTCCTGCCAGCATTCGGGCAACGAAGGGTTCTACTGGTGGATACACATACCAAGGGAATAAAGTCGTTTTAACCTCTCCTTTAGTAATCACCGGGGGTAATGAAATCAGCATCTGCATCCCTCGTCATGCCAGCCATCAATTTCAGTTGCTTATGTCCTGACTAAAAATAAGATGTGATACCCAGGGTGACGATGTCGCTCATACGTCTTAGTTTCAGCTTGTACATAATGTTGAATTTCTGAATCTTTAATGTTTGTTGCGAAATATTGAGCGTCGACGTGATATTGCTTTCATTTTTATTTTTCAGAATCAGTTGCATAATTTTGAACTGATTATGTGAAAAACATAATTGTGAATTCTTATGGGGCAAGTGTTTACCATAAGTAATCTCAAGAAGATTTTTGATACTTTCTTTGCGGCTGACAAAATAAATAGGCGCTTTAGCTTTTAGTTTACTGATGTGATAAGGTGCCAAAACAATAATTCTCTCGGCATCTAATTTCTCCAGAAATTTAATCGCTTCTTCATCAAGGATATGATTGTGATAGGTATCAATGATAACCTTGAAGGGTTTATTGCCTACTTTTTTGATCTCTGACAGGGAATTGATTTTTATCATTTCGTGATTATCTTTCAACTGCCAAAAGCCCTGTAAAAGAAAAGAATCTTTCGTCATGAGAAAAATCATAACTTGCTCCTTAGCCGTTATCGTTTCGAACATGTCATCCTTTTCATTATTTACATCCTTGTCCGAATCGTTGTTCAATATAGTAAACGCCTATAAGAACTTTGCCCTTCGTGAACTAATACGTCTATTAACACTAATCAATGCTTCAGATTTATCCATCACGCACTCCATATATTGATCCTAAGTAAAATTCCTGGTTGTTATCAGTTTGTAAATGGTAAACAAAAAGTTAACGTTTGCGGATTACTGCCCAAGAATAAGTTATCAATAACCAGTTTGTGATCTCTGAAGAATATTACTAAAGTTAAAATGTAATCCGATTTAAATATCGAGTCTCCTTGTTTCGACTTAAGCTGGCAATTGGATTGCCAGCTTTCTTTTAACGCATTGAAATTACCTGAGTAAATAACGCATTCATGTCTTCAGGTTTTTATATAGCGTCTGGAGACACGGATATTTATGCAATGTAATCAACGCCAGTTGCAAAAAAATGAACCCGGATTACTTATTTAACCGCCCATAGCATCAACGCTTACGGAACTCTTTGTTCACTTTCCCACAGCACTTTTAAAACATTAAACCTGACTACGGAAAATATCAGCCATGATAATGTTTGAAATGGCTAATTTGCCATGGAATGAAAAAAATTAGATGAAATTCAGTAGGTTGAAATAATCATCAGCAGGTAATTATTTCAATGATAGTGCGTAATTGATCTACAACGCTGTGTAGCGGAGAGAGTATTAATCGGATCATAGTCACATCAAGTGACTATGATCCGGGTGACAACAGGGATAATTATTGCTGCTTAACGAACAAACTGGCGAAGCTGAACAGGCTGGCGGCGCTAAATATCAGTTCAATACCCACCAGTGTGGAAACCAAAGTTACAGACACCATCGGCGTTGCACCAAGGAATATCCATGCAATGACGATATCCAGCACACCAATAACGAGCTGTAGCCAGCTGCCTTTCATTGAACGCTGACGATACCAACTCATCAGGCGAATAACCCCTGCAACACAGAACAAACCGGCAATAAATGCCGCAATGGCAAAAATGCCCAGCTCCGGTGCGCGGATGAAGAAATAGCCGATCAATAAATAGGCGACTGCGACGAGGAAACCGGATAATACCGGCCAGAAATTATGACTGCGGTTGCTGAATAATCCAACAATAAGCGCAATGCCCGAGCAGATTAATAATGCACCCACTACCGTGCTTAAAATATCGCCAGAGACGAACGGGAAACTGATACACAGCAACCCGACGATAAACAGCAACACGGCAATAAACTGGATTGCTCTGCGATGCTTTTTCAGCATCTCCAGATCAAACTTCAAAATTGTTGCCTTATCTATATATAACATAGAACCACCCTATAAAATTAAGAAGAAAATCCCCTGCTATCAATCTATGCCAAAAACGCGTCTAAGAATGCAGTCGATTTAATAAAAATTTCCTAATTACAGTATCTGACGCATCTGTAACTCATTGTATTGAAATAAAAATATCTGATTTTGATATTTTCCATCAACATGACATATACAGAAAACCAGGTTATAACCTCAGTGTCGAAATTGATTCGTGACGGCTCTTTCACTTTATAGTTGAGGATATTACGATGAAAAAAGTATTAGGCGTTATTCTTGGTGGTCTGCTTCTTCTGCCAGTTGTGAGCAATGCAGCGGATGCGCAAAAAGCAGCTGATAACAAAAAACCGGTCAACTCCTGGACCTGTGAAGATTTCCTGGCTGTGGACGAATCCTTCCAGCCAACTGCAGTTGGTTTTGCTGAAGCGCTGAACAACAAAGATAAACCAGAAGATGCGGTTTTAGATGTTCAGGGTATTGCAACCGTAACCCCAGCTATCGTTCAGGCTTGTACTCAGGATAAACAAGCCAACTTTAAAGATAAAGTTAAAGGCGAGTGGGACAAAATTAAGAAAGATATGTAATTCCGGGAATGCGTTACATCGTACTTCCTTGCATATTGAACAGGCCGGAATATCTTCTTTAAAAGCAGCTATTCCTCCTGTTCATATATAATCTCTATATTGAATGGGTTACAAAATGAATATTTCATCTCTCCGTAAAGCGTTTATTTTTATGGGCGCTGTAGCGGCTTTGTCACTGGTGAACGCACAATCTGCGCTGGCAGCCAATGAATCCGCTAAAGATATGACCTGCCAGGAATTTATTGATCTGAATCCAAAAGCAATGACACCGGTTGCATGGTGGATGCTGCATGAAGAAACAGTATATAAAGGTGGCGATACTGTTACTTTAAATGAAACCGATCTCACTCAAATTCCTAAAGTGATCGAATACTGCAAGAAAAACCCGCAGAAAAATTTGTATACCTTCAAAAATCAAGCATCTAATGACTTGCCGAATTAATGAGGTACAAGTAAAAAGGAGTAGCAAGTTGAGCCATCTTGCTGCTCCTTTTTGCATTTTTATATGACAGCAGAATTTATTATACGTCTTATACTCGCAGCAATTGCCTGTGGCGCTATTGGCATGGAAAGGCAAATGCGCGGCAAAGGAGCAGGGTTACGCACACATGTATTAATTGGCATGGGAAGCGCCCTGTTTATGATTGTTTCGAAATATGGTTTTGCTGACGTGCTGTCTTTAGATCACGTCGGACTGGACCCCAGCCGTATTGCTGCTCAGGTGGTGACGGGCGTCGGGTTTATCGGTGCAGGTAACATTCTCGTTCGTAACCAAAATATTGTAGGTCTGACGACGGCAGCGGATATCTGGGTGACCGCCGCCATAGGTATGGTTATTGGCAGTGGTATGTACGAACTGGGTATTTATGGTTCAGTGATGACCTTGCTGGTGCTGGAAGTGTTCCATCAATTAACCTTCCGCCTGATGAACAAAAATTACCATTTACAGCTGACATTAGTGAACGGTAATACGGTATCAATGCTCGACTGGTTTAAGCAGCAAAAAATAAAAACTGATTTAGTTTCGTTGCAGGAAAATGAGGATCATGAAGTGGTCGCCATTGATATCCAGCTTCATGCCACAACGTCGATAGAAGATCTGTTGCGATTATTAAAAGGTATGGCAGGGGTGAAAGGCGTTTCAATTAGCTAATCTGTATAGTTATTTATTCGCAGGAGTACCAGAGCGGTACTCCTGTTGGTTTTAATGATCGAGGACGATCAGTGGTGAATGGTTGGCAGGATCTTTAAGTACGGTAATATCCGCGCCGTAGAGCATTGTCAGCGCCTGCTGTGTCAATACATCCTGCGGTTTACCATTTGCGATAACCTTTCCTTTTTGCATTAATACAATACGGTCTGCATAACGTGCGGCAAGATTTAGATCGTGCAATACGCAGCAAACATTGAATTGCCGTTCGTGAACTAACTGGCGTAATAAACGGAACAAGTGCTGCTGATGGTGAATATCCAGCGCCGAAGTTGGTTCATCAAGAAATAACCATTTCGGTGAGGGAGTAGGTTCCCAGAGTTGCACCAGCAGGCGCGCTAATTGCACGCGCTGTTGTTCACCACCGGATAATTGCCGATAGTCGCGGTTTGCTAACGCCTGACAGTCACATAACGCCATTATTTGTGCTGTTTCATTATCCTGATTACCAGTACGATGCGGATGCCGACCCATCTGGATAACTTCTTGTACGCTGAATGGAAACGCCATGTGGCTATTTTGACGCATCACGGCCCGGTGTTTCGCCAGTTCAGTAATCGACCATTCATTTAATGGCTTATTAAACAACCGACATTCGCCGCTATCAGGTTGAAGATAGCCGGTTAACTGGCGAAGCAGCGTAGATTTTCCCGCACCATTAGGGCCGAGAATGGCAACAATTTCCCCACCGGGAAAAGTCAGCGAGACATTATCAGTCAGACGCCGCCCCTGAAGGCTATAAACCAGATTCTGGGCGCTGATCATGTGATCCTCCGGTTGCGCAGAATCAACCACATAAAATAAGGGCCACCAAGCAGGCTGGTTAATAATCCCACGGGCATTTCTGCTGGCTGTACCAGCGTGCGGGAAAGCGTGTCTGCCATCAGCAATAAACAGGCTCCGGCGAGGGCGGAGCAAGGGATTAGCCAGCGGTGATTTGCCCCGGTAGTCATACGAATCAGATGTGGGATCACCAGGCCAATAAAGCCGATAATGCCGCTTACCGATACGGCGGCACCAACGAGCAGTGAGCTCACTAACAGTAATTGCTGGCGTTTACGCTTAACGTTCACGCCGAGGTAGTGGGCTTCTTCATCACCGAGCTGCAGTAAATTCAGCGTTCCGGCGAGACAAGTTGTTGCGATAATGGCCGGTAGGATGAATGAACTGGCAACCAATAACGTCGGCCATTGCGCCTGTCCAAGATTGCCCATCATCCACAATGTGAGTTGTCGTAGCTGCTGCTCATCGCCGATATAGCTCAGGATGCCGATCGCTGCGCCGCACAGGGCATTGATGGCGATACCGGCGAGTAATAATTGCATCATGCTGCCATCGCGATGGCGCTGCGTGATGAGAAAAATGATGGTGCAGACCACTAAACTTCCGGCAATGGCAAACACCATTTGCTCATAGAGCACCAGCACCACTGGGAAGGAGAAGGGCAGCACAATAGCAACGCCAACCATTAATGCAGAACCGCTACTGACGCCGAGTAATCCAGGGTCAGCCATTGGGTTGCGAAAAAGCCCCTGCATAATTACCCCTGCGGTTGCCAACGCTGCACCTACCAGCACCGCCAGCAAAACCCGTGGTAGACGAATATTGAGCCAGATATCACGGTATTCCTCATCAAAAAGAGCATCAAAACTGATCCTTAACGCTCCCTGACTGGCACCGAACAGCACCAGAGCGAGCAATAATAGTGATAGCCCCATAAAGACCCTGGCGGAAGAGAGTGAATCCTTGAGCACGCAAAACTCCGTTACGACATTACGGCGCGGACATGCCGCGCCGGGGTATCACGCCGGTTTCAGGTCCGGTTCAATCAGACTGTAGACCTGCTGGTTAAGTGCTGGCGCATTTGCCAGTTCATGGATATGTGCGGCGACATCGGCACGGTGAACAAAACCATGACACTCCTGATTTTGTATCCGTTGTGCTTTGCCCGTTGCCGCCCCATCAAGCAGACCGCCAGGGCGGAGAATGGCGTAATCAAGCTGGCTGGTTTGCAACCAGCTTTCCGCCAGCGTTTTTTCCCGTACCGCCTGACCAAACGCAGCCTTTGCTCGCTCCGATAAAAACGGCCAGCTATCGCCGCATCCCAAAGAGGTCACCAGAATCATGCGACTGATGCCGGCCTTTTCGGCCTCATCAATCACTGTTCTGTGCGCCAGATAATCCTGAGCTCCGCCCATTGTTGAGATGATAAGCGCATCCGGGCCAGCTGCGCGGCAAGCATCCGCGGCTACGCTGGCATCACAGGCGTCGCCTGTAAAAACCTGTACGCCTTGTTGCGCCAGTTTCGTGGCGGCATCGGCATGACGAACGACAGCAACGACCGGACGTTGCTCTGCCAGCGCCAGTTCAAGCGTTCTGGCACCCACACCTTTTCCGCCTGCGCCAAAGAGTAGCCACGGCGTCATCAGGCGTGTTCCTTTAACGATGCTGCCAGAGCATGGAAGGCGCTGACTTGTTCGCTCAGGAGCTGACGATGATCATCCCTGCCGAGGAAGATTTTCAACATTGCGCTGCCTTCCTTATTGAAAAAGAGAATAGAGGCGGTGTCCATGCCCATAAATTTACGTTCGATCAAGGCAATATGCGTGCAGTTTTCTGCTTTGATATGCCCGGACATGCCGTGCTTTCCGCGTAGGTTGAAATAGCCGTGGCGATGGGAACCCGAAGGCAGTTCGCCGCTAAATTCGAGGATAACATCGGCAGTATGTACTAACGTGGTGACGTTGCCCCATTCGCAGACGGTATCCCATACAGTATCGAATTTATCGCCTGACACTATGGTAGAGGAGGGCAGATTTTTCACTACTTCCAGCAGTGTGGTGTTGTATTGTTCGGCTACCACCTCCAGCGTACCGTCCGGCTCCGTTTTCAAAAATTCTTGTAACGAGACATGGCTCATAAATCACTCCTGTTATGGTTTTTCACGCACAATCGCTGGCGCATTAAGTACCTGAATTAGTTCATTAAGAGACTGCAAAATATTGCTTGCCCAGAAACGACCTTCATTAGTCAGCCGCAGGCAAGTTGACGCATCGCGGCTTAAGCCTTTTTGGTGCCATTGAGCCAGTAACGGCGCGAGTTTTTCGGCATGTGGCGTAAGTTCATCCAGCGGTACACGCGCTGTTTCAACACCTGACTGCAAGGTATGACGCCATTGCGCATTACGTTCGGCGTTACGCATGATCATCATCAGCGGTTTTTTGCCTGCCGCGACGGATTCATGCCAGGTCTGAAGATTGCGTTCGTTCATCCAGGAGTAACCATTAATCGAACCACCGGCTCCGGAACCAAAGGCCAGACAATCGGCACCTTGTTTTATCAGCAGGTTATAGAGATTGCGTTCGCGTGTGGTACGGCCCCAGTGGCTGTTACTGATGCAGCGCCAACCGGCATCGTCCATAAAATCACACCCTTGCAGATAAAGATCGCGACGTTCTGCCGGAGAGGGCACGGTAGTACGCCCATTTTCCACGGCTTTGCCCAGCGGTGTATTGGGCAGGACATTGAGCGCATAGAGATCGACGCCGTCGAGACCGATATCGCGAGCAATAGCCAGATCTTCTCCCCAGGTTTGCGCATCCTGACCCGGCAGGCCAAACAGCAGGTCACAGACCACCGCAGCACGGTCACGTTTGACCAGGCTTTCCATAAACGCAATGGCGGTTGGGCCATCCGAGGTGCGGGCCATTTTCTTGCGGATTTTGCTGTTAAACGACTGAATACCAATTGAGAAGCGGTTTGCTCCTGCATCAAGGCAAGCATCGATTCGCTCAGCGTCAAAATTCAGTACCCGGCCTTCGATAGTGATTTCACAATCAGGGGCCAGTGGCAGCTTTTCTCGTAATGTGTTGATAATTCTGGCCAAATCGTGTGCCGAAAGCGCGGAAGGCGTGCCGCCACCGAAATAGACCGCGTGGATGGGGGCAGACTGATGCAATACGCTGTCCGCTTCCATTTCTATTTCACGAATCAGGGCGTCGGTATAATGAGCACACGCATCTTCATTAAAACGGTTCTGATAAAAACCACAAAACGTGCAGTGTGTTGCACAAAAAGGAATGTGTAGATAAACCAGTCGCTTACGTGGTGATACCGTTTGATTGAGCATCTCTTGCCAGGTCTGTGCCAGTTGCTCTTTGGCAACTGGAATGGCCCCACGAAACGGCATCATGGCGCGCCTGTCTTTAAATGGCTGATCACCGTCTAAAGCAAAATGTGGCGTGAGATCCAGGGTGTTATTTGTGTTCATTCGTCTGATTTAAATCCATTTATTGCGGCCAAAGCTGCTGGTGTAAAGACTCAACGACATCAGCAATACGCGGACCCATTCCCAGAATCAGGTTTTGATCAACGGTGATAATGCGCTGGTTTTTCCATGCGGCAGTGTGGGTAATTCCGGCAATAGAACGTAGCCGATTAATATCGCCATCGACCATTTGTGAAGTTACGACAATCACTTCTGGATTGGCCGCAATCAGTGATTCTGCACTGTAGCTTTTGTACTGCTGGTGGGTTGCGACGTTTTCTGCTCCGGCAAGCGAAAGAATGGCGTCCGCGACGCTGCCTTTACCGGCAACCTGTGGCGCACTTCCGCCTGCGGAGAGAATAAACATGGCTTTAACCGGGGCTTTTTTGGCCGCCACGTTTTGCTGTACTCGCTCCAGGCGTTGGTTGATCTGTGTCACCAGCGCCTCGCCTTGTTCAGGAACCTGTAGCGTTTTTGCCAGTTGGCGAATGTTGGCGTACATCTGCTGAAGGGTGGCAGGCACACGCGGCAGGGTGACGACGTTGACTTTCTGCGCTCGTAATTGGTCGAGCACAATTTGTGGCCCGGCATCCTGCCAGGTAATTACGCTATCCGGGCGAAGTGACAAAATGCCTTCGCTGCTGAGTTGTTTCCAGTAGCCAATATGCGGCAGTTTGGCGGTTTCTGGTGGATAAGATGTCGTTTCATCGACACCAACCACGCGTTCGCCAGCGCCCATCGCGTAGATTAGCTCCGTCAGCGATCCTCCTGCGACCACGATACGTTCGGCAGCCGTTACGCTAAAAGCCCAGCTAAGAGCCAGTACTGCCGTAAACAATTTTTTTCGTTTTACCGCGGTCTTTGCGGCAGAGGCCACGGCTGAAATACATAACGTCAGTGGGGAAAAAAGAAACGGCCTGGTGATGAACCTTGGCATAATATGAGAACTCTTATCAAATTGAGAATGATCATGATTATCATTTGAGTTATATATGAAATACAACCGTCGATTCAATACGCAAGGCGTTACAAGCGTATTTATTTTTGATTTTTATCAAGATGCTTCGTCAGCTAACGTTCTTGTTACCGACTAAATTTCAGCGCGGGAAAAAGCTGAGAACCCAGAGATATCGAGGCTTGCAGAGCAAAGCGAAGAGAAAATTATCATTGTTAACGACAAAGTTTAGTGATGAGGTCATGGGGGAATAACCATAAAAACAAAGTGGTTTCCAGGGCGCAGGATAAGTTTCATAACCCCCTGTTTATTGTGTTAATGGCGGTTAAAAAAAGCTTGATCATAAAAAATTGATCGATAATAATTCTCATTATCACGTTGCATTTAACAAAATACGGCCATATGGATAACAAAGCCATATCATTTACAAGGGGTAACGCACAGCGCTCTTCACTCCTGATGGGGCATATCGTTTTGCCTGACAAAGAGGGCGTGCTTTTGCGTATTTGCCGAGATACCAGGCAATTTCATGGGATATAAACGCCTGTAAACTCACCCGGCGAATATTATCGCTCTGAATTTTAAATAAATTTATTTTTCGCCAGCCACCCCGGTATTAACCCAGGCAGCCAGCATTTTTTATTTTCCTCATGGAGAATCGCTATGTCACGTCCGCAATTTACCTCGTTGCGTTTGAGTTTGTTGGCTTTGGCTGTTTCTGCCACCTTGCCAACGTTTGCTTTTGCTACTGAAACCATGACCGTTACGGCAACGGGGAATGCCCGTAGTTCCTTCGAAGCGCCTATGATGGTCAGCGTCATCGACACTTCCGCTCCTGAAAATCAAACGGCTACTTCAGCCACCGATCTGCTGCGTCATGTTCCTGGAATTACTCTTGATGGTACCGGACGAACCAACGGTCAGGATGTAAATATGCGTGGCTATGATCATCGCGGCGTGCTGGTTCTTGTCGATGGTGTTCGTCAGGGAACGGATACCGGACACCTGAATGGTACTTTTCTTGATCCGGCGCTGATCAAGCGTGTTGAGATTGTTCGCGGACCTTCAGCATTACTGTATGGCAGTGGTGCGCTGGGTGGAGTGATCTCCTACGATACGGTCGATGCAAAAGATTTATTGCAGGAAGGACAAAGCAGTGGTTTTCGTGTCTTTGGTACTGGCGGCACGGGGGACCATAGCCTGGGATTAGGCGCGAGCGCGTTTGGGCGAACTGAAAATTTGGATGGTATTGTGGCCTGGTCCAGTCGCGATCGGGGTGATTTACGCCAGAGCAATGGTGAAACCGCGCCGAATGACGAGTCCATTAATAACATGCTGGCGAAAGGGACCTGGCAAATTGATTCAGCCCAGTCTCTGAGCGGTTTAGTGCGTTACTACAACAACGACGCGCGTGAACCAAAAAATCCGCAGACCGTTGAAGCTTCTGATAGCAGCAACCCGATGGTTGATCGTTCAACAATTCAACGCGATGCGCAGCTTTCTTATAAACTCGCCCCGCAGGGCAACGACTGGTTAAATGCAGATGCAAAAATTTACTGGTCGGAAGTCCGTATTAATGCGCAAAACACGGGGAGTTCCGGCGAGTATCGTGAACAGATAACAAAAGGAGCCAAACTGGAGAACCGTTCCACTCTATTTGCCGACAGTTTCGCTTCTCACTTACTGACATATGGCGGTGAGTATTATCGTCAGGAACAACATCCGGGCGGCGCGACGACGGGCTTCCCGCAAGCAAAAATCGATTTTAGCTCCGGCTGGCTACAGGATGAGATCACCTTACGCGATCTGCCGATTACCCTGCTTGGCGGAACCCGCTATGACAGTTATCGCGGTAGCAGCGACGGCTACAAAGATGTTGATGCCGACAAATGGTCATCTCGCGCGGGGATGACTATCAACCCGGCCAACTGGCTGATGTTATTTGGCTCATATGCCCAGGCATTCCGCGCCCCGACGATGGGCGAAATGTATAACGATTCTAAGCACTTCTCGATTGGTCGCTTCTATACCAACTATTGGGTGCCAAACCCGAACTTACGTCCGGAAACTAACGAAACTCAGGAGTACGGTTTTGGGCTGCGTTTTGATGACCTGATGTTGTCCAATGATACTCTGGAATTTAAAGCCAGCTACTTTGATACCAAAGCGAAGGATTACATCTCCACGACCGTCGATTTCGCGGCGGCGACAACTATGTCGTATAACGTCCCGAACGCCAAAATCTGGGGTTGGGATGTGATGACGAAATATACCACTGATCTGTTTAGCCTTGATGTGGCCTATAACCGTACCCGCGGCAAAGACACCGATACCGGCGAATATATCTCCAGTATTAACCCGGATACCGTTACCAGCACCCTGAATATTCCGATCGCTCACAGTGGCTTCTCTGTTGGGTGGGTTGGTACGTTTGCCGATCGCTCAACACATATCAGCAGCAGTTACAGCAAACAACCAGGCTATGGCGTGAATGATTTCTACGTCAGTTATCAAGGGCAGCAGGCGCTCAAAGGTATGACCACTACTTTGGTGTTGGGTAACGCTTTCGACAAAGAGTACTGGTCGCCACAAGGCATCCCACAGGATGGTCGTAATGGAAAAATTTTCGTGAGTTATCAATGGTAATCATCTGCCCCGATATTTCGGGGCATTTATCTGGAAGGAAGAGAGACAATGAACCACTACACACGCTGGCTTGAGTTAAAAGAACAAAATCCCGGAAAGTACGCGCGTGACATCGCAGGTTTAATGAATATTAGCGAAGCAGAACTGGCATTTGCGCGCGTCACGCACGATGCGTGGCGGATGTGCGGCGATATCCGTGACATTCTGGCGGCGCTCGAAAGTGTTGGCGAGACCAAATGTATTTGCCGTAATGAATATGCAGTCCATGAGCAAGTTGGTGCGTTCACAAACCAGCATTTGAACGGACATGCCGGATTGATCCTCAATCCACGCGCGCTGGATTTGCGTCTGTTTCTCAATCAATGGGCCAGTGTTTTTCACATTAAAGAAAATACGACTCGTGGCGAACGCCAGAGTATTCAGTTCTTTGATCATCAGGGCGATGCATTACTAAAAGTTTATGCCACCGACAATACCGATATGGCGGCATGGAGTGAGCTTCTGGCACGGTTTATCACCGATGAGAATACGCCGCTTGAGTTAAAAGCCGTTGATGCGCCAGTCGTTCAAATGCGAGCCGATGCCAGTGTGGTCGAGCAAGAGTGGCGGGCGATGACCGACGTTCATCAGTTTTTTACGTTGCTCAAGCGCCACAACCTGACGCGCCAACAGGCGTTCAATCTGGTGGCAGACGATTTGGCCTGCAAAGTATCCAACAGTGCGTTGGCGCAAATTCTTGAATCTGCACAGCAGGATGGTAATGAAATCATGGTGTTTGTTGGCAACCGTGGCTGCGTACAGATTTTCACTGGCGTGGTAGAAAAAGTGGTGCCAATGAAAGGTTGGCTGAATATTTTTAACCCGACGTTTACTCTTCATCTATTAGAAGAGAGCATTGCTGAAACCTGGGTAACCCGTAAGCCTGCTAGTGACGGTTATGTGACCAGTCTGGAATTGTTTGCCCATGATGGTACGCAGATAGCGCAACTTTATGGTCAACGTACAGAAGGCGAACAGGAGCAAGCGCAATGGCGTAAGCAAATTGCTTCGCTGATACCGGAAGTCGTTACTGCATAACGTATAATTAACGGGAGGTCTGGCTATTTATTGCTGGGCCTCTTTATATTAATCAATCGATCACACCAGATAATCAATATGCTGATGGCGTACCAACTCATTGATCCGCTTAAGATTGAGGATCATCATGATATTGTGTTTATGGCAGTAGAACGTTTTTAGCGATATTTTCAGTTTCTCCAGAATATCTTCCGTTGTCATTTGATTCGCAATGCAGCTCAGAACCTGATGCTGCTTGCGCGAAAGGGACACATCCGCTTCAGGCACAGAGCAGTAACTGCCATTGATGAGTGCGACAAAGTCGATGATGGTGATAGTTCGCGGAACAAAGGTCACCGGTACTTTCCCCAGGCAGCGTTTAATATTAAAGGGGGAGAAAATAATCACATGGACAGGTTTTAATCGTTCAATTTGAGTGAGCAAATTAGAATGAAATACATTATTCATTAATGTATCAATAATGACGAAGGCATGCTGATGCAACATTACGTCGATCTCTTCTTCGTTCTGTATATGAACGACATTACCTTTACTCAGAATGTTTTTCATCGCAGTGAAGAACATCGTATCCCTGGTAATTATAAGAAACATAACCGACTCCTGGTGCGGACATTAACTTTATAATCAGTTTGCCAAAGGTAATTAACAGGACAGGGCTTATAATAATAATAGTTAGCTGGCTGTGTATTAATTTGATGTAATGCATGATGCAGATGCTGAGAAAGCATCTGCATCTCTCGGTGGTGTTATTTGACCAGCTCAGGTGTTACCTGACTCACCGCATTGGTGTAGTAAGGCGCGCCCCAGCCCGGTTCCGGCCAGAATGCACCATAGCCGTAATCCCACAGGTTATAGGTGGTATTAACCACTTCTCTCAAATGCCACACCTGGATGCCCTGCATATTCACTTCGAGGAAGTTATACGGGACTTTATTGATAAAGCCAGGTTGTTCACCCTGAATGGTACCGAGGATGGTAACAAAGTGATTACGATAGTTCACTGGATCAAGGAAGCCGCTTTGTCTGGCGAGCAGTCGGCCCTGATAGTTGGCTTCAATATCAGGCTTCGCATAGCTATCCAACGGTAATACAGCGATTTCTAACAACGTATCCGTTTTGCCATTGATAACGTTGATAACCTTCCCACCAAAGCGCGCTTGTTGACCAACATATAACCCCGGCTGGTTATGAACAGCAACAAAACTTTTTTGAATATCAGGTTGGTTATTGCCTTTGATATTTTGCGGAATTGAACTACATGCGGCAAGCAAAAATGAAAGGCTGAGGATGAGTGCACCTTTTGTCATGTTCATGTTACTATCCTTATCAACAAATATTAAAACCATAATAGATATTTCTTTATAGTTTTCATCTGATTCTGAGGCGATATGCCTGATAGTAACGTAAACCTGTCTGATGTTTATATCCCTTCAGTTTAGTTTAATTCTGTTAATTTTGGGGCGTGATATGAGTATCCATCGCCCCATAATATAACCCTTTGTTTTAAAATTACATAAAATCTATTTTTATTCAATGATTATAAAGTGCTAATAATCAATATTATGGTATTATATTCTGATAATGATTTGATAAGCGAATTCTTTTGCCGGATGGTATTTCTATTTCCACCCCATAATTTATATCTTTTTCATTAGGAAGTGGCCTCTTTAAATAAGGCGTGCGTGACATTTTTTTTGGGTTAAGCGTCTCGTATTGAAATACTTCGAATTGATATTCAGACATTTCTGCCCATGTTTGAATTTTATTGTATCGGGAGAGTGTCGTAAAGGCTTTAACTTTCTTATAACATTGTTTTTTGAATTCTTGCTGATATTTTAATATGTCATTGTATGAAATATTGGTTATCCTGGCCTCTAAGAATTTAATTATTGTCGAAGCAATTTCCGCTTTTGCTCGTAAAAAGTTGTCATTAATGGTTAATAATGTTGAAAATAAACCTTCGATTTGTTTGTCAAGATATTGTTCGTCTTTATATAATTTTGGGGTAGGGTGTTCTTTATGTGAAAAAATAGTGTCACCTAAATTTGCGTCAGTGAAATTTATATTAAGTAGATCTTCGAAATAAAACCTTGACAAGGTTAGAACGAACCCGGACAGGTTCTGTCCTGTCATATTGAAATCAATAAAGTTGGTTCCGGCAAAGACTTTCATCCTGTTTTTATTTTCACTGTGCTCAATATATAACTTCGTCATTTTTTGATACAGGTTTTGAATATCTTTTATATTAGTCGGTAAGTCAGCTCGTTGTTCAGCAATAAAATTAGTATCTGAAAACATGGTTTGGACACTGAATGTTATGGGTATTCCCTCTTCTACGCTAATTTTAGTTATGATTGCCTTGTCGGGTTTAGGATTAGCGACAACAATGATTCGACATTCAGCACTTTTGTTCTTTTCGTATCTAATGTTATTAATTTGATTAAGTAGTCCCTGTGCCTGCCGCGTAAGTGGTGTCGAACTTATCGATTCAATGTTAGTAATAAGACTTACAAGTTGAGCCACAACTTTGGAGTAGTCTGCATTTGTATATGTGGTGTTCGTGCGGCACGCATAAATTTGTGGGAGGTGTTTCCGCGCTAAATCATATTGTTCAGGGTTGTATCCTTCTCCAGAGAATGGGGAATTAATGGGTTGTTGTTCTTCCTGATTATCACAAGGCCACATCGGTGTGTCTGGTGTTTTAACATTGTCGGTATCTGTTGTGCGGTTATAAATATCGCCGTGATATGTATTTATCATACCTGGGGTAAAGTCAATTGACATAACATTCCTTATTGTTCATCTATTTCGCTAAATTTTTGTAAATCAGAGAATTAGAGCAGGAATGGATTTTCTTCTACGCGGAAATAAACACAATGCGCCATATCTTCCTGATGTAATTACCTTTAACTTCCCTTTCATTTCCACCCGGTAATATTTGTGTATAAAAAAAGGGCAGTGATAGTATCGTAAAGGAAAACGTTAACAACTATCAAAAAGCGCTCATTTTAAAAAGTTATGATGTTCTCCGATAGTGTGTGAAGTGATATTTTTGTGATGTTTTAGATGTGTAATAATGAACCAGGTTAAAGTGTATTTAAAAATGTGTTGTATTGGCGACTGAAATCTGCCCTTTAAAAGGGGGGATAGCACTGAGACAAAGAGACATTGCTTCTCCGATAAAATGTCAGAGAAGCATGATTGCGTGGTGATTGTCGATTGATGACTTACTGACGGATCCGTCATCATTCTCAAAGCATTAGTTAAGTTATTTGTGCTTTTTAAGGGTTATCCTATCTATGATTTTCTACTCAGAAGGATAAGGCACTCACAATGTTCCTTATAGTTTACTGCTGGCATCTATTTAAAATAGCATTTGAGTCAAATAGCCCATCAAGATAGCCATACCTAAGATAACCGTCAGGAATGCAGCTATCATCGGCATTCTGAACATTGATTTAAGTAATATCACTTCCGTCAGGCTTGCTCCGGCACTGCCGATGATTAATGCCATTAATGCTCCCAGCCCCATTCCTTTTGTCATCAGAACAGATGCCAGAGGGATAACCGCCTCTGCCCGGATATACAGCGGAATTCCGACAACGGCGCTCAATGGGATGGCGAAGGGATTATCTGCCCCTGCATGAGCGACAATCCACTCTGAGGGAATAAAGCCATAAATAAAAGAGCCTATTAATACCCCCAACAAAAGATATGGCAGTACATCTTTAAACTGTTGCAACGCATCTTTGGTGGCTAGTTTTATGGGATTAATACTTACCACAGCTTTGGTACTGCAACAGGTAACTACGGGTTTCTCAATGGCTTTAGCCGCTGGACTACAGCAACTCACTTTTATTGGCGTATATGTCGTCCCCGGCGAAGTTTTGGCTTGAGCACAACAATTTGCTGATGAGCTTTTACTGGCAATGATATGACGTTCAAATCCCAGGGAATCCAGGATAATACTGGCAAGTACGGAGACGCCGGCGGCGATAATCGCGTACAACAAGGTAACTTTCCAGCCAAAGGTCACCCACATTAACCCGACGATAATGGGATTAAGTAATGGGGAAACAAATAAAAAAGTGAGGGTCGGACCGAACCCGGCTTTCGCTGACAACAATCCACGTAACATTGGGATTGTCGAGCAACTACAGAACGGGGTAACGGCTCCCAACAGAGCCGCCAGGAGATAGCCTCTCCCTTTTCTGGCCCCCATCATCTGCTGGATTTTATGGTCTGGCACCTTTTGTCTTATCAGGCTGACACCGGCACTAATCACTATAAACAGCAAAGAAAGCTCGACGGCGAGAAACACAAACATCTCTGCGGCATCTTGCAGCATCGCAAGCCAACTACTCATACGTAACCTCATTGAATAAATCTATATTTCCAGAATAATCGAAATAAAATTCAGATCAAGATATTTCTGGTATTATCGAAATATCAACCAGACAAAGGGGGTGTCATATGCAGTTGGAAGAAGTTGCTAAAGCGCTGAAAGAGCTAGGTCACCCGACCCGTTTGTTCATATTCAAACACCTGGTCAAAGCGGGGGAACAAGGTTTGCCGGTCGGTGAGTTGCAAAAGCAGCTTGGGATACCCGGCTCTACACTCAGTCACCATATTTCAGCACTGGTATCGGTAGGGCTGGTCAAACAAAACCGTGAGAGTCGGACGCTGATGTGTGTTTCGCAATACGCAATGCTGGAAGCGATAATTGAATTCTTACGCGAGGAGTGCTGCGTAAATAGCAAAACAGATGGCTAAGGAGCCGCGGAGAACAAATAAGGGGGCATATCCCCCTTTAGTTATTTCAGGCGTTTACCCGCTTCATCAACCACTTTCTCGCCATCTTCCTTGGTGAACGCGCCTTGTTGCGCATCTGGCAGAATTTCCAGCACGACTTCTGAAGGGCGGCACAGGCGAGTTCCCAACGGCGTCACCACAATCGGGCGATTAATCAGAATCGGGTGCTGAAGCATAAAGTCGATTAACCGATCGTCAGTAAATTTATCTTCTGCAAGGCCCAGTTCCTCATACGGCTCGACGTTTTTACGCAGCAGCGCGCGTACGGAAATCCCCATATCGGCAATGAGTTTGACCAGTTCATCACGCGTCGGTGGGGTTTCCAGATAATAGACGATGGTCGGTTCTGTACCGCTGTTGCGGATCATCTCCAGCGTATTTCGCGACGTGCCGCAGGCTGGGTTGTGATAAATGGTAATGTTGCTCATATCAATATCTCATTACAAAGTGAAAGAGAGACGTAGCGCCAGCGCAGCCAGCGTCACAAAAAGCACCGGCAGGGTCATGATAATCCCTGTACGGAAGTAATATCCCCAGCTGATAGTCATATTCTTCTGCGAAAGTACGTGCAGCCAGAGCAGCGTCGCCAGGCTACCAATTGGGGTAATTTTCGGCCCCAAATCGCAGCCAATCACGTTGGCATAAACCATCGCTTCTTTGATAACGCCAGATGCCGTGCTGCCATCAATGGACAACGCGCCAACCAGTACCGTCGGCATATTGTTCATAATAGAAGAGAGGAAGGCGGTGAGGAATCCGGTGCCGAGCGTCGCGGCCCACAGGCCGTTTTCCGCCAGCACGTTGAGTACGCCAGAAAGATATTCCGTTAGTCCGGCATTGCGCAGGCCATAAACCACCAGATACATGCCGAGCGAGAAGATGACAATCTGCCAGGGCGCACCGCGCAGGACTTTACCCGTATTAATTGCATGACCGCGTTTAGCGACGGCAAATAATATCAGCGCGCCCACTGCCGCAATGGCGCTTACCGGAATGCCGAGCGGTTCCAGGACGAAAAATCCCACCAGCAGAAACAGTAAAACAACCCAGCCAGTTTTGAAGGTGGCAGGATCTTTAATCGCTTCTGCGGGAGATTTCAGCAGCGCCATATCGTAGTTCTGCGGAATATCTTTGCGGAAATAGAGATGCAACATCACCAGCGTGGCAACAATTGCGGCGATATCCACCGGCACCATCACCGATGCGTATTCGCGAAAGCCGAGGCCAAAGAAATCTGCGGAAACGATATTCACCAGGTTGGAGACAATAAGCGGCAGGCTGGCGGTATCGGCAATGAATCCGGCCGCCATCACGAACGCCAGCGTAGTGCCTTTACTGAACCCTAAAGCCAGCAGCATGGCGATGACAATTGGCGTTAAAATCAGCGCCGCGCCATCATTGGCAAACAGAGCTGCAACGGCAGCACCGAGCAGGACAATCCAGGTGAACAGCAAGCGACCGCGTCCATTGCCCCAGCGTGAGACGTGCAGCGCCGCCCATTCAAAAAAGCCGGACTCATCCAGCAGCAGGCTGATGATAATGACGGCAATAAACGCCGCCGTCGCGTTCCAGACGATATTCCACACCACCGGAATATCACCCGGATGAACCACGCCCGTAACCAACGCCAGTACCGCGCCGAGCGTTGCACTCCAGCCGATGCCTAAACCTTTCGGCTGCCAGATAACCAATACGATGGTCAGGACAAAAATAGCGCCTGCCAGTAACATAATGCCTCCCGGATAAAACGCATGTGAAAATCCATATGCGTTTAGCTAAATTTTTTAACTGCAAATGTTCTTACTGTCTACGGAACAATTTTGTCGAGCCAGGTTACGGACAATCGCCTGAACCTTTTCCTGTTCACATCGCCAGGCCTGCTCAATAATTTTCGCTGCCCATGCTGGAATATGCGGCGATAAGCGGTAATGAACCCACTTACCCTGCTTGCGATCCAGTAATAGCCCGCTTTCACGCAGCAATGCCAGGTGGCGGGAGATCTTGGGCTGCGACTGGTCGAGAGCAGTACAGAGATCGCAGACACATAACTCTCCCAGCTCGCTGAGCAGTAAAACGATGCCCAGACGGGTCTCATCAGCAAGAATTTTGAACAGTTGGATGGGTAAGAGAAATGACATATTGCGCTCCTGATTGTTGCCGGTAGTGTCTCTCTTCGAAGCGGATAAGTCAAAAACATATATGACTTAACGAATATGTAAGTGTAGAGAAAGGTATAGATGTGAATTAAGCGTTGGGTATTCATTTGAAAGGAGGTCTGAATCAGGACGTAAAAAAACCGACTTTGCGTCGGTTTTTTTACTCTTCAGCCCTGAGTTGGTGGCTCTGGCTGGAGTGAGAATGCCATCATCTAACGCATCAATGCTAATACCATACTGAAACTATTGCAAGGACATGCTGGTTTTATAACCTGAATATACTGTATGATTATCCAGTTGGCTCTGAGGCATTTTCACTCTGGCAATGCGCATAAACGCTTTCAAAGTCCTGGTCAGAAGTACGGGTGGTGCCGTTAACTGATGCTCTGGCCGGAGTGAGAATGCCATTATCTAACAATGGGACATGCGCCGTGACAGGCAATGGATGAGTAAGCGGATGCATTCTCACTCCATCGCATGGAGAAAACGGGTGATTGATAAAGCAATCATCGTTCTTGGGGCGTTAATTGCGCTGCTGGAACTGATCCGCTTTCTGCTTCAGCTTCTGAACTGATAGCGGAAACGTAATTAAGGGCTAAGAGCACACTACTCTTAGCCCTTTAACATTTAACGCATGGTCACGAACTCTTCTGCCGCCGTTGGGTGAATGGCAACTGTGTTGTCGAAGTCTTTTTTGGTTGCGCCCATCTTCAGCGCCACCGCGAAGCCCTGCAACATTTCGTCCATACCAAAACCAATGCCGTGAATACCGACAATCTTCTCTTCCGGTCCAACGCATACCAGCTTCATGCGGCACGGCTGGCGGTGAGTGGTGACGGCGGTATACATCGCGGTGAAAGAGGATTTATAGACTTTCACCTGATCGTCGCCGTACTGCTCGCGCGCCTGCGGTTCCGTTAAACCAACAGTACCAATCGGCGGATGGCTGAAGACCACGGTTGGAATGTTGCTGTAATCCAGATGCTCATCCGGCTTGTTATTAAACAGGCGTTCAGAGAGACGGCGACCCGCTGCAACTGCCACCGGTGTCAGTTCCACTGCACCCGTGTTATCGCCCACCGCGTAAATACCTTCAACGTTGGTGTTTTGATATTTATCGACGACGATATAGCCTTTTTCGTTGGTTTTTACACCAGCGGCTTCCAGGTTGATGTTGTCATTGGCAGGCTCGCGACCAATCGCCCAAATCAGGCAATCCACCGTTTCACTGCGACCATCTTCCAGCTCCAGCGTCAGGCTGCCATCGGCATTTTTCACTACCGTTTTCGGGATGGCGTTGGTGTGCAACTGCGGACCTTCGGCATTCATCACTTCGACCAGCGTTTCAGAGATCATCGGGTCGAAGCTGCGCAGCGGCGCATGTTTACGCACAAACAGATGCGTTTTCGCGCCGAGGCCGTTAATCACGCCCGCCAGTTCCACGGCGATGTAACCCGCGCCAACAACCGCCACGCGCTCTGGCAAAGCAGGAAGGGCGAAGAAGCCATCAGAATCAATACCGTATTCCACGCCTGGAATATCCGGGTGGCTCGGACGACCGCCGGTGGCAATCAGAATATGATCGGCCGTGATGGTTTCACCGTTAACTTCCAGCGTTTTGGCATCAACGAAGCGGGCAAAGCCTTTGATTACATCAACGTTATTTTTACCGAGCACGTTTTCATAGGAAGTATGAATACGGTCGATATAGGCGGTACGGCTGGCGATCAACGTTTCCCAGTTGAATTTATTGATAGTGGTATCGAAACCATAATCCGGACCGTACATGTGGATCGCTTCACGGATTTGCGCCGCGTGCCACATCACTTTCTTCGGTACGCAACCGACGTTCACGCAGGTGCCGCCCAGTTCTTTGGCTTCAATCAGCGCACATTTCTGGCCGTACATAGCCGCGCGGTTGATGGAGGCGATACCGCCGCTGCCGCCGCCGATGGCGATGTAATCATAGTGTTTAGTCATGACAGAGTGTCCTTATCGTTGATTACCGCGATTGTAGCGCGAGACGTAATAGGTGCCAGCAATGGCTGCAATTACTCCGGCACGATCCAGCTTACGGTGGCGTGCCCGGTGCCTGCCGGAACCAGTTTGCTGTGCAGCCACGGCAGCACGTTATTCATCTGCTGTTCCAGCTTCCACGGCGGATTAATCACAATCATGCCGGAAGCGGTCATGCCACGGCGATCGCTGTCTGGCAGTACCGCCAGTTCAATTTGCAGAATTTTGCGAATGCCGGTCGCTTCCAGGTCGTGGATCATGCGCTTAATTTGCTGGCGCAGCACCACCGGATACCACAGTGCGTAAGTGCCAGTGGCGAAACGTTTGTAACCTTCTGCTATCCCGCTGACCACCGCCTGATAGTCGGTTTTCATTTCATACGGCGGATCGATAAGGATTAAACCACGGCGGGAAACCGGCGGCAGTTTGGCCTTAAGCTGCTGGAAGCCATCGGCTTTTTCGACGCGCGCACGGCTGTCTTTCTGAAATTCAGAACGCAGCAACGGGTAATCGCTCGGGTGCAGTTCGGTCAGTTGCAGGCTGTCCTGTTCACGCAGTAACTGACGAGCAATCAACGGCGAACCGGGGTAGTAACGCAACTGACCGCTACGGTTGAAGTGTTTTACCACATTGATGTACGCCTCCAGCTCCGCAGGCAAATCGTCCTGCTGCCAGATACGGGCGATACCTTCGAGATATTCGCCGGTACGCTCGGCATGTTCGCTGCCTAACTGATAACGCCCGGCCCCTGCGTGGGTATCGAGATAGAGAAACGGTTTATCTTTCTCTTTCAGCGACTCGATGATCAGGCTCTGAACGGTATGTTTAAGGACGTCGGCGTGGTTGCCAGCGTGAAAGCTGTGGCGATAACTGAGCATGGGTAAAGGTGTTCCGGTAAGTAAAAATCGGCCCGTATTCGGGGCGCACAAAAGCCTATCAGGACAGTATACCGAAAAGAGGCCGCCGCCGCGAAAGCGTAACGTTTCTCATTGAAATTCACTACACTTAACCCCATGCTACAAACATTATGTAAAGCGCCTGTTGAGCGCTTCCTTAACCTCTTTAACCAGGACTGCGCTAATGACGAATCCGTTACTGACTCCCTTTGAATTGCCTCCGTTTTCTAAAATTCTCCCGGAACATGTCGTTCCAGCCGTGACTAAGGCGCTGAACGACTGCCGCGAAAATGTGGAGCGCGTAGTAGCGCAAGGGGCACCGTACACCTGGGAAAATCTCTGCCAGCCGTTGGCGGAAGTGGACGATGTGCTGGGGCGTATCTTCTCCCCGGTCAGCCATCTGAACTCGGTGAAAAATAGCCCGGAACTGCGTGAAGCGTACGAACAAACCCTGCCGCTGCTGTCAGAATACAGCACCTGGGTAGGGCAACATGAAGGGCTGTATAAAGCATATCGCGACCTGCGCGATGGCGATCATTACGCCACGCTGAACACGGCTCAGAAAAAAGCGGTTGATAACGCACTGCGCGACTTCGAACTCTCTGGCATCGGTCTGCCGAAAGAGAAACAGCAGCGTTACGGCGAAATTGCTACCCGTCTTTCTGAACTGGGCAATCAGTACAGCAACAACGTCCTCGATGCGACGATGGGCTGGACCAAACTCGTTACCGACGAAGCGGAGCTGGCGGGGATGCCAGAAAGCGCGCTGGCTGCGGCAAAAGCCCAGGCCGAAGCGAAAGAGCTGGAAGGTTATTTGCTGACGCTGGATATCCCAAGCTACTTGCCGGTAATGACCTACTGCGACAACCAGGCTCTGCGCGAAGAGATGTATCGTGCTTACAGCACCCGCGCTTCCGATCAAGGCCCGAACGCCGGAAAGTGGGACAACAGCAAGGTGATGGAAGAGATCCTCGCGCTGCGTCACGAACTGGCGCAACTGCTGGGTTTTGAAAACTACGCCTTTAAATCCCTTGCCACTAAAATGGCAGAAAATCCGCAGCAGGTGCTTGATTTCTTAACCGATCTGGCAAAACGCGCGCGTCCGCAAGGTGAAAAAGAGCTGGCGCAACTGCGTGCCTTCGCTAAAGCCGAATTTGGCGTGGATGAGTTGCAGCCGTGGGATATCGCGTACTACAGCGAAAAACAAAAACAGCACCTCTACAGCATCAGTGACGAACAACTGCGTCCGTACTTCCCGGAAAACAAAGCGGTTAACGGCTTGTTTGAAGTGGTGAAACGTATTTACGGCATCACCGCTAAAGAGCGTAAAGATGTTGATGTCTGGCATCCGGATGTACGTTTCTTCGAACTGTATGACGAGAACAACGAACTGCGCGGCAGCTTCTACCTCGACCTGTATGCCCGTGAAAACAAGCGCGGCGGGGCGTGGATGGATGACTGTGTAGGCCAGATGCGTAAAGCCGACGGTTCGCTGCAAAAACCGGTCGCGTATCTGACCTGTAACTTCAACCGCCCGGTAAATGGTAAACCGGCGCTGTTTACCCATGACGAAGTGATCACCCTGTTCCACGAGTTCGGTCACGGCCTGCACCATATGCTGACCCGCATTGAAACTGCTGGTGTATCTGGTATCAGCGGGGTGCCGTGGGATGCGGTCGAACTGCCGAGCCAGTTTATGGAAAACTGGTGCTGGGAGCCTGAGGCGCTGGCGTTTATCTCCGGTCACTATGAAACCGGCGAACCGCTGCCGAAGGAGCTGCTGGATAAAATGCTGGCGGCTAAGAACTACCAGGCGGCGCTGTTTATTCTGCGCCAGCTGGAGTTCGGCCTGTTTGATTTCCGCCTCCATGCCGAGTTCCGCCCGGATCAGGGAGCGAAAATCCTCGAAACTCTGGCAGAAATCAAGAAACTGGTTGCCGTAGTACCGTCTCCATCCTGGGGCCGTTTCCCGCACGCTTTCAGCCATATTTTCGCCGGTGGTTATGCCGCAGGTTACTACAGCTACCTGTGGGCCGACGTGCTGGCGGCAGATGCCTTCTCGCGCTTTGAGGAAGAGGGCATTTTCAACCGTGAAACCGGACAGTCGTTCCTCGACAACATTCTGAGCCGTGGCGGTTCAGAAGAGCCGATGGATCTGTTCAAACGCTTCCGTGGTCGTGAACCGCAGCTGGATGCGATGCTGGAGCATTACGGCATTAAGGGCTGATCATTCAGTGAAAATCTGCTTAATTGATGAAACAGGCACCGGAGACGGTGCCTTATCTGTTCTGGCGGCCCGCTGGGGGCTGGAACATGATGAAGACAACCTGATGGCGCTGGTATTAACGCCGGAGCATCTGGAACTGCGCAAGCGTGATGAGCCAAAACTTGGCGGCATCTTTGTTGATTTTGTTGGCGGGGCGATGGCGCACCGTCGCAAATTCGGCGGCGGACGTGGGGAGGCAGTGGCGAAAGCGGTGGGTATTAAAGGCGATTATTTGCCAGACGTGGTGGACGCTACCGCAGGGCTGGGGCGCGATGCCTTTGTGCTGGCTTCGGTCGGCTGCCGCGTGCGGATGCTGGAGCGTAATCCGGTGGTTGCTGCATTGCTCGACGACGGCCTGGCGCGTGGTTATGCGGATGCGGAAATCGGCGGCTGGTTGCAGGAGCGGTTGCAGTTAATTCACGCTTCCAGCCTGACGGCGCTGACCGATATAACTCCGCGCCCGCAGGTGGTCTATCTCGACCCGATGTTCCCGCATAAGCAGAAAAGCGCGTTGGTGAAAAAAGAGATGCGAGTCTTTCAGTCGCTGGTGGGGCCGGATCTTGATGCCGATGGATTGCTGGAGCCTGCACGCTTGCTGGCGACCAAACGCGTGGTGGTAAAGCGCCCGGACTACGCGCCGCCGCTGGCGAATGTCGCCACGCCAAACGCGGTAGTGACCAAAGGGCATCGCTTTGATATTTATGCCGGAACGCCGGTGTAAAAGTAAAGCAGGGTAGCGTTATCGCTACCCTGCTTTCTGCAAGAATAATTAATGGCTTTCGGGCGTCACAATCATTCGTTTCAGCCACGGCACCATCAGCAGCATCACCACCGCAACGCCCAGCGTAACCAGGCCAATCTTACCAAACACGTTGGTATAGACGGGCAACGTCTCAAGCGGATCGGTAATGTTGTCTGGTACTGCGGTAAATGTTGCCACATAGCCGCCCAGCAAGAACGCGGCAGCCTGCGTCAGGAACCACATCCCGAGAATAAAGCCCATCAAATGCTGCGGCACCAGGGCAGCAATCATCGCCAGGCCAAGGGCGCTAATAAACAGTTCACCCAGGCTCTGGAATAAGTAAACCAGCACAATAAACCACGGCGATGTCAGCCCCTGGGCATCCGCAAACCACATTCCCGCAGCTGCAGCCGTCAAAAAGCCCAGTGAGCACATAAACATGCCGAGAGTAAATTTCATCGGCATAGAGAGATCTTTGCCTTTGTTACCCAGATGCGTGTAAATGCCTGCCAGTATTGGGCTGGCGAGTACCACCCAGAACGGGTTAAGCGCCTGGAAGCTGACCGGGTTGATGGAAAAGCCGAGAATTTCATGATGCACGTTGTTGATGGCAAAGAAGTTCAGCGACGTTGGCATCTGGGCGTAGAGAATGTAAAACACCACCGCTTCGAGCATCAGGACAAAGGCGACAAACATTTTATTGCGCCCGGTTTTATCCAGCTTGAATGCCTGACGAAAGAAAATGATGGTGACGACGATGGAGAGAACAATCAGCACCAGATTGGCGACTTCTACGTTGTGCATCAGCCATGCACAGACGAAGATCATCACCACGCTGCCAAGTAACACGTACAACAGTTTGCTGAAGCTCATCGGCCGGAAGTCGGGTTCAGAACCAATGTCTTTCACCATTCCGCGACAGGCGATGTAAACCAATAGCGCGATAATTAATCCTGCACCGCACAGGTTGTAGGTGACTGAATAGCCGAATCTATCAGCGATCACAGGGGCCAGCGATAACGCTATCAACGAGCCGATGTTGATCGACATATAGAACAGGGTAAATGCGCCATCAAGCCGCGGATCTTTCGGCGGATAGCACTTCGAAAGCAAGCTGGCTGGGTTAGCTTTAAACAGGCCGTTACCGACAGCGATAGTCCCCAGGGCGATGAAAATCAGGTCAGGCTTAAGTAGCGACAGGCCGGTCATGAAGTAGCCAATCGCCAGCACAAGTGCTCCGAGAACAATGGTGCGTTTGGTCCCCAGCAGGTGGTCGCCGACATAGCCGCCAATGGAAATGAGGCCATAGACCAGCGCAGCAAAAGCACCAAAAGTGACAAAAGCCTGTTCTTGCGAGAATCCAAGCTGCTTAACGAAGAAAACAGCCAGTACGCCCTGCACGCCGTAGTAGCCGAATCGCTCCCATAACTCGACAAAAAAGATCATGAAAAATGGGCGAGGTTGCTGCAGCATCCCCATGGGTGTTGTTGTATTCATATTTATTAACCTTCCAATACCATCCTGAAAAGTATGAACGCGTAAGGGATAACGCGCGAAAAAGTTTACATCTGTCAGAGATTCTTAATATTGATGCGGTGAATAGATTAATACACTATTACAACAGAAAATAACCAGCTGATCACACTAATGATGGAAAATATGATGGTGTTAAATATTGTATTGGCTGGGGATTTTGATTGCGAACGCAGACCGTAGGCCAGATAAGGTGTTTACGCTGGATCAGGTAACAAGGCGCGCCAAAAAGCAAAACGCCCGCATATGCGGGCGTTCAGGAACACGTCGTAGAGGGAAGATTATTCTTCTTCGTCGCGCAGCGGAACAATCAGCATATCAACGTGAACGGTGTTGATCAGCTGACGTGCGGAAGACATCAGTTTGCTCCAGAAGTCCTGGTGGTGACCACAAACCACCAAATCCATATCGTATTTCTTGATTGCATCGACCAGAACCTGGCCCAGGTCGCCGCTGCCGCTCAGGGTTTCAGTGATTGGGTAGCCTGCATTAGTGGAAAGCTCGGTCAGCGCATGATGTGTCTCTTCAGAGATGCGTTTCTGCATATCACCCAGATTCACATCAATAAGCCCGGTGTATAGGTCAGAGTAGTTTACATCTACGTGGATCAGAGAAACTTTCGCATTATAGGGGCGAGCCATAGAGACTGCTTTCTCTACCAGAACTTTGCTTTCCGGGGAGAGATCGACCGCGATGAGAATGTGTTTATAAGCCATAGTGTTACTCCTTCCATAAAGTTGTCGATGACTGGCCAGCTAGCGTTTCTTGTGCCGTTACGTCACCCGCGTCCTGCGAACTACGTGCGCGGGGCTAACCCAGCCGTAAAGATTCAGTGTTAAGACCATCCTTACCTTATAGCGACCCGGATGATCCGTCAATCCGCCTTGCTTACCCGTTAGATAAACAAATTTTCGGCATGAATATATTGATAGTGGTTAACCTTCTGGAAAAAAAACAACCTGATCTCCTACACTATCTATAGAGCCGCTCGGATGTTGGTCACCACAAAAGCGGTTTCTCCAGGACCTGGTGTTAACTGATTGGCAGCGTATCGGGAGCGGTAGCCCCGGGGTGGAACTCCGCGGGCAGGTCGCCGGGGAGGAGGTATGATAAGCACCGTCGCATTATTTTGGGCTTTATGTGTCGTTTGCATTGTTAACATGGCGCGCTATTTCTCATCACTACGCGCGTTGTTAGTGGTACTGCGTAACTGCGATCCATTGCTCTATCAATATGTTGATGGAGGGGGCTTTTTTACCTCACATGGCCAACCCAACAAACAGGTGCGTCTCGTTTGGTATATCTATGCCCAACGTTATCGCGATCATCACGATGATGAGTTTATTCGCCGCTGTGAGCGGGTGCGTCGGCAGTTTATTCTGACCAGCGCATTGTGTGGTCTGGTGGTGGTCAGCCTGATTGCATTGATGATTTGGCATTAAGCACTTCAGCAATAATGACGCATAAAAAAAGCGGGCCAGTAAACTGACCCGCTCGTTTTGGTGCGTGCGATTACAGGAACTGCAAGGAGAGCCAGTATAGCCCGCCGGAAAGCAGTACCGCAGCCGGAAGGGTAAACACCCAGGCCATCAGAATACTGGTTACGGTTTTACGCTGTAAGCCGCCGCCATCTACCACCATCGTCCCCGCGACAGAAGAGGAGAGTACGTGAGTAGTGGAAACCGGCATCCCGGTATAACTTGCCAGGCCGATAGACACTGCCGCCGTCATCTGGGCAGACATCCCCTGAGCGTAGGTCATGCCTTTCTTACCGATTTTCTCACCGATAGTCGTTGCCACACGACGCCAGCCAATCATCGTACCGATACCTAACGCCAGCGCGACCGCCATGATGATCCACACCGGCGCATACTCGATGGTGCTAAGCATGTCGGACTTCAGTTTCTTCAACAGGCGCTGATCGTCTGCACTCACGCCAGGCATCTTCACCACTTTGTCGATAGTGTCAGAAACGCACAGCATAATGCGGCGCATCTGGCTACGTTGATCAAGCGACAGCTTGTCGTAGCTTTCCACATCAGTAGTCAACATGCCTTTCAGGCGGTTGAGCGCGTTAATGGTATTCGACGGATGGCAATGGAACTCCGCAGGTTGCGTTGCGCCAGCTTCCGGAGCCGGTACTAACTGATCAGCACCGGTAGCCTGTTTCAGCAGCGCAGGGTGCTGCTCAAAGTAAGCTTCCACGTTGTTGATGGCATCACGGGTACGGGTGATTTCGTAGCCAGTGGCATTCATGTTCACCACGAAGCCTGCTGGTGCGACGCCAATCAATACCAACATAACCAGACCAATGCCTTTCTGACCATCGTTCGCGCCGTGCGAAAACGCCACGCCGATAGCGGAAAGGATCAGCGCAATACGCGTCCAGAACGGCGGCTTTTTCTTGCCGTCTTTCTTTTCACGCTCCGCTGGGGTCAGGTGGATACGGGCGCGTTTCTTGGTGCCGCTCCAGTAGCGACGCAGCAAGAAAATCAGACCGCCAGCAAACACCAGGCCGACAATAGGGGAAACGATCAGAGAACCGAAAATACTTAATACTTTCGGGATATTGAGTGCATCCACCACTGACGTCCCGGTCATCAACGCATTGGTTAAACCAATCCCGATGATCGCGCCAATCAGCGTATGAGAGCTGGATGCAGGTAAACCAAAGTACCAGGTACCCAGGTTCCAGATAATCGCCGCCAGCAACATAGAGAACACCATGGCAAGGCCATGAGACGATCCCATATTAAGCAGCAGATCCGTCGGCAGCATATGCACAATGGCATAGGCAACACTCAGACCACCCAGCAAAACACCCAAAAAGTTGAACACCGCCGCCATAACCACGGCGAGCTGAGAACGCATCGCGCGGGTATAGATAACGGTTGCCACGGCGTTGGCTGTGTCATGGAAACCATTGATGGCTTCGTAGAACAGCACAAAAGCCAGTGCAAGCAATAATAACAGCCCGGTATGCAAATCCAGGCCAGCAAACAAATGTAGCATAGGACGTTACGCCATTTTGAGGACATGAACGCGGCGCATTATCAGTGACTTTCGCGGCGCGGGCAAAGTGAAATATAGACTTTTTTTGATTTGCCTCCTGTATGGATTTCACTCAAAAAATAATTATCTTATATAATTCAGGTAAATACTTCCTTTTAGTAATATTGATGCTGGTGCGACCACTGAGGAATCTTTACAATTCACGCCCGTTTTTTCTTAGAGGAGCGCAACGTGGAAAGGCTTGATGCCATTATTATAGGCGCTGGTGCGGCGGGTATGTTCTGTTCTGCGCTGGCAGGTCAGGCAGGGCGCCGGGTTCTGCTGATCGATAATGGTAAAAAACCAGGGCGCAAAATCCTCATGTCTGGCGGTGGGCGCTGCAACTTTACCAATCTTTATGTCGAACCGGGCGCTTATCTGAGCCAGAATCCGCATTTTTGTAAATCTGCACTCGCGCGTTTTACCCAGTGGGATTTCATTGATCTGGTCAATAAACACGGCATCACCTGGCACGAGAAAACGTTAGGGCAACTCTTCTGCGATGACTCCGCGCAGCAGATTGTCGACATGCTGGTGGATGAGTGCGAGAAGGGCAATGTGGCCTTCAGATTGCGTAGCGAAGTGCTGAGTGTGGCGAAGGATGAAACAGGCTTCACGCTTGAACTGAACGGCATGACTGTCGGTTGCGAAAAGCTGGTCATCGCGACCGGTGGACTGTCAATGCCGGGGCTGGGCGCGTCGCCGTTTGGTTATAAGATTGCCGAACAATTTGGCCTCAACGTGCTGCCGACCCGCGCGGGCCTGGTGCCATTCACTCTGCATAAACCGTTGCTCGAAGAGTTACAGGTGCTGGCGGGCGTGGCGGTACCTTCCGTGATTACCGCTGAAAACGGCACCGTTTTCCGTGAGAACTTACTCTTCACCCACCGCGGCTTATCTGGACCGGCGGTGTTGCAAATTTCCAGCTACTGGCAACCGGGTGAATTTGTCAGTATCAATCTGCTACCGGATGTGGACCTCGAAACCTTCCTGAATGAGCAGCGTAATGCACATCCGAATCAGAGCCTGAAAAACACTCTGGCGGTTCATCTACCGAAGCGGTTGGTTGAACGTTTACAACAACTCGGGCAAATCCCGGATGTCTCGCTAAAACAGCTCAACGTGCGTGACCAACAGGCACTGATTAGTACATTGACCGACTGGCGCGTACAACCCAACGGCACTGAAGGCTATCGCACTGCCGAAGTGACGCTCGGCGGCGTGGACACCAACGAACTCTCTTCACGGACGATGGAAGCGCGCAAAGTGCCTGGGCTGTACTTCATCGGCGAAGTGATGGACGTCACCGGCTGGCTGGGGGGCTATAACTTCCAGTGGGCGTGGTCGAGTGCATGGGCTTGTGCGCAGGATTTGATTGCAGCGAAGTCGTCCTGAGCTATTTCCTAAAGATGAAAATTATTAGAGTCGCATTAAAAATGAGCTAATTTTGATAGTGGTTATCTTGTGATTATTTTCTAATGAGCCTGTGAACTGAAACCCTCCAGGCTTAACATAAGGTGGAAGGAAAGGTGATTGAAAACTCACCCAGTGGCCAGATCTTTATAAAATATGAACAGGCTGAAAAAATCAGCAACTTTGCTGTTTTTTTATACTTAACCACTATGCATTAATGCTGCGTTATTTCATGATACCTAAGAAAAACCAGCGTTACGCAAATAATCAACGCTGGTTTTAACCGGTACGTTGCAATTATTTTTTAGCAGAACCCGCTTCTAATATTGAAACGATTGAGAACAACGTAAAGCATACCGCTCCCAAACCGACCAGAACCCGCGAAGGAATAAAATACCCTATGTCGGTCTGCGCCATTTCCGCAAGAAACGATGCCAGGAAAAGGCAAAACAGGCAGGTGAAGACGGGAATCATCGGTATTCTGTTGGCTAACGAACAGGTACGTCTCCAGACCAGTGCCAGTAGCCAGACTTTTGAGAATATGCTGTAACAGATCATTCCGAGGCAAATGAGGATAATGCCGGGAGCCAGTCGGGCGCTTGCATCGGAGCTGACTAACACGTATATGCCCTGCAGCACCGTGATTGAGCCGAGAATAATAACCCAATAACACCACAGCCAGTGCTCTTTGGATGAGAACGTATTACGTGTTTGATGGACGATTGTGGCAACAAGGCCAATTAGACAGGCACAGATTGCGGTTAACCCAAGCAATACGTGACCGGCGACATAATGCGGAGTTATGTCGGCACTACGTAACAGCGTAATAGACCAAATGAAACCGAGCAGGGTGAGTAAAACGGGAACGGCAATGAGGCAATTACCGATTAATGACGAATAAGCCTGTACCGGTGTTCCATCGCTCTTGCTCCCTGCTGCGTTTTTGGGAATGAGCAGAAAGTGACCGGATGACGCTGCCACTGTCGATACACAGGCGGCAATCATACCAACGCCAAAAATAACATGGCCGGCAACAAACTCGTCTGCCATCACATCATTGCCTGCTAACAGTGCCCAACCCCATATCATGGTGATAATTGACCCCGCATAGCCAATAATGGGGAACAATGTATTGTAAAACGTATTAACGCCGCGCGTGAGCTGCGAAATGATAATAAATGCGGTAGTGAATAATGCCAGGCATATGGCTGCCAGAGAAATGAGCACATGACCCGCGACGAAATATTCGCTTTGCCCTGAACTTTCCAGCACAAAGCCACCTAACGCGATACAAATCAAGCCCATAATTAAAGGGATTAATTTGAAAAGCCACCCGATATATATGTTCACTTTAAACTCCTCAGGTATCCCTGCTAATATTGAAACGTGCATTAATGATAATTTCAGCCTGTTAATACAATGACGAGATATCATTAAAGACAAATGCATAGCATAACTATAGCGGGATTTACTTTGCAGAGCGCTACTTTTCAGCGTTCAAAAGGCCATGGTAAATAAATATTTATCCTAAGATTAATTCTTATTCTGTTGTTTTTTACAATTATCTTCCAGGGAGGGATTCTTTTTCATTATTTGGTAAAAGACCGGATAGCATCGGTGCTTAAAATCAGCGAACATATAAGTATTATTGTTTTATATCGTCGTAAATATGTCTTTCTGACATGTATTATTTATTTTGTTACAAACAATTCAAAAATATCACAGGTTATTTATGAAAGCAATTCACAATCAGATTATAAACATCTCTTCAAGCCATCAAGATAAGCATTCAGATAAAGTTAACAGTCATCAACACCATGGCAAGGTTGATAAAAAACATCGTGCAAAGATAGTTGAAATTGATAAGCTGAATAAACATTCGCAAATAGATAACGATTTTGGCCTGCATATCATCTATTTCCTGCAACATGGTCACTGGAAGGTAAATGATCGTAGTCACCAGATGGAGAAAGTATGGTTTTACAATAGTGAACCTTCTATAGATATTCAAGAATATAATAGATTCGCCGACAATACTACTGACACGTTTATCTTTACAATTATACCAGACAATAACCATGTGTTAAAATTATCGTCTCCCATTACCGTTACTGTTGAGTGTAAGGGCGGTTATTATTTTATTAATTCCTCTGGGGATAAATCTGACATAATTTATAAAGTTGGTGGGCTTTCTATCATACCTGAAAATTTCTTTACTCTTCTTAGTGGTAATTTTAAAGCTGACTGGCGTTGGGATGTCTCTAAAGAGACGTTTCCTAAGGATAAGTTTGCTAACTATGTTAAATCTGTGTTTTCAAAAATAGACTTTTATAAACAGTGTGGTGTGATTAACCCACAAAATGCCAACACGGCTTATTTTGGCGATACAGATGGAAGAGTAGGCGCTGTACTTTATGCATTGCTCGTTTCAGGGCATATAGGCATCAGGGAAAAGGGTTGGAGTTTATTATGTGAATTATTAAAACACGAAGACATGGCTTCATTTGCATACAAACATAAAAATAATAAAGTGCTCTACGATTTATTAAATACGAGAGACATGATCTTGAATGAGTTGCATCAACATGTTTTTTTAAAGGACGATGCGATAACCCCTTGTATCTTCCTTGGGGATCATACAGGCGATAGATTTAGTACTATTTTTGGTGATAAATATATCCTTACTTTGCTAAATTCTATGCGAAATATGGAGGGTAATAAAGATAGCCGTATTAATAAAAATGTCGTCGTTCTGGCTGGAAATCATGAAATCAATTTTAATGGTAACTATACTGCACGATTAGCAAATCATAAACTCTCTGCCGGTGATACGTATAACTTAATTAAAACGCTCGATGTTTGTAATTATGACTCAGAAAGGCAAGTTTTAACCAGTCATCACGGAATAATAAGAGATGAAGAAAAAAAATGTTATTGTCTCGGTGCTTTGCAGGTTCCATTTAATCAGATGAAAAATCCTACTGATCCTGAAGAATTAGCCAATATTTTTAATAAAAAACATAAAGAACACATGGATGATCCTCTATTCCATCTAATCCGAAGCAATACTTTGAAACCCACACCTGTATATGCTAATTATTTTGATAACACTACTGATTTCAGACCAGCACGTGAACGTATCTTCATATGTGGGGAGACACTCAAAGGTGAAGACCCCAGCAAATACATTAGACAAAAATATGGCCATCATGGGCCTGGGGTAGATCAGAATCAACAATTTGACAATGGTATTATGGGGCTAAATTCCCTGAAGGAAGCACGTGATAAAAATAATAAAATAATTTATTCCTCAGGGCTTAGTTGTTTTCAATCTCATTAAAACTCCATGAATACGGTGGTATGTCTTTTTAATCCTGCCAGTATTTCATAGGTTTTCTTAATCGATTGTAGAGGCATGTTCTGATGACGCCTCTACAATCTTTAGGGACTTTCTCTGCTATGAGATAAGAAATTTCATATTATGCTTTAAGGCTGAATGATTTGTGCAAAATATAATTATTTTTCCATCGAACATGAGGTGTATGTCATAAGATAAAATGTTAACTATGTATTCCTCGCGGTGAATAATATGAGGTAAAAGATGAAAATTGGAACTGTGGCAGGCACTAACGGCAGTACAACGACAATCGCAACAAATGATATGGTGCAAGAGCATGTTACCAACTTCACTAAAGAACTGTTTGGGTATATTGCAAATGGTATAGGTGATGATATATCAAGTATTGCCAGGACAATGCTCGGTGAAGTTGTGGAAAAAATTGATGATTGGCAAATAGAACGTTTCCAACAATCTATTCAAGATGACAAAATTTCATTTACCATACAAACGAATCATTCAGAAAAATATAGTATGCTATCGGGCATGCGTGCCCATATTCTACGTAGGAATAATAGTTATCAGTTTATTGTGACAATTAATAGTAAAAATTACGGTTGCCCTCTTGATGATACCGATATTAATTGGTGCAGCATTGTTTATTTACTTAATAATATGACAGTAAATGATAATGCTAATGATGTTGCAGTTACTGAGTCGTACAAACCCATCTGGAACTGGAAAATATCGCAATACAATGTATTTGATATTAAATTCGAAACAATTATAAAACCCCAGTTCGCTGACAGAACCTATTTCTCCAATTGTTCACCTGTTGATCCCACAAGTACCAGGCCGACCTATTTTGGCGATACCGATGGCTCAGTCGGTGCAGTTTTGTACGCGCTTTTGGCAACGGGATATTTGGGAATCATGGCTGAAGGAGAAAACTTCCTTAGCCAGTTGCTTAATATAGAAGATGAAGTTCTCAACGTATTGCTAAGGGAGAACTTTAATGAGCAACTTGACACTAATGTTAATACAATAATCAGTATTCTGAACAGAAGAGATATAGTTTTAGAAAGTCTTCAGCCTTATTTAGTTATTAATAAAGACGCTGTGACGCCATGTACGTTTCTGGGTGACCAAACCGGCGATCGATTTAGTAATATCTGTGGCGATCAATTTATCATCGATTTGTTAAAACGTATAATGAGTATCAATGAAAACGTTCATGTATTAGCTGGAAATCATGAAACAAACTGCAATGGTAACTATATGCAGAACTTCACGCGTATGAAACCACTTGATGAGGATACCTACGCTGGGATAAAAGATTATCCTGTATGTTTCTATGACCCTAAATACAAAATAATGGCAAATCATCATGGGATAACTTTTGATGATCAGCGAAAACGTTACATTATAGGACCGATAACAGTCTCTATTGATGAAATGACCAATGCTCTCGATCCGGTCGAATTAGCGGCAATTATTAATAAGAAGCATCATGCCATCATTAATGGTAAAAAGTTTAAAACTAGCCGGGCTATCTCTTGTCGATCCTTTAATCGTTATTTTTCTGTTTCGACAGATTACAGACCGAAACTTGAAGAACTATTAGCATGCTCACAAATGTTAGGTATAAATCAAGTTGTTGCACATAACGGTAATGGTGGAAGAGAACGCATAGGTGAAACGGGGACAGTTTTAGGTCTTAACGCCCGTGACAGTAAACATGCTGGAAGAATGTTCAGCATGCATAATTGCCAAATTAACCCTGGTGCAGGGCCTGAGATAACCACTCCCTGGAAGTCTTACCAGCATGAAAAAAACAGAAATGGACTTATGCCTTTGATTAGAAGGCGCACAATGTTACAGCTCTGAACCATAGACAACATGAATATTAATGTTACTATCTGGTTGAGACTGTTGATAAAACGTAAAAAGGAATGCTCTGTTCCTGCAACTGAACAGGCGTGAAACGCTATCCAACAGGATGGATACCGTTTTGTCAGCCAGTTTTATAGATCACACTTATGAGTATGCGTGTTTCATTTACGGCCAGGAATGCTGATGATGACAACATTACTACCCGTTTTCACTAAGCCTTCCCCATTGGCGCTCAATGCTCTGCGCGCTGGTCGTATTTGCCGTTTCCTTCTTATCCCGGATGGAAGAATCCGCTGAACGTCGTTCGGCGGCAGTTGTAACACGCGTCGTTTGTTTACAGGGATTATGGCGGGTCGATTATGGATAAGAGTAAGCGCCATCTGGCGTGGTGGGTTGTCGGGTTACTGGCGGTGGCTGCCGTCGTGGCGTGGTGGCTGTTGCGCCCGGCAGGTGTGCCGGAAGGCTTTGCCGTCAGTAATGGGCGCATTGAAGCGACGGAAGTGGATATCGCCAGCAAAATTGCCGGGCGTATCGATACCATTCTGGTGAAAGAAGGCCAGTTTGTTCGCGAAGGCGAAGTGTTGGCGAAGATGGATACTCGCGTGTTGCAGGAGCAGCGACTGGAAGCCATCGCGCAAATCAAAGAAGCGCAAAGCGCCGTTGCTGCCGCGCAGGCTTTGCTGGAGCAACGGCAAAGCGAAACTCGCGCCGCACAGTCGCTGGTCAATCAACGCCAGGCCGAACTGGACTCCGTGGCTAAACGTCATACGCGTTCCCGCTCGCTTGCCCAACGTGGAGCTATTTCTGCGCAACAGTTGGATGACGACCGCGCCGCCGCTGAGAGCGCCCGAGCTGCGCTGGAATCAGCAAAAGCCCAGGTTTCTGCTTCTAAAGCCGCTATAGAGGCGGCACGCACCAATATCATTCAGGCGCAAACCCGCGTCGAAGCCGCGCAAGCCACTGAACGGCGCATTGCCGCAGATATCGATGACAGCGAACTGAAAGCCCCGCGTGACGGACGCGTGCAGTATCGGGTTGCCGAGCCAGGCGAAGTGCTGGCAGCAGGCGGTCGGGTACTGAATATGGTCGATCTCAGCGACGTCTATATGACCTTCTTCCTGCCAACCGAACAGGCGGGCACGCTGAAACTGGGCGGTGAAGCCCGGCTGATCCTCGATGCCGCGCCAGATCTGCGTATTCCTGCAACCATCAGTTTTGTCGCCAGCGTCGCCCAGTTCACGCCAAAAACCGTCGAAACCAGCGATGAACGGCTGAAACTGATGTTCCGTGTCAAAGCGCGTATCCCACCGGAATTACTCCAGCTGCATCTGGAATATGTCAAAACCGGTTTGCCGGGCGTAGCGTGGGTGCGGGTGAATGAAGAACTTCCGTGGCCTGAAGACCTGGTGGTGAGGTTGCCGCAATGACGCATCTGGAACTGGTTCCCGTCCCGCCTGTCGCGCAACTGGCGGGCGTGAGCCAGCATTATGGAAAAACCGTTGCGCTGAACAATATCACTCTCGATATTCCGGCCCGCTGCATGGTTGGGCTGATTGGTCCGGATGGCGTCGGGAAGTCGAGTTTATTGTCATTGATTTCCGGTGCTCGTGTCATTGAGCAGGGCAATGTGATGGTGCTGGGCGGCGATATGCGCGATCCGAAGCATCGCCGTGACGTCTGCCCGCGCATCGCCTGGATGCCGCAGGGGCTGGGTAAAAACCTCTACCACACCTTGTCGGTGTATGAAAACGTCGATTTTTTCGCCCGCCTGTTCGGTCACGACAAAGCGGAGCGGGAAGTGCGAATTAATGAGCTGCTGACCAGCACCGGGTTAGCACCGTTTCGCGATCGTCCGGCAGGGAAACTCTCCGGCGGGATGAAGCAAAAACTGGGGCTGTGCTGTGCGTTAATCCACGACCCGGAATTGTTGATTCTTGATGAACCAACAACGGGGGTTGACCCGCTCTCCCGTGCCCAGTTCTGGGATCTGATCGACAGTATTCGCCAGCGGCAGAGCAATATGAGCGTGCTGGTCGCCACCGCCTACATGGAAGAGGCCGAACGCTTCGACTGGCTGGTAGCGATGAATGCCGGAGAAGTGCTGGCAACTGGCAGCGCCGAAGAGTTGCGGCAGCAAACGCAAAGCGCCACGCTGGAAGAAGCATTTATTAATCTGTTACCGCAAGCACAACGCCAGGCGCATCAGGCGGTAGTGATCCCACCATATCAACCTGAAAACGCAGAGATTGCCATCGAAGCGCGCGATCTGACCATGCGTTTTGGTTCCTTCGTTGCCGTTGATCACGTCAATTTCCGCATTCCACGCGGGGAGATTTTTGGTTTTCTTGGTTCGAATGGCTGCGGTAAATCCACCACCATGAAAATGCTTACCGGACTGCTGCCCGCCAGCGAAGGTGAGGCGTGGCTGTTCGGGCAGCCGGTTGATCCAAAAGATATCGATACTCGCCGTCGGGTGGGCTATATGTCGCAGGCGTTTTCGCTCTATAACGAGCTCACCGTGCGGCAAAACCTGGAGTTACATGCCCGTTTGTTTCACATCCCGGAAGCGGAAATTCCCGCGCGAGTGGCTGAAATGAGCGAGCGTTTTAAGCTCAACGACGTTGAAGATGTTCTGCCGGAGTCATTGCCGCTCGGCATTCGCCAGCGGCTTTCGCTGGCGGTGGCGGTGATTCATCGCCCGGAGATGTTAATCCTCGATGAACCTACTTCTGGCGTCGATCCGGTGGCGAGGGATATGTTCTGGCAGTTGATGGTCGATCTCTCGCGCCAGGACAAAGTGACTATCTTCATCTCCACCCACTTTATGAACGAAGCGGAACGTTGTGACCGTATCTCCCTGATGCACGCCGGAAAAGTGCTTGCCAACGGTACACCGCAGGAGCTGGTTGAAAAACGCGGAGCCGCCAGTCTGGAAGAGGCATTTATCGCCTATTTGCAGGAAGCTGCAGGGCAGAGCAGCGAAGCCGAAGCGCCGCCCGTGGTACACGACGCCACCCACGCGCCGCGTCAGGGATTTAGTCTGCGCCGTCTGTTTAGCTACAGCCGTCGCGAAGCACTGGAACTGCGACGCGATCCGGTACGTTCGACGCTGGCGCTGATGGGAACGGTGATCCTGATGCTGATAATGGGTTACGGCATCAGTATGGATGTGGAAAACCTGCGCTTTGCGGTACTCGACCGCGACCAGACCGTCAGTAGTCAGGCGTGGACGCTCAATCTCTCCGGTTCCCGTTACTTTATCGAACAACCACCGCTCACCAGTTATGACGAGCTGGATCGCCGGATGCGTGCAGGCGATATCACGGTGGCAATTGAGATCCCACCCAATTTCGGGCGCGATATCGCGCGTGGTACACCCGTGGAACTCGGTGTCTGGATCGACGGTGCAATGCCGAGCCGCGCCGAAACGGTAAAAGGCTACGTGCAGGCTATGCACCAGAGCTGGTTACAGGATGTAGCGAGCCGACAATCCACGCCCGCCAGCCAAAACGGGCTGATGAATATTGAGACGCGCTATCGCTATAACCCGGATGTAAAAAGCCTGCCAGCGATTGTTCCGGCGGTGATCCCGCTTCTGCTGATGATGATCCCGTCAATGCTAAGCGCTCTTAGCGTGGTGCGGGAAAAAGAGCTAGGGTCGATTATCAACCTTTACGTGACTCCCACCACCCGTAGCGAATTTTTGCTTGGCAAACAGCTGCCGTACATTGCGCTGGGGATGCTGAACTTTTTCCTGCTCTGCGGCCTGTCGGTGTTTGTGTTTGGCGTACCGCATAAAGGCAGTTTCCTGACGCTCACCCTGGCGGCGCTGCTGTATATCATCATTGCCACCGGAATGGGGCTGCTGATCTCCACCTTTATGAAAAGCCAGATTGCCGCCATTTTCGGTACGGCGATTATCACGTTGATCCCGGCGACACAGTTTTCCGGGATGATCGATCCGGTAGCTTCGCTGGAAGGTCCAGGACGTTGGATCGGCGAGGTTTACCCGACCAGTCATTTTCTGACTATCGCCCGCGGGACGTTCTCGAAAGCGCTGGATCTGACTGATTTGTGGCAACTTTTTATCCCGCTGCTGATAGCCATCCCGCTGGTGATGGGCTTAAGCATCCTGCTGCTGAAAAAACAGGAGGGATGATGCGCCATTTACGCAATATTTTTAATCTGGGTATCAAAGAGTTGCGCAGTTTGCTCGGTGATAAAGCGATGCTGACGCTGATTGTCTTCTCGTTTACGGTGTCGGTGTATTCGTCAGCGACCGTTACGCCAGGATCGTTGAACCTCGCGCCGATCGCCATTGCCGATATGGATCAATCGCAGTTATCGAACAGGATCGTTAACAGCTTCTATCGCCCGTGGTTTTTGCCACCGGAGATGATCACCGCCGATGAGATGGATGCCGGGCTGGACGCCGGACGCTATACCTTCGCGATAAATATTCCGCCTAATTTTCAGCGTGATGTCCTCGCCGGACGCCAGCCGGACATTCAGGTGAACGTCGATGCCACGCGCATGAGCCAGGCATTCACTGGCAACGGTTATATCCAGAATATTATCAACGGTGAAGTGAACAGCTTTGTCGCGCGCTACCGTGATAATAGCGAACCGTTGGTATCGCTGGAAACCCGGATGCGCTTTAACCCGAACCTCGATCCCGCGTGGTTTGGCGGGGTGATGGCGATCATCAACAACATTACCATGCTGGCGATTGTGTTGACCGGATCGGCACTGATCCGCGAGCGTGAACACGGCACGGTGGAACACTTACTGGTGATGCCGATAACGCCGTTTGAGATCATGATGGCGAAGGTCTGGTCGATGGGGCTGGTGGTGCTGGTGGTGTCGGGATTATCGCTGGTACTGATGGTGAAAGGCGTGCTGGGCGTACCGATTGAAGGCTCGATCCCGCTGTTTATGCTGGGCGTGGCGCTCAGTCTGTTTGCCACCACGTCAATCGGCATTTTTATGGGGACGATAGCGCGTTCAATGCCGCAACTGGGGCTGCTGGTGATTCTGGTGCTGCTGCCGCTGCAAATGCTTTCCGGTGGATCCACGCCGCGCGAAAGTATGCCGCAGACGGTGCAGGACATTATGCTGACCATGCCGACGACACACTTTGTCAGCCTCGCGCAAGCCATTCTCTACCGTGGTGCAGGATTCGAAATCGTCTGGCCGCAGTTCCTGACACTGATGGCAATTGGCGGCGCGTTTTTCACCATCGCACTGCTGAGATTCAGGAAGACAATTGGGACAATGGCGTAAGGAAGGGAAACTTGACTTCATATTGTGATGTCATACTATTGATGTCATAAAGTGAAGTCATAAGGACATGCCATGAGAACCCAGGTACAGGCTTTACGGAAGAAACAAAAAAATACATTGGATCAAATATTTAAATCTCCTGTTCCTCAAGGGATTAAGTGGTCTGATATAGAGTCACTGGTTAAAGCATTAGGCGGAGAAATTAAGGAAGGAAGAGGTTCGCGTTGTAAGTTCATACTAAATATGAGCGTTGCGTGTTTCCATCGGCCTCATCCGTCGCCAGATACCGATAAAGGCGCTGTAGAAAGCGTGCGTGACTGGTGACTAAATATAGGGGTAAAACCATGATCAAACTGAAGACACCAAACTCTATGGAGATTGCCGGGCAACCTGCAGTTATCACTTACGTGCCAGAACTGAATGCATTTCGTGGCAAATTCCTGGGCTTGTCAGGTTATTGTGATTTTGTCTCTGACAGTATTCAGGGGCTGCAAAAAGAAGGGGAGCTTTCCCTGCGAGAGTATCTTGAGGATTGTAAAGCTGCGGGTATTGAGCCGTATGCGCATACAGAAAAGATTAAGACCTTTACATTACGCTATCCAGAATCGCTGAGTGAACGCCTTACTAATGCGGCTGCGCAGCAACAAGTCTCTGTAAATACTTATATTATTGAAACGCTAAATGAGCGTTTGAATCATTTATAAATTTTAGCGGCGTACATTACGCAGAATATCTGCCTTTACAGGATCTATCTATGCAACTGAACTTAATTTTATAAATTAAGTTCAGTTAATATCTTTTCTTTCTCGTTTCTAAAAGAACTCAATCTTCCTTCGGCAAGCACTGCAAATGCCCGTGCCGCACGCCGCGCTGGGCGATAACGTCATCGGCAAAATGCTGCACGTCGCCCATGTCACCTTTCAGCACGGCAATTTCCAGACAGTCGTCGTGATTAATGTGCACATGCAGAGTAGCAACCGAGAGATCGTGGTGATGATGCTGGGTGGAAACAATACGGCTGGCTAAGTCGCGTTTTTCGTGTTCATACACATACGACAGCACCGCGAAACCTTGCGTGCCGTGCTGCTGGGTAGCTTCCTGCGCCAGGGCACTCCGCAGAATATCGCGGATAGCTTCGGAACGGTTGTTATAACCACGACGCTGGCTCAGGCTGTCCAGCGTCTCCAGTAAATCGTCATCAAGCGTGATGGTGACTCGTTGCATTTGCGTTAAACCTTTTCTGTGGTGCGACGGCGCACGGGGAATGCGGGTAATACCGCGTTTTGTAGCACACGTCCGGCGTCAGAGGAAAAGGTTAATTTATCTCCCACCACCTGGGTTTCGACGATTTGCCCGTTGTCCATCACCATCACTCGCTGGCAAAAGCGTTCCACCAGGCGTAAGTCATGAGTGATGAACAGGCAGGCAGTGCCAAACTGTTGTTGTAGCTTTTTCAGCAGGCGAATGACGCCCGCCTGTAACACGAGATCAAGGTTAGAAACGGCTTCATCCAGAATCAGTAGTTTCGGTTCGACCGCCAGCGCGCGAGCCAGGCAGACGCGCTGGAGCTGACCGCCGCTTAACTGCGGTGGGCGTTTGTCTAGAACGCTGTCATCGAGATCGACCGCCTTCAGCATTTCGCTGGCGCGCGCCAGTTGTTCGGCTTTTTTCAGCGATAGCAGGTGGCGCATCGGTTCACGCAGGATCTCGCGCACGGTTTTGCGCGGATTCACGGCGCTGATGGAGTCCTGAAATACCATCTGAATATCGCGGCGGAACGCTTTACGCTGGGCGCGATTGAGCTTTGCCAACGGTTCGCCGCGCCAGCTAATATTCCCTTGTGAGGGAGACTCTAAGCCTACCAGCAGCCGCGCGAGAGTGCTTTTTCCGCAGCCGCTGCGCCCCAGCAGGGCGACGGTTTCGCCGCTTTTCAGGGTCAGGGAAACGTTATTCAGCACCGCCTGGTGTTGATGTTTTCCGCTAAATCCACCGTGCGCATAGTGATGGGAAAGGTCGGAGACGTTAAGTAAAGTCATGATGCCAGCTCCATACCGTAGAGGGCGAGATGAGCGGAAACCAGGCTGCGCGTTACCGCATGTTTGGGGGCATTAAACAGCGTTTCTACATCGCCCTGTTCGACAATTTTACCGTGCGACATCACCGCCACATCATCCGCCAGACGCGCCACAACGCCCATATCATGGGTCACCAGCAGCATTCCCGGCGCTTGTTTTTGCATAATGCTCTCCAGCAGATCGAGGATGCGCGCCTGCGCTACCACATCAAGGTCGGTAGTCGGTTCATCGGCGATGATAAACGGTGATTCGCACAGCACCGCCATCGCAATCATCATGCGCTGCAACATACCGCCACTCATCTCGAACGGGTAGAGCTTCAGCACGCGCGCGGCGTTTTCCAACCCCACCGCTTCTATGGCAGCGGTAAGTGTGGCGTCATCGGCGGGTTTCCCTAACGCCAGGCAGGTTTCCCGCGCGTGGGTGTGCATGGTGTGCAGCGGATTAAAGGCGCTGCGCGGGTTCTGCATGATGGTGGCAATTTTGATGCCGCGCAGGGCGCAGGGAGAAACCGGTTTGCCATCGGCTAAAATTTCCCCCGCCGTCTGGCGAACGCCTGCGGGGAGAATGCCCAGCGCCGCGGCGCAGGTTAATGATTTCCCGCTGCCGCTACCGCCGACTAACGCCAGCACACGCCCGCGTTGCAGGGTTAACGATACACCGTGCACCAGCGGCTGCGCGGCCTGTAGCGCGATATCGCGCAGTTCAATCTGTTGCGGCATTAGTGTGCGTGCTCCGTCACCAGATGAGGATCCAGATGATCGCGCAGTGCGTCACCCACCAGGTTAAAGGCCATCACGCTGATAAACAGCGCCAGCCCCGGCCAGAACATTTGCAGCGGCTGGGTCCAGATATACTGGCGCGCGTCGTTAATCATCACGCCCCATTCGGCGGTAGGCGCGGTCACGCCGAGGCCGAGGAAGGACATCCCCGCGACGTGCAGCATCATATGACCAATATCCAGCGTCGCCAGCACCAGCAGCGAGGGGATCACCGCGCCTGCCAGATGATCGACAAACACCCGCACATGGCCCGCGCCGGAAAGCCGTGACGCCAGCACAAACTCGCGCTGGCGTAGCGAAATCACCAGGCTGCGCACCATGCGTGCATACCACGCCCAGTGCGACAGGGCGATGGCAATAATTACGTTGGTCAGCCCAGTGCCGAGCACGCCAACCATAAAGAATGACAGAATCGAGGTCGGGAAGGTCATAAACATATCGGCGACGCGCATGGTAGCCTGATCAACGCGCCCGCCAATCAGCCCGGCGCTGCCGCCAATAATCAGCCCTAATGTCAGCACCAACAGCAGGCAGGCCATTACCGAGCCGAGCGACACGCGGGTCGCCGCCATCAGCCGCGAGAAAATATCGCGCCCTAAATGATCGGTACCCAGCCAGTGCTGCGCATCCGGTGAAAGCAGGCGCGACGGCAGATCAATCGCCTGTGGGTCATACGGCAGCCACCACTGGCTGGTGAGCGCAATCAGCGCCAGCAGGGCGATAATGATCAGCGCCAGGCGTACCGACCAGCGGGAAGAGAGGAAAAAGTTCACGCGTGGGCTCCTTCATGACGACGAATGCGCGGGTCCAGCGCGGCGTTGAGCAAATCAACAATCAAATTACAGACCACAAAAACCACCACCATCATCAGCGTAAAGCACTGGATCACCGGATAGTCACGGTTAAAAATCGCCGACACCGCATAGCGCCCGACGCCCGGCCAGGCAAAGATGTTTTCGATAATCATCGTCCCGCCAATCAGTTCGCCAATGTGCATCCCCACGGCGGTGATCATCGGCAGCGAGGCATTGCGCAGAATATGACGACGCTCGGTCTGTTTGTCATTCAGGCCGCGTAGCCGCGCCCAGGTGACGTGACGCTGACCGGCGACGTCCAGCATACTGGCGCGCAGTAGCCGTGCATTAATCGCCAGCGACATAAAGGCAATGGAAACCGCAGGCAAAATGATGTGCTGCCAGCCGCCGTAGCCCATCGCGGGTAGCCATTGCAGATATACCGAAAACGCCATCACCAGCAAAAACGCCAGCCAGAAGTTAGGCATCGACACGCCGAGAAACGCGATGAAACGTACGGCGAAATCCGGCAGACGATCGCGATGGCGCGCCGCCCAGATACCGAGCGGTACGGAAGTGAGCAGAATTAATACCAGCGCCGCACCTGCAAGTTCCAGCGTGGCGGGCAGGAAGTTCAGCATATCGTCCAATACCGGACGTTGGCTGGCGAATGAGATACCGAAATCAAGATGCAGCGCCTTCCATAGCCAGGTGCCGTATTGCACGTACAGCGGCTGATCCAGCCCCAGCATGGTGCGGGTAGAGGCCAGCATCTCCGGCGTCGGCGGCAGGTTAGATAAACGCAAATAATCAAGCGCCGGGTCGCCGGTGCCGAGGCGCAGCATCAGAAAAATGATCACCGAGGCGGCGAGCACCATCGGGATCAGCAGCAGAAAGCGGCGTAATACGTAACGCAACATTAAGGTTTCACCGGTTTAATCTGTTCGAACGGAATTTCGGTGGCGATCGGCGCGTAGGGGATGTTACCCAGCTCCGGTTTTGATACCACCATCATTGAGATGTAACTGATAGGCAGATAAACCGCCTCGTCATGCAGACGGGTCAGAATGTCGCGATACAGCGCCTGACGTTGCGTTTCGTCATGGGTCGCCAGCACTTCGCCGATCTCTTTATCAATCAGCGGCTTGTCGGCTAATCCTTGCTGTGCCTGGAAATCAGCGTGTGACGGTACGCGCATTGAACTCAGGAAGGCGTGTGGGTCGTATGGCGCGCCCCAGGTGCGATGGAAAATCATGCCAAAACGACCGTCGCGCTGACGAGCATAGATACTGCTCTCTTCTTCGCCAATCAGTGAGACATCTGCGCCAATCTGGCGCATATCAGCCTGAATGATTTCCGCCATCGATTTGCTTAACGCATCGGTGCCGATGAACGACAGTTCAATGCGCAGCGGCTGACCATTTTTCTCGCGGATGTCTTTGCCCGTAGGCAACGTCCAACCGGCTTTTTCCAGCAACGCTTTCGCTTTCTGCGGATCGTACTGGCGCGGTTTCAGGCCGAGGTTGGCATAGGGCACAGAAGGAGCAAACAGGGTGTCGGCGACCTGCTGGGTGCCATACAACGCGTTATCAATCAGCGATTTTTTGTTTACCGCGTAATTAAGAGCTTCACGTACGGCCAGCTCGTTGGTGGGGGCTTTGGCGGTATTGAGCGCCAGCATCACGGTTTCGATCGGCTGTGACAGTTGGGTGTGGTAAGCCGGGTTCTGGCTAAAACGGGCGAAGGTATCGAGCGGTAATAACCCTTCGTTTCCGTACAGCAGGTCGATATCGCCTGTTTCAAACGCCACCGCGCGGGTAGTCGGGTCCGGGATCACGTTAAAGGTGATCTTTTTAATCGCCGGCTTTTCGCCCCAGTAGTTTTCGTTACGGACGAAGACATCGTACTGATTCAGTTTCGATTCCTGTAAAACCCACGGCCCGGTGCCAATCGGCGCTTTAATTCCGTTCATGGTTTCGTGGTTTTTAAACTGCGAGGGTGCGATAAAACGGAAAGGACGGGGCAGGGCCAGTTCTTGCAGGAAAGGATAGTAGGCGCTTTTCAGGGTGATTTGCAGCTCTGTTTTACTGAGTGCTTTGACATCAACAATCTGGTTTGCCAGCTCCAGCCAGGCGTGACGTTGACGGTTATCGAGCACTGCGCGGAAGTTTTCTGCCGCCGCCTCTGCATCAAACGGTTCGCCGTTGGAGAATTTCACGTCATCACGCAGGGTGAAGGTCCAGGTTTTACCATCTTCTGAATGAGTCCAGCTTTTTGCCAGCCACGGGATCACCGAACCGTCTGCCTGATATTTCACCAATGGTTCATAAACCATGCTCTGGGCGAACATCTGGTTAGGCGTGTAAAGGTGCGGGTTTAGTGGCCCGACATTCACCGGCCAGGCGGTGGTGATTTCATCTGGTGCAGCGGCATGGACGATAAAAGACGCACAAGCCAGCAGCGCAAATAGAGTGCGGCGGAGTGTGGAGAGCATGGTAACTCCAATGGATTAAAATAGATGGCGGAAATAAGTATGACGATTTTAAGTATTCGTCATACTGATAACCTGTTCTGGATCAAAAGATGGACAGTCGGGTGGGCGGATCAGTTAACTGAATCGATCCATTGCACACTGTTGGCGGAGAGCGTAAAGGGGGTGGGAGTGCAGATCGCCAGGCTTAAATTATCAAGCTGGCAATGGCTAACCGACAGTGATGAGTGATAGGTGCTGTCTACGCTGACGATTTGCCAGGCGCTGCCGCCACGTTGTTTAACGATGGCTTCTTTGCGTGTCCAGATGCGCCAGAACATTTCCAGTTGCTGATCGGGATGCACGGCGTCCATCTCAGCGTGTTCCCCGAGGCTGAACACGGCGTTCGCCAGCCAGCGCCAGTTGGCGCGCGGGCGAATCACTTCGATATCGCAGCCGACTTCGCCTTCATCGCTCAACAGCAGGGCGATATCGTCACCGCTATGGCTTAAGTTGAACCATAGCGGCGTTTCCGGCGCGAATGCAGGTTTGCCTTGTTCGCCATAGATGATCTCCGGTAGCGGGGAAAGCGTGTGCGAAAGCAATGCACGCCCCGCCAGCCAGCGTTCGCGTCGTGGACCTTGCGGTGCTTGATCGCGTAAAGCCGGTGGCAGTGGAGCTGCGCTTAAGGTCGAAACTTTCCCCAGAACTATCCGATACATATCAGGGCCAACGTTTAATGATGATGGATGTATTAATGCCGCCAAAGGCAAAGTTGTTACTCTGCAAAAACTCACAATCAACTTTGCGGGCTTCATGCATGATGTAATCCAGCGCGCCACAATTCGGGTCTGGTTTATTCAGGTTTAGCGTAGGCGCAAACCAACCTTCGCGCATCATTTGCAGACTCATCCAGGCTTCGAGCGCGCCACAGGCACCAAGCGTATGACCAAAATAACTTTTCAGCGAGGAGAGCGGCACATTATCACCGTAAATGGTTGCTGTCGCCAGACTTTCTGCCATATCACCACGATCGGTCGCCGTACCATGCGCCGAAATATAGCCGATATCTTGTGCGCTTAACCCGGCGATTTTTAACGATTTTTCCATACAATATTGCATGGTCTCACGCTGAGGCTGGGTAATATGTGCCGCGTCGCAGTTAGTCGCAAAGCCGACAATTTCACCGTAAATGGTCGCGCCGCGCGCTTTGGCGTGCTCCAGTTCTTCGAGAATCAGCGTACCTGCGCCTTCACCAATCACCAGCCCGTCGCGGTTTTCATCGAACGGTGAAGGTGTGGTTTTCGGCGCATCATTGTGCTGGCTGGTGGCGAAAAGCGTATCAAATACCGCTGCTTCTGAAGGGCATAACTCTTCGGCACCACCAGCAACCATCACCGTTTGATAACCGTGGCGAATGGCTTCCCACGCATAACCGATCGCCTGGCTGCCGGAGGTACAGGCGCTGGAGGTCGGGATCACCCGCCCGCGCAGGCCGAAAAAGAGGCCAGTATTAACGGCGGTAGTGTGCGGCATCATCTGCACATAGGTGGTGCCAGTGATGTTATTGGTGTGCTTTTCCGTCAGCATGGTGGCAAATTCGCTCACCGGACCGGTACTGCCGGTCGATGAACCGTACGCAATGCCCGTTTCGCCGCTGGTTAATATCGGATCGCCAATCAACCCTGCCTGCTCTAACGCCAGCTCGCTGGCACGGGTCGACATTTGCGACACGCGGCCCATCGCACGGATACGCTTGCGGGTGTAGTGCTCCGGTAGCGTGAAATCATCAACAGGCGCGCCAAGCAGGGTGTGCAGACCATCGTAGACCTGCCACTCCGGCATTTTGCGCACCGCATTTTCATACGCCAGTAAGCGTGCAGAAACGTCCTGCCAGTTTTCACCAAAGGCAGTCACGCCGCCCATTCCTGTAATCACTACGCGACGTGTCATAACATCCCTCCGTTGATGGAAATAACCTGGCGGGTGACGTATCCCGCAATATCAGACATTAAATAACTGGCAAGCCCGGCAACTTCTTCCGCCTGGCCCATACGTTTCATGGGGATCATCGACATTGCCTCTTTCAGAGCGCTCTCTTCCATTTCGATCATCCCGGTATCAATAAGCCCCGGCGCGATGCAGTTGACGGTGATTTTGCGCTTCGCGAGTTCGATAGCCAGTGCTTTTGTTGCGCCGATAATTCCGGCTTTGGCAGCGCTGTAGTTCACCTGTCCGCGATTGCCCATCACGCCGGAAACCGAGGACAGCGTGATGATGCGTCCACCCTGGCGTGCGCCGATCATCGGCATAATGCACGGCTGAATGACGTTGTAGAAACTGTCAAGGTTGGTGTGGATCACCGCATCCCAGTCGTCATCGCTTAAAGCCGGAAAAGCGGCATCGCGGGCGATCCCGGCGTTACTAACCACGCCGTACCAGGCACCGTGTTGCGCGATCTCGTGCTCCAGCACTTCCCGACACTGTTCGCGGTTTGCGACGTCGAAACTGAGCAAACGCCCGTTACCACCGTTAGCGACAATGGCATTCAGCGTTTCCTGAGCGCCTGCGGCGTCACGGTGATAGTGAACGCCAATGTTAAAGCCGTCTGCCGCCAGTTGGCAGGCGATGGCGCGACCAATGCCTTTGCTGGCACCAGTAACCAGAACTGAACGACTCATCAGGACGCTCCTTGTTGAAACAGGGTGGTAAGTTCTTCCGCGGTCGGCTGGAAGGTGTTAATGCGGCCCGTCGCCTCGCCGTCGTTGATGCTGCACTCAAAACTGCCGAAGCGATCGTCTTGCATCAGCAGTTTGACGGTAATAGTCAGCGTCTGGCCTGCGGGCAGAATGCCAGCGGTGCAAAGCAATTCACGCGCGCCCAGAACCATCCCTAACTCAATACTGTTTTTGCCCTGCTGGTGACGATGCCAGCCAGACCAGACGCCGACGGTTTGCGCCATTAGTTCAAGGGCAAACCAGCCAGGGAGATTGCCGTCCGGGTCGAGAAACGGTGCCAGTACGCCACTGGGCGAAACCGCCACGCGGCACACCGCGCTGTCATCGCTGACGCTCACCACGTCTTCCAGCAGTAACATGGGCGCGTCGTGGGGCAGATAAGCGCCGGGGGATAAATAGTGGCTCACGAAACCCTCCCGAGCAGAATGCTGGCGTTATTGCCGCCAAAGGCGAAGGAATTGGACAGGATCACCGGACGTGCCAGCGGCTGTGGTTGTTCGATAATGCCGCACGGTGGCAGCGTGGGATCGCGCGGCGACAGGCTGAAGTCCTGAGCGAGCAGCGGTAAATCACGCTGTAAAATCAACATGCTGATTGCCGCCTCGGTAATGCCCGCCGCGCCCAGCGTGTGTCCGGTCAAATGTTTGGTGGAACTGCAAGGTACGCGTTCGCCAAACAGGGCGTTAACCACCATCGATTCAATCTGGTCGTTGAGTTGTGTGGCGGTACCGTGCAGGTTGATATAGCCGACGTCATCTGGCGTAAGCTGCGCATCGGTCAGCGCCTGGTTAATGGCGCGGATCGCCCCTTCGCCCTGCGGATGCGGGGCCGAAATATGGTAAGCGTCGCTCGATTCACCAACGCCCAGTAACGCGATGGGCTGCGGTTCACGGGTTAATAACATCAGTCCCGCCCCTTCGCCAATGGTGATACCTGCGCGGTCACGACCAAACGGCTGACATAAGGTGGGCGAGAGCGATTCGAGGCTGTGAAAACCGTTAATCGGCATCCGGCTCAGAGTATCTGCGCCACCCACAATGGCGGCATCGACCAGCCCCGCTTCGATAAGCCTGCGCCCGCTGATCATCGCTCTGGCACTGGAGGAGCAGGCGGTTGAAAGGGTATAAGCCGGGCCGTCGAGCGCCAGCCAGTGGCTGAGAAAACGCGACGGATCGCCGAGCTCTTGTTGTGCATAGTGCCACGTGGTGCTCGGCTGTCCGTGGGTGCGCAGGTTAACGTGCGTGTCGCCTTCATGCAGGCCGGAGGTGCTGGTGCCAAGTACAATCGCGATGCGCTCGCGACCATATTTCGCGATAGCGTCATCAACTTGCGGCTGGATCTGCGCCAGCGCCGCCAGCAGGATCTGATTGTTGCGCGAGCGGTGCGCAGCGAATTTTTCCGGGATAAGCGGAAGCTCGCCATCCACGCCAGCCAGGACCGCCTGCGGATGCCCCTGCAACCAGCCTGCGCGCGGACGCATGCCGGGAGCGACACCGCGAGTCAGGTTGGCTGCGATCTCATCAAGGTTATTTCCCAGGGCGTTGATCATGCCGACGGCGGAAATATAAATCATATCAGTCACCTAAGTATTGAATGGTGATGTGGTATTTAAAGACATGCTGCTCAATGCTGATTGGCACGCGTTTGCCCTTGCGATTCAAATAGGTGATTTCCGTGACCAGCTTGCCGCTGGCGTTACGCAGCTCGCGTTTGTCACCGTTGTCGCGAAGTGTCCAGCCAGTGGGAAGTTGCGGCTGCCAGGCGCTAATCGGCCAGTGGCTGAGCATCACGTCAGCCAGTACCTGACTTGCGGGCGGTAACTGTGGGACGACGATCGATTGCTCGGCGCGTAGCCCTTGCGCATCGTAGGTCACCAGAAACAGGCGAATGCCGACCGACGACAGTCCGGCAAGGGTGATTTTCTGGTCGTCGGCGTTAAGCATCACTAGCAGCGACTGGGTTTTGCCGTTGAAGCTGCCGGTCAACAGTTGCTGGGAATTGACGGCGGGTGAAATCCCCGGCGCAGGCAGCGTGATGCGCGTGCCAGGTTGCAACCACGCTTGCGGGCGGCCTTCCTGTTCTGGTTGCGAGTGGCTACAGCCGGTGAGGATAAGCGTAGCGGTCAGGGCGAACGCTCGCCAGAATGTGGGTTTGATCATTTTTTTGTTCTCTTTTTATCGGGCATGGCCAGCGGCGAAAGCAGGAAGGCGGTGAAAATACCGCTCACCAGCACAATGCCAAAACTGCTGATGGCCTGGGTGGCGCTGAATACCAGCATTCCCAGCGTCAGCAAGGTGGTGAGCATTGCCAGCGTGATCGCCAGTAGCGAAGTTAATGGTGTGCCGCGCGGATTACTGAAAAACAGCGTGTAGTTGATGCCGATGCCAAGCACCAGTACCAGCGCCAGCAGCGAAAAGAGATTCACCGCCTGCCCGCTCATCGCCAGCACCGCCAGACCGCAGCCCAGTGAAAGCACCGAAGGCACCAGGCTGATAAACCCTTTGCGCCAGCCGAGGCGGGCCACTGCGCCGCAGGCAATTACTGCCAGCGCCACCAGCAACAAGCCGGTTAACACATAACGGTAAAGTGCGAACAATTCATCAAAGGTGTTTTTGCGATCAACCCAGGCAATGCCACAAGGGTAATAGCTGGAGATTTCCTGTAGCGCCGCGCTATTTTTAACCCCTTCAACCGGCACCAGCACGCCGCTTGCGCCATTTTCCAGCGTCAGCCACAGCAGACGCCAGCCTTCACTGGCGGGGCTTGCCAGCCATTCATCAACCTTCACTGGCATGGCGTTAAGATCCGGGTTCACCGCCGTCAGCCCGGCATTTTGCAGTGCTTTTGTTACCGTCGGGGCAGCCGTTTTCAGCAGGTCTAAATCTTCCTCCTGCCGCGCCAGGGAGTTCAGCGGAATGGTGCGGTAGTTGCTGATAAGGCCGTCTTTTTTCGCTTTCTCCAGCGAGGTGGTAAATGTCTCCAGCCGTCCCAAGGTTTGCTGTGACGAATCGCCGTAAACCACAAACCATTTTTGATCGACGCTTTGTCCGGTCAGGGCGGTGATGGCTTTCTCCTGCGCCAGAATATGCTGCGGTAGCGCCTGTAACTGCGAGATATCGTCATCGACGCACAGCATTGACATCCCCGCCAGCGAAAACAGCGCCAGCGCGACGGGCAGACCCCGCGACAGTTTTTTATTACGCCGCCACGCTGCCAGCCAGCGCAGCATCAGCGCCATCGCTGGAACCGGACGCACCGGCAGGCCACGGCACAGCCACGGATGCCAGAACAGGACGGTCAGACAGGAGGCGCTCAACCCGACGGCGGCAAAAATCGCCATCTGGCGAATGCCGGGGAAGGGGGCGAGCATCATAATCAGATACGCCGCCACGGTGGTGAGCAGCGCCAGCAGCAGGGCATTGCGCACTTTCGCCAGGCTTTGCCACGGCGAAACGTCATTGCCGTGCACCATCCGCTCGGTGAGGTAATAGAGCGTGTAGTCAGCGGAAATGCCGATAACGCTCATGCTCATCACCAGCGTCATCAGGTGTAATTCGCCGAAAATCAACAAGGTGGCGACCGTTCCCGCCAGCGCGCCGATGCCGATGGAAATCACACACAGCAGCAACGGGCGCAAAGAGCGGAACACCGCCACAATCAGCAATATCACCCCCAGCAGCGTTGCCACGCCCAGGGTGGAGATATCCTGCTTCGCCTGTTGGCTGGCGTAATCGCTGTAAAACACCGTGCCGCGTGAGAGCAACTGAGCCTGCGGGTAACGCGTTTTCAGATCCTTTTCCAGCGTATTCAGGGTCGTGATGAGCTGGTGGGTTTGCTGCATATCAAACGACGATCCCGCCAGTTCGCCGTGCAGCAGATACCAGTAGTTGCCCTGGGGATCCTGCGTCACCAGCCAGCCGTCCATCAGCCGCAAACGCTGGCCGTTTTTCGCCATCGCCAGCTGCGAGCCACGCATTAACATCAGCGGATCGTTTTGCAGCTCCTTACCGCTTACCCCGGAGAACGCAGAATAAAGCTGGGAGAGGATCCACTGCGCCTGCGCTTCGCCGCCGTTTTGCAGGCGCGCGCGGGTGTCGGGGTCAATCAGACCGTTGCGATGCTGCCAGAAAAACGCTCCCCACGCCTGCTGGCTGGCGACATCCATTGGCCCTTTAACGTCGCCGAGCGCAGCGGATTTTTGCAGCAGCGTCAGCCACTCCTGAGCGACCCTGGGATTAGCCTCTTTACCGGGGCTGACCAGCCACACCAGTTGGCGGTCCAGACGCTGCATAAAGCCGTCATTCAGCGCTGGGGGAATATCGCCCATCGCCTGTTTGGGTAACATAGCCAGTACGCTACTGTTCAGTCGTGATTGCGGCAACAGGATCAGCAACGCCGCCGCCATGACCAGGCAGACGATCCCCCATAACAGCGCCGGGCGTTTACTGGGCGGCAAAACGTTGGCGTTCGTCATCGGTCAGTTGCGCTGGCGTCAGTTGATGTTGGGTAAGAGCGATATCGGTGCGATCGCCCTGTTTATCATTAAGCTGAATGCTCTCCAGATAGGTTTGCCCGGCGAGATCGATGGTGTTGAAAATTTTATCCAGCGGCGTGGTGGTCGGCGTCAGGCGCAGTGTCCAGCGGCCTTCGCCTTTGTCAGCAAATTCAACGCGGAAGTTTTGTTCCAGCACTTTGCGATCGGCCTGGAACAGCGCGCGCAGCAGGTGGTTAAACTGGAACATCTGCGGGTTATTTTCTGCCGTGATGATTTGCGGCGGCTGACCGTTGATCACCTGCACCATGCGTTTATCGTCCAGCAATAGTTGCATGGGAAATGGTGAGGTTTGATCCCACAACAGCCCCTGGTCGCGGGCGATCAACATCTGGCCCTGAGATCGTAGCGGCTGCGGCAGATCTTTAATCGTCCGGGTTTGATCGAAATGGGCGCGGATCACTGGCTGTTCGGTAAAGCGTTGCTGAAGATCGTCCAGGTTCAGGGCGCTCACAAACGGGCTAATCAGCAGCGCCAGCAGCGGTAAAAATTTCATGGTTTGACTCCCATGCGTTCAAACAGAATATCGGGGCTGACAAAGCACAGTTCGCGGCTTTGCTCGTCGACCGCGACCTGAATGGTGTATCCGGTGGTGGCGCGTTTTCCCGTTTCGGCATCGAAAATCTGATAGCCAATCCGCAGACGGTTTTCGAACTCTTCGATATGCGCACGCACGCGGATGCGTTGCTCAAAGGTGAGGGCGTGGCGATATTTCACCCTCGCATCGACCACTGGCCACAAATAACCGGACTCTTTCATCTGCCGATAGCCGTAATTGAACTGGTTGAGCAGCGCCTCGCGGGCCACTTCAAAGTAGCGAAAATAGTTACCGTGCCAGGCCACGCCCATCATATCGACGTCGTGAAAGGGAATGGTCAGCTCGACTTCAGCGGTAAATCGGGGATCGTTAAGCACCCTTTACTCCTTGTCCTGGACTTCCGGCAGTTGCCAGAAATCGAAAAAATTAAACCAGTCGAGGGGGGACTGGAGCGCGTAATATTCCAGACGCGCGGCGTAATGATCGATAGCGTTTTGCAGCGCCTGCTGGCGTTCGCCACGCGGCAACAGCAGCGGGTCGGCAAAGGTTTCGCAGTGAATATGCAGCTTGCCGTGCTGGCGCAGCGCGAAAATCAGATTCACCGGGCAGCGCAAAATAGACGCAAGAATAAACGGCCCCTGCGGGAAGGGCGCAGGCTGGCCCATAAACGGACTCCAGCAGACTCGCCAGTCGCCGCCGCGTTGCGGGTTGACGGCGATGCGGTCACCGACAATCGCCACCCATTCGCCGTTATCCAGCTTCTCTTTGAGCAGGATGGCGGTTTCTGGGCCGATATCCGTCACCGGGAGCAGGTTGATGCCTGCCTGCGGGGCCATCTCCTGCATTATCTGTTTAAAGCGTTGGGCGTTTTCGCTAAACACCAGCGCGTTAATGGTTTTGTAGCCCTGAATTTTTGCCAGCGCCCGGCACACTTCCACATCGCCAAGATGCGAGGCCAGCAGCAATTTGCCGCGCGGATCGCTGACGTTAAGTGCCGCTTCTGCGCCTGGTGCAAACAGCACATCACGCCCGAGTTGCAGCTCGCCGCGCCAGCTGGCGATTTTGTCGAGCATGGCGTTGCCGAAACGTAGAAAGTGCTGATAGCTGTTGATTTTTGCTGCCTGTGGTTGTTGTTGGCGCACACGGGCGAGCCAGGCTTGCGACGCTTTACGCGCACGAGCAGCGGTGAGCCAGTAGACGCCCACCACCGGGTAAAGCAGCGCGGTAAACGCCGTTCTTCCCAGCAGACGCCAGACCAGCAGCATCAGGCGCATTCCCCATAATCCTTTCACTTCGCTCTGCCGCGCCCAGTGGCTGGAAGAGCTGCGCATCAGCAGTGAAGGAATACGCGGCAACATGCCGAAAAACAGACGTGTGTGCATGAGCGAGATACGGACGTTATCTTTCAGGGCATCAAAATGCGAAAGCCCGTCCAGTGGATAGGTGACGCGGGTCGGCACGAAATAGCTGGTGTTTCCCTGCCAGTAGAGGCGCACCATCACTTCAGTGTCGAAATCCATCCGCTTGCCGATGGTGGCGTATTTTGCCAGTTGCAGCGTTGGCGCAACCGGATAAACGCGAAAGCCGCACATGCTGTCTTTCAGTTGCAGGGAGAGCGTTTCGATCCATACCCAGACGTGGGTGACCCAGCGCCCGTACAGCCGTGAGCGGGGGATGGAGTCATCGTAAATCGGCTGGCCGGAGATCAGCGCCGCAGGCTGCTGTTCAGCGAGTGCCAGCAGTTTAGGGATGTCTTCAATCGCGTGCTGACCGTCAGCATCCACCTGTACCGCATGGCTGAAGCCCGCGTCTGCCGCCGCCTGTAAGCCGCGCATTACCGCCGCGCCTTTGCCTGCGTTTTCTGCCAGGCGAATTAAGGTCACGCCAGGCTGTTCGGCAACCAGATTATCCAGTTGCTGTTGCGTGGCGGCATCGCTGCCGTCATCCACCACAATACAGGGCAGATTAAATGGCTTAAGACGCGCCAGCACGCCCGGCATCATCGCACCGTGGTTGTAGCAGGGGATCAACACACAGGGAGAAAAGTTTACCGACATAGGCGGATCTTCCCGCTACTGGCGGTGTGGCGGGCGTCACCGTCGTGACGCTGATAGCTAAAGCTCAGAATCTGGCGTTCTTCCTGCCAGTTAAGCGTGAGCGTGACGCGGTTTTCCGGCAGCAACGGGGACTGGAATTTGATGTTCTGAATAGAGTGAAAACGCCAGCCAGGCGCGAGCAGGGCAAGCGCGTAGCTCATCGCCCAGTCGATTTGTGCAACTCCTGGAAGTAACGGCTGCACGGCAAAATGACCGCGAAACCAGAACAGATCCGCCCTGAGATGCAGAACAATTTCAAGGTGATTCGCTTGTGCCTGATGGCGCTCGATTTCATGGGGCTTCATGAAATAACTCCTGTAATTGCGCATAGACACGCTTGTTCATACTGTTTACTGGCATTTCATCAATAACGCGCCAGTAACGCGGAATAGCAACTGGCTCCAGGGTCGGACGCAGTAATCGCCGCCAGGTCATTTCCTGGCTATGCCCGCCGCCGTTCTGCCATTGCAGATGAGCTTCGTCATCCAGCACCAGCAAAACGCCGATGCTCTGACGCCCGCCGCGCGTAACGGGAACTGCCGCCGCCTCGCGAATGCCGTCCAGCGCCAGCAGACGTTGTTCTACTTCCTGGAGTGAAATACGTTTTTCTTCAATCTTAACGATGCGCCCACGACGCCCCATCAGATGGAACTGACCGTCCTGGCTAAACTGCAAGAGATCGTCGAGCAACAGGCCGTTATCTTCCGCTATCAGCGGTGAAAAGAGGCGAAATGCTTCACCTTCGACCTGGAAGTGCATACCTGGAAAGGGCCGCCAGCGGCGTTGCTCTTGTTCGCGGTAACGCCAGGCAATGACGCCGGTTTCCGTGCTGCCGAAGATTTCATCAGGCCAGACGCGCAGCCAGCTCTCGGTATATTGTACGTCCTGCCACGGCAGCTCACCGCCAGCAGAGAGAAGCACCTGAACAGGCGGCGGGGATAGCTGAGCATCCAGACGCTTCAAAAATGCCGGGCTGCTGATGAAGATATAGCGATGCTGGTGACTCAATGCGGCAAACTGTTCGACATACCAGAGCATGGCGGCGTGCAGCGGTAATCCCAGCGCCATTGGCAGGAAAACGCGAAAAGTCAGGCCGTACAAATGCTGCGGCAAAACGGAACCGACGACACGACATCCGGCAAGACGTGCGCCTAATCGTTCAGCCAGCAGTTCTGCTTCACGGTCCAGCAAATGAACAGGCTTAATTACCCGCTTTGGCTGCCCCGTAGAACCGGAGGTAAACAGCTCGATATAAGCGTCTGGCGCTATAGCGGCAAAGGTGAATGATTGTGTCGCGACTTGTGGGGAACTTGCTACCAACAGCAATGAACCTTGCCAGTTAAGTTCGCTGTCGCTAAGTACACCATCGAACAGTTCACGTTGCTCATTAAGCTGGATGACACGGTTATGCCCCGGAAGCACCGGCGTTTTTCCGGCGTGTAGCGTGGCGAGCAGGGCAACGATAAATAGATAGCTGTTCTCAAAGCACAGCGCCCAGCGTTCACCCGGCTGTTGCTGCAAGCGGCAGATAAGTTGCGCGACATCGTGACGCAAATCGCCCAGTGTCCACGAGCTTTCGTCCAGCCACGCAATGGGCGTGTCATCAGGGCGTGGCGCAGTCAGCCAGCGTGCAAGCGGTAAGGTCTGCTTCATGAGCGATCTCTTTTTATCACCTGACGGCGCACCAGCCATTCACCTGCCATTAACGTTCCCATCAACAAATAAGCAATCATGCCGTTCCAGGCGGTCCATAACGACATATCGCCATAAAGCGCGGTAAAGAGGGCAATTCCGCCGTTAATGATGAAAAAGCCGCACCAGATTTGCGTGACACGGCGGGTATAGCGCACGCCCTTTTCCGGGAGGTCTGGCTCCTGCAAACGTGCCAGCCGCTCAACTATCGGCATTGTCGACCACAGCGAACCGCCAAAAACCGCCAGCATGATCGCGTTAACCACTACCGGGTAAAACAGCAGTAGCTGGTGCGTTTTCAACAGAAAGCTGGCGACACACAATGCGATGCCCACGACAGCGACGATTTGTGTGACGGCTTGTAGCGGCCCCGCCCGGCGACGGGTCTGGCGCAGGCGCAACAAAAGCAGCAACGCTATTAGCGGCAACAACCAGTGCAGGCCGTTATGCGCCAGGCCAAACCAAATCACAAACGGCCAGGCGAGCAGCAATAATCCAGTCAGCAGCTTAATCATCGGTAGCGAGCGAATGCCCGACATCAGATCAGGCTTCTTGTAGCAGGCGTTCTACAGCCTCTACGACATCCTGAACTGTGCGCACTGCTTTAAACTCTTCCGGCTTGATTTTCTTACCGGTTTTCTTTTGCAGGTGCACAATCATGTCAACGGCGTCGATGCTGTCCAGTTCCAGATCTTCGTACAGGCGCGCTTCAGGTTTGATGTCCTGCGGATCGATTTCAAACAGCTTAACCAGCAGGGCTGAGACTTCCTGATAGACGGTTTGTTGTTCTGTCATGATGGCTTTCCTCAGGCACGTTGCGCAGCAATGAAAGAGGCCAGAGTGGCGACGGAGAAAAAGTGCTGACGCATCTCTTCACTTTCCGCAGAAAGTACAACGCCATATTGATTTTTCACTGCCAGCCCCAGTTCCAGGGCATCGATGGAATCCAGTCCTAAACCGTCGCCGAACAGCGGCGCATCGGTCTCGATATCATCAGGAGTCAACTCGTCCAGATTGAGGGTGCTGATGATGAGGTTTTTAATTTCCAGATAAAGCGCTTGCATTATTTATTCCTGAGAGAGGTAAACAACCTTGTTGTAATTGAAGCAAAAGATGCCGGTTTAACTGCCTTGCTGCCAGCGCCGGTTCTTGTGAAGTTGCATCGTAAAATTTATTGATTTCAACCCGACCATGGACTTCAACCGTAAAAAACGGCCGGTCAGGTGGAACGTCATACCATTTACTTTGTTTATCCAGCAGATGCTCGCTACAGCCGATCGTCACGATGCGTAAATCGCTGGCACAGCGCACGGCAATATTCGCCGCCCCGCGCTGCAGCGTCATTTTTTCACCGGGCTTCGTTCGCGTGCCTTCGGGGAAAATCAGGATAGTGTCACCCTGTGCCAGTCGCTGTTGGCAGCGGGGTAACAGGGTTTCAGCTTCGCTGTTGATTAAATAATCTGCCGCCCGCACGACGCCGCCAAGAAAAGGATTTTTTAACAGCGCGCTTTTCACCAGGCAGTCAGTTTCTGGCATGACTGACGCCAGCAGCACGTAATCGATCAGCGTGGGATGATTGGCTACGACGAGGCAACCGCGTTCCTGACGTAAAATTTCAGCGCCATCAATACGATAATCCAGCACGCCAAGCCCTTTCGCGACAGTTAAAAACAGGCGAAAACTGGCGGCAATGCTGCGACGCGCCAAACGACGGCGGCGGGAAGTATCCCACACCAAAACTAACAATATGTTAAACCACACGACAGAAAGCAGCAGGCCGCCGAGACCAAACAGGGCAAAACATAACCCGGTCATGACCAGTCGCCAGGTCCACTCCAGACGTGACATCAGCTTACTCATCTGCGGCTCCAGCGCCATTGCACGCGCTCGCCAGGCAGTGAAAATGCGTCTGCATTTTGTAAATAGTGCTGTAAAAACAACATGCTTTGCGGCAGTGATGTTTCATTGCCCGCAATGGCTGACTGCGTTTCACATTGCCAGTCATCGCCAGCTTCAATCACCAGCGCGACGGCGTACGGCCAGGTCGGCATTTCTGATGGCAGTTGTGGGTGATAGAACTCAGGCAGAAAGCCATCAAAATCGACCATCAGCACGCGCTGGTATCCCGCTTGTAACAGGCTAAGCACTTCACACAAACCTTGCTGGAAAGTGTCGCGACCAGCAGAAAGCGATGACGAAACGATCGGCTGTTTGGCCGCAATGGTCAGGTTACCCACGGAAGAGTTGTGTACGGAGAGCGCGAAGTCCGTCGGAGAAAGCGCCTGTTCGGTTGCCAGTGCATGAACAATGCGGTAATTGCGCTCCAGTTCGCCATGACGACTGGTATACAAAACGGCGTCTGGCTGATGGCGGCGTAGCATTGCCAGACCGCATTCAACAGCCAGTTTGCTGCCTGAACTGAGGCGGCGGGCGGTCATCATTGGCAGTTCACTTAATTTTGCCAACGGCGCGGCAGGGTCAATCGCCCACGGCTGGCGCGACCATGCTTGCCATTGCTGCGCTTCGCTAAGTCCAGGCGCCAGTGCCTGCCAGTCGGTAATATTTAATGTAAATTTCATCAACGCGCGCCCGCGGTAAACCAAAATTATTAAGTGACGATTATTTCTTTTGGCATATCAAAAGTGTATGCCCAACGCCTAAATTATCGTGGCGCTCTGCTACCTGGAATCCTGCTTTATTCAGATAGTCGTAAAATTTCTCTGCACTATAGAAACGGCTGTTACCGTTTGCCATGCAGGTAAAATAAAGTGAGGACGCGTTCAGGCTAAATGATGCTGCTTCAAACCGCTGCGCATCCCAGAACAACTCCATGATGCAAACTTTTGCGCCAGGCTTCATTACGCTGGCGATTTTGCTGAGTATGCTAATTATTTGTTCGGGTGAAAAACAGTCTAAAAATTGGCTCATCCACCAGATATCAGCCTCGCCCGGTAATGGGGCATCGCTTAGCATATCCACCGCATGGAAATCTATGCGATCAGAAAAACCTGCATTCGCGATATTTTCTTTCGCTAGTACGATTTGTTGTGGCAGATCTAATAACGTCACGGCGATGTTTTCATTGTATTTGCAGCAACGCAAAGCCCACTTACCCGTATTGCCGCCTACATCGTACAATGTTGTGGGGTTGTTGGCGAATACATAAGGCAGTGCGGCGTTAAATGCGCCATCTGAATAGTAATGATCAAACGCAAACCAGCTTTCACGAGCGGCGTCTGGTAATTGTGAAAGTGCCGGATATATCGTCGACCAGTCGCCAAATACTTTTAACCCGGACGGTTTTCCTTCATTGAGTGAATCGGCGAGGAAGAAGAGCCCCTGGTAACAGACATCCTGGGTGAAATCCATATTCACGCGAGTCATAGTGTCATGCAGGAGGTAATGACCGATTTTCGCCAGGTAATACATTCCCTCTTTACAGGTAATAATTCGCCCGCTTAAGCCCATATCTAACAGAACGCTGGCCGCATATTCGTTGATATGGCTATGTTCGGTGATATCAGCCAGCGTTGCGCCATGTTTGCCTTGCCGATCCAGATATGAAAGTACACCCGCATTACGTAGGCAGAGTGCTGTTTGAAAAAGCATAGGGGCAAAGGCAATGCGTTGAGCTTCGGTAATCGCATCCAGTGCGCTAAGAGAATCCTGTTCGTACATGTTGGGCACAACCTGTTAAGAGGGAATTAAATTATTATCGGACCGCAACGGCCCGACTTTAGGAAGAATTATAAATCTGCGCCCGCTGACAAATTCAGTTGAATATCTTTGTCGAGATTGCGGACCCAGCGATTGTAGTTTTTATGAATTTGTCCGCCTGACGCTTGTAGGTTCTGGCTATTTTCATAATTGATATCGTAGCTGGATGCCGTGTAGTTAATGCGAATTTCGGCTGAATGATCGCGTGACTGTTGACGTGCTTTAATTACGCCTTGTCCGGCTTCGGACATAATCCATTTGCGTTCAACGCCAGCTTTCAGAATCGCTTTTTTCACTTGTTCCTGGGTATGACCAGCGCTGACGGTTGAGTGAACCTGATCAATTGGCGCAGTACGCGCGCAACCCGCTAAAGCACCCACAACAGCAATAGCCGCAAACCATTTCATGTAATGTCTCATTAGAACCCCATTAAAGTATTGTTTTTACGAGTAAAGCAAGATTTAACTGTAATTGCTGGCATCACTATTCTTTATTTAGCGAAAAAATTACTTGTGAGATAAGTCAGTAAGTGCACATCAGAGTAAAAATTTCTGAAATGACTAAATTACTGCCAGCGGGGACCAACTATAAGTGAGTGAGAAAAATGAGGCAATAAAAATAACAGATTGTTATCAGTGCATTCTTTGAGAGGGATTTAATCGCTATTCGGCGTTTATATATATTTGACTTAAGGAATGGTTTTTATAAATTAATTGTCTGAATAATGTTTCTTCATTTCCTCAAATCAAATGGCCACTGTTAGATAAACGGTGGCCATTGCCTGCTCAGGAGGTGCTATTAACCCGGTAACCGACTTTTCGGTCTGCCTGGCCCCAGTAAAATCGCCAGTTTGCTACCGCCTTTGGTGGTTTCCATCCAGATTTTACACACGCTGGTTAATGGTACTGAAAGTAGCATCCCTACCGGGCCGAGCAGCCATCCCCAAATTAACAATGAAAGAAATACCACCATGGTGGACATCCCCAGGCGATGGCCCATCATCCGTGGCTCTAAAATATTGCCGATGACCATATGGACAACTAAAAACAATGCGCCGACCAGAATACATTCGTAAATACCATTAAACAGCAGCACCTGAATCATTGGCGGTACGGCGGAAATTACCGCGCCGATATTGGGCACGTAGTTGAGCAAAAACGCCAGTACTGCCCACATCAGCGCAAACTGTACGCCCATTAGCGCCAGCCCCAGCCAGACGATGACACCCGTCCATAAACTGAGTAGCGTCTTTAACGCCAGATAATGCGAAACGCCTTTAAGTGCGCGGTGTAATCCCGCGATGTGAATCTGTGGGTTATTTAGCGCAAAACGCATTTTGTAAGGGACGTGGCGCACTTCAAACAGCATGAAAACTACGGTCATCACCAGCAAAAGCACGCTCGCCATTGCCCCGGAAAGCCCGGTCATTAGCGCCGTGGTGAAGGTAACCACTTTTTCCGAGTCCATCCGCTGCAGTATTCGCTCCGGCGACATATGCAAATTAAGAAAAGGCAACATCTCCTGCAATTTAAAAAGTTTGCGCGTCAGCTCCTTATTAAACTTCGGCAGCATAGAGATAAATTCGTTAAACGATGCCGCCAGTACGCCGACCAGCGCAGTTAGTGCGATCAGCATCACCACCACCACAATCGTAATGGCAACGGGGCGTTGTACTCCCCGACGAATAAACCAGGTGACGAGCGGGTTGAGGACGATGGCAAAAAACAGCGCCAGTAACAGCTGCACAATGATATCTGCCGCTGCGTGAATGCCCGCGAGGATCACTACCAGCGAGGCCAGCTTGAGCAGAATGTGCATGCCCGTTTTATCGGGTTGAGGGGTTTCCATTGGGGCTTCCTTGTGACTTTTTGTATTAAGTGTAGCGGGAGTCACGCCAGCAATATTCTGATTCTTACTGCTGATTTTCACGTCAGCACGTGGTAAAAATGAAACACTGTTGTAAAAATGTGGTGATCCTCATGCCCGAACCCGTAGCCGAACCCGCGCTAAACGGATTGCGCCTGAATTTGCGCATTGTCTCCATTGTCATGTTTAACTTCGCCAGCTACCTCACCATCGGGTTGCCGCTCGCTGTATTACCGGGCTATGTCCATGATGTGATGGGCTTTAGCGCTTTCTGGGCAGGATTGGTTATCAGCCTGCAATATTTCGCCACCTTGCTGAGCCGTCCTCATGCCGGACGTTACGCCGATTTGCTGGGACCCAAAAAGATTGTCGTCTTCGGTTTATGCGGCTGCTTTTTGAGCGGTCTGGGATATCTGACGGCAGGATTAACCGCCAGTCTGCCCGTCATCAGCCTGTTATTACTTTGCCTGGGGCGCGTCATCCTTGGGATTGGGCAAAGTTTTGCCGGAACGGGATCGACCCTATGGGGCGTTGGCGTGGTTGGTTCGCTGCATATCGGGCGGGTGATTTCGTGGAACGGCATTGTCACTTACGGGGCGATGGCGATGGGTGCGCCGTTAGGTGTCGTGTTTTATCACTGGGGCGGCTTGCAGGCGTTAGCGTTAATCATTATGGGCGTGGCGCTGGTGGCCATTTTGTTGGCGATCCCGCGTCCGACGGTAAAAGCCAGTAAAGGCAAACCGCTGCCGTTTCGCGCGGTGCTTGGGCGCGTCTGGCTGTACGGTATGGCGCTGGCACTGGCTTCCGCCGGATTTGGCGTCATCGCCACCTTTATCACGCTGTTTTATGACGCTAAAGGTTGGGATGGTGCGGCTTTCGCGCTGACGCTGTTTAGCTGTGCGTTTGTCGGTACGCGTTTGTTATTCCCTAACGGCATTAACCGTATCGGCGGCTTAAACGTAGCGATGATTTGCTTTAGCGTTGAGATAATCGGCCTGCTATTGGTTGGCGTGGCGACTATGCCGTGGATGGCGAAAATCGGCGTCTTACTGGCGGGGGCAGGGTTTTCGCTGGTGTTCCCGGCATTGGGCGTAGTGGCGGTAAAAGCGGTTCCACAGCAAAATCAGGGGGCGGCGCTGGCAACCTACACCGTATTTATGGATTTATCGCTTGGCGTGACCGGACCACTGGCTGGGCTGGTGATGAGCTGGGCGGGCGTACCGATGATTTATCTGGCGGCGGCGGGACTGGTCGCAATCGCGTTATTACTGACGTGGCGATTAAAAAAACGGCCTCCGGAACACGTCCCTGAGGCCATCTCATCATCTTAAAACTTACTGAATAACCAGCGTATTAATGATGTTTTCTGCGGTGGTCTGCGCTTTTTGCTGATCGTCAGCGGGCAGCGTAATTTGCATGGTCAGCAGTTGATTACCCACGTTACCCAGAATAACGGAAGAGTACGCCGTCTGGCCTTTCGCGGAGATAATGCTGTCTAACTGCTGCATTTTGTGACCTTTCAGCTCAATGGCTTTATTGGTTACCACTTGCAGCTGCGGATCGCGGCTACGTTGCTGATCTTCCAGACGCTTCGCCAACACCGCCAGATCTTCTTTCGGATCATCGCCCATGATGACGATGACTGCTTTCTGCCCGGTGGCATCGGACCAGACATGCATGTTATTGGCCTGCGTTCCCAGCTTACCGCTCTGGTCGGTCATATCCGCTGGCAGCGAGAAACTTAACTTGCCATCAAGCAGGTTGACGGGATTCCCGGTAGCGTTACTTTCCGCGACCGAACCCTGCGCCGTAGCGTTAGTGTCTTTATCATCACAGGCCGCAAGCCCCATAACCAGCAGGCCAATTCCGACATATTTAACCAGATTGCGCATTGACTTCTTCCTTTCGATAAACGGCCATAACGGCTCATTCATCCATCTTATCACAACTCTGATAACGAACCTTTAACTCGCCTGCAAAGCGTTGATTTCAGATTTATCTGCCAGTCTTTTCAACAGCATATTGAGTAATACGCCATACATTGGCAGGAAGAAAACGATACTGATTAACACTTTGAAACAGTAATCGACCAGCGCGATTTCCATCCAGTGTTCAGCCATAAAGGCATCGGGGCTACGCCAGAAGGCAATGAAGAAGAAGGCCAGTGTGTCGCTGACGTTACCGAACAGTGTGGACGCTGTCGGTGCCAGCCACCAGCGGCGACTCTGACGCAGGCGGTTAAAAACGTGCACGTCGAGGATCTGGCCCAGCGCGTAGGCCATGAAACTGGCGGTGGCGATACGGGCGACAAACAGGTTGAAGTGAGCGAGTGCGCCGAATCCCTGCCAGGAGCCCATATAGAACAGCGACGAGATGACGTAGGAGATCAGCAACGCCGGGATCATCACCGCAAAGATGATACGACGGGCCAGCGGTGCGCCAAAAATACGCACGGTCAGGTCGGTAGCAAGGAAAATAAACGGAAAGCTAAACGCGCCCCAGGTGGTATGGAAACCAAAAATGGAGACGGGAAGCTGAACCAGATAGTTACTGGAGGTGATCACCAGAAGATGAAATAACGATAACCAGAACAACGCCTTATAGCGTTGAGTTTGCGAGAAAACGTTCATATTGTACCTTTTTGATTAACCATTGGGGTGAGGGAACCCAATACGTACGACACGTCTGTTACCTTAACATAATAACGTGCTGACCCTTTTTTCGAGCCGCCGCATGATACTGCTTTACGTTGACAATGCAATGGTTAATTTTCACGCAATCGTTAACCTGGTTTGCTTACGGACTCACAGGGCGTAAACTAGCGCCGTTTTTTTATGTGATGAGAAGAAAATGACCGATCTCTTTTCCAGCCCTGACCACACACTCGACGCACTTGGCCTGCGCTGCCCGGAACCAGTAATGATGGTGCGCAAAACAGTGCGCAATATGCAGCCAGGTGAAACGTTGCTGATTATTGCTGACGATCCGGCGACGACCCGCGATATTCCTGGGTTTTGTACCTTTATGGAACACGAATTGGTTGCGAAAGAGACGGATGGACTGCCTTATCGTTATTTGATTCGTAAAGGCGGTTGATGGGGGCAGATTGGCTTCGATGCCGCCTTTTCCCCTCACCCTAACCCTCTCCCCAGAGGAGCGAGGGGACCGATCGCGCTCAATGTTGCGATCGGTTTGCCTTATTTCCTGCGCAACAGCCTTAACGCATTCGCCGTCACCAGCACCGTCGCACCGGTATCTGCCAGCACTGCCAGCCACAGTCCGGTCATCCCTAACAGCGTCGTGACGAGGAAAACACCCTTCAGCCCCAGCGCAATAGTGATGTTCTGGCGGATATTGGCGTGAGTGGCGCGTGCCAGTTCAATCATTTGCACCAGGCCGCGCAGGTGGTTATGGGTTAATGCTGCATCGGCGGTTTCCAGCGCCACGTCTGTGCCGCTACCCATTGCAATCCCGATGGCGGCAGCTTTCATCGCTGGCGCGTCGTTAATACCATCACCGACCATCGCCAGCGGCGCATGTTGATTCAGCTCGGTCACCGCTTTGACTTTATCTTCCGGCAACAGGCCCGCTTTAAATTCCAGCCCCAGTTCCCCGGCGATTGCCGCCGCTGCGCGTGGATTATCGCCGGTGAGGATCACTCCTTTAACCCCCAGCGCGTTCAGTTCACTGATAGCAGTTGCAGCATCGGCGCGCAGGGTATCCTGCAACGCAATGACACCAAGCACGTCATCATTACGTACTACCAGCACTACCGTTTGCCCGGCGCTTTCCAGTTCATTAATCAAACCAGCAAATGCAACAGCCGGATGTTTCCCTGCAGCGCATATCAACACGCGCTCACCGTTAACCTGCGCTTCAATGCCAGACCCAACCAGCGCCCGCTGTGATTGGGCGGCGGGAATGGCGAGTTCAGCAACCTGTGCTTCGCGCACAATGGCTTGCGCCAGTGGATGCGTCGCGCCTTGCTCGACCGCCGCCGCCAGTGTCAGCAGTTCAGATTCACTAATACCCGTTGCCGGATGAATCGCGGTAACGCGCGGTTTACCGACGGTCAGCGTACCGGTTTTATCAAACGCCACCTGGGTAACACGACCCAGCTGCTCCAGCGCCGCGCCGCCTTTAATCAACGCCCCACGACGCGCTGCTGCCGCCAGCCCGGAGGTAATCGCCGCGGGCGTGGAGATAACTAAAGCACACGGGCAACCAATCAGCAGCAGCGTCAGCCCTTTATAAATCCACTCCTGCCAGCTGGCGGCAAACAGCAGCGGCGGCACCAGCGTTACCAGCAGGGCGACGGCCATAATCGCTGGCGTGTAAATACGGCTGAAACGGTCGATAAACCGCTCAATAGGTGCGCGGCGCTCTTCGGCTTCTTCAATCAGTTTCAGAATCCGGTCAATGGCGCTGGCACCCGGTTCTGACAGCACTTCCAGCGTTACCAGACGGTCTACGCTGGTGGCGCCTGCAGGAACTTTATCGCCCGTCGCGCGCTCCACAGGAATGGATTCTCCGGTCAGGGCACTTTCATCAAAACTGGCAAACGGTGAGAGCAGTTTACCGTCGGCAGGCAAACGCCCACCTGCCGCAACTTCAATCACATCGCCAGGCCGCAGGCTGTTTATTGCCACCTCTTCACGCTCACCGTTACGCAGACGCGTGGCGGTTTCTGGCTTCAGCGCCATTAACGCGCTAACGCCCTGACGCGCGCGGCTGGCGGCCCAGCCTTCCAGTCGTTCACCAATCAAAAACAGCAGCAACACCATCGCAGCTTCAGCCGTTGCGCCAATAAACAGCGCACCAATAGCGGCTACGCTCATTAAGGTTTCAATGGCGAAGTAGCTGCCAGATTTGATCAGCCGTAATGCCTGACGAGCAATTGGGTACAGCCCAACCAGCGTGGTCGCGATAAACGCCAGTTGACCAAACGGATGATTGAACTGCTCCAGCCCCCAACTTACCGCCATCATCACGATAAGCGTAATCAGCGGCAGATTCTCTTTCAGGCGTGATTCTTGTGGTTCGTCGGAGGCCTGTTCATCGCGCAGGGAATAGCCCGCTTTTTGCACCGCAGATTCAACTTGTGCCCGGATGTCATTGTCGGCATCCACCACCAGTTTTTCGGTGGCGAACAACACCTGTACCTGATTCACGCCTGCAAGCTGGCGCACGGCATTTTCCACTTTGCGCGCACAGGCGGCGCAGTCCATACCGCTGACTTTCCAGCTATAGCGGGTGCCGGAGACGTTTTCAGAGAGAGTTGGCGTGCTGGAACATGCGCCGTCGCAGCAACAGTCGTTGGTGTTCTGTACCGTAGTTAGCGGTTTGAACGCAGCAAATTGAGGGGCTTTCTTGCCGTGATTGTCAGGAGTCGACATGGCATCCTCCGGTTAAGTTTTTTCTCATTAACCGAAGGATACACTCTGGAGTCGACTCCAGAGTCAAGTTTTATCAGAGATACAGCGAGCGGACGATGAGGAAGTGACCAGCAAAGTAGCAGGCCGCGGCAATGGCGTTATCCGCACGGAAGCGTCGGCGATAGTGACTACCCAGCCAGACAAAGTTACTGATAAACAGCAACGAAGCGCCGACAAACGCAGAGAGCGCCGGAGCGGTCGGACGGAAGAACCACAGTTCACCTGCCAGCCACACCATCACCAGCGTCATGCCGATAAACGTGCAGATAGGCCAACGATACTCTTCCAGACGCGTCCAGATAATCGCCAGTAACAGCGCGCCCAGAACCAGCAGCACCAACGGCAGAGGCCAGAAGAAAGAGAGCGTCATCTGACTGGCGAAATAGATGGTGTACAGCAGGTGCGAGAGGAAAAACGCGCCGATGGCGTACATCAGACGTTGACGTGGCAACAGGGTTAGCGCATCGCCCAGCAGTGAGGCACACAGCCCCGCCAGCACCAGATAGCTAATGGCGTCGAACATCGGCGCTTGCCAGGCCAGCAACAGCAGGAGAAGAAGGGTTAACGGTTTAAACACCCAGCGTTGCCAGGTTGGCCCACGATACGATGCATCCACAGATAGCCATGCGGAAAGACAGACAGCGATAAACGACCAAAGCATCTTAGTTCCTTGAATTCGTTATTTTTTCGTAAGCGGAATGCCTACGGTCTTGTTTCCAGTTTAGTGGCGAGGGTGGACGGATGACAACACCATAACTGGCAGGGTATGCTTATTTCCGCATTTTCCGATGAGGGATAAAGATGAGTAAACCACCTCTTTTCTTTATTGTTATCATTGGCTTAATCATCGTCGCCGCATCGTTTCGTTTTATGCAACAACGACGGGAAAAAGCTGATAATGATATGGCACCGCTCCAGCAAAAGCTGGTGGTGGTGAGCAACAAGCGGGAAAAACCGATTAACGATCGCCGTTCGCGCCAGCAGGAAGTGACTCCGGCAGGCACCAGTATGCGCTATGAGGCAAGCTTCAAACCGCAAAGCGGAGGAATGGAGCAGACGTTTCGCCTCGACGCCCAGCAGTACCACGCCCTGACAGTGGGTGATAAAGGTACGCTGAGCTATAAAGGAACGCGCTTTGTCAGCTTTGTAGGCGAACAATAAGGTTATTTTTTAACTTTAAATTTCTTCTGCCAGACCAGCAGTTCAAACACGCCGAAAAGGAAAATCCGCACCTTTTCGGCGGTGGTCATCTGCGGGCCATCTTTCGGTAAAGTGGATTTCAATAGCGCCAGCTGCATACCATGCATCAGCACGGTAAAAATCAGCGCCACGTTAACGAAAATATTCAGCGGGCGTGGGAAGGGATGCACCAGGTTGAGGATTAAAAATCCCCAAACACAGAGCATTAACAAACGACCAATATTAATCAGCATCACTTTCTCCTTGTGCTTCGCGTTGATACAGCCGATAAGCCACCTGACCCGCCACTTTTTCCCGATGTAATGACCAGTTTGCCGGAACAGTGGGCAGACCGTTTTCGACTTCGCTTTCGACATAAATCAGGGCTTCGTCAGCCAGCCAGCCGTTATCTTCCAGTAAATTTATCGTCTCTTCTAACAAGCCACGGCGGAACGGTGGATCGACAAACACGATATTATGCGGTGTGCCTTTTTGCGCCAGGAATGACATCGCGTTGCTGTTCACCACGCGTGCATTGCCTGCTTTTAGTGTCGCCAGATTCTTAATTAACTGCTGAGAAACCGCACGATCCATCTCAATCAACGTGGCCCCCGCAGCGTAGCGCGATAACGCTTCCAGCCCCAGCGCGCCGCTCCCGGCGAAGCAATCCAGACATTGGGCGTCAACAATGACCGGAGCCAGCCAGTTAAACAACGTTTCGCGTACGCGGTCGGTGGTGGGGCGCAGACCTGGACTATCAGGAACCGGGAGTTTACGGCCTCGCCACTGCCCGCCAATAATGCGGATTTGGCCGCTGCCGGAATGATTCGGTTTTTTCATGATAAATTGCTCAATCCGCCAGATAACACATACTTGCAGGCGGTGATGTGAATTAAGTTAAGTGATAGACTATTTCATCATTTTTTTAGCTGCTATGTACATAGCGTTAACGCTGTGCCATGAAGCAACAGCGAGGAGTGTAGTCGCAAATGGCGAAAGAAAAAAAACGTGGCTTTTTTTCCTGGCTGGGCTTTGGTCAAAAAGAGCAGACCCCGGAAAAAGAGACAGAAGTTCAGAATGAACAACCAGTTGTAGAAGAAATCGTTCAGGCGCAAGAGCCTGTGAAGGCTTCTGAACACGCCGTTGAAGAGCAGCCGCAGGCGCATACTGAAGCCGAGGCGGAAACTTTTGCTGCCGACGTTGTGGAAGTTACTGAACAGGTTGCTGAAAGTGAAAAAGCGCAGCCTGAAGCGGAAGTTGTTGCACAGCCGGAACCGGTCGTAGAAGAAACGCCGGAGCCAGTGGCTATCGAACGTGAAGAACTGCCGTTGCCGGAAAACGTCAACGCCGAAGCGGTTTCGCCAGAAGAGTGGCAGGCCGAAGCGGAAACCGTAGAGATTGTCGAAGCGGCGGAAGAAGAAGCGGCTAAAGAAGAAATCACCGACGAAGAGCCGGAGGCACAGGCGCTGGCTGCCGAAGTGGCAGAAGAGGCGGTAATGGTGGTTTCTCCGGCAGAAGAAGATCAGCCGGTGGAAGAAATCGCTCAGGAGCAGGAAAAACCGACCAAAGAAGGTTTCTTCGCGCGCCTGAAACGCAGCCTGTTAAAAACCAAAGAAAATCTCGGTTCCGGATTTATCAGCCTGTTCCGCGGTAAAAAAATCGACGATGATCTGTTTGAAGAGCTGGAAGAACAGCTGTTGATCGCCGATGTGGGCGTGGAAACCACTCGTAAAATTATCACCAATCTGACGGAAGGCGCATCCCGCAAGCAGCTTCGTGATGCCGAGGCGCTCTATGGCCTGCTGAAAGAAGAGATGGGCGAGATTCTGGCGAAAGTCGATGAGCCGCTGAATGTTGAAGGTAAAACGCCGTTCGTGATCCTGATGGTGGGCGTCAACGGTGTGGGTAAAACCACGACGATTGGTAAGCTGGCACGTCAGTTTGAGCAGCAGGGTAAATCGGTGATGCTGGCGGCGGGCGATACTTTCCGTGCAGCAGCGGTTGAGCAGCTTCAGGTCTGGGGTCAGCGCAACAATATTCCGGTGATTGCACAGCATACCGGGGCGGATTCCGCCTCTGTTATCTTCGACGCCATTCAGGCAGCTAAAGCGCGTAATATCGACGTCCTGATTGCCGATACCGCCGGACGCCTGCAGAACAAATCGCACCTGATGGAAGAGTTGAAGAAAATCGTCCGCGTGATGAAGAAACTCGACGTTGAAGCGCCGCATGAAGTTATGCTGACTATCGATGCCAGCACCGGGCAGAACGCGGTAAGCCAGGCCAAACTGTTCCATGAAGCCGTTGGCTTAACCGGCATCACGCTAACGAAACTGGACGGCACGGCGAAAGGCGGGGTAATTTTCTCGGTGGCTGACCAGTTTGGTATCCCTATCCGCTACATTGGTGTCGGCGAACGTATTGAGGATTTGCGTCCGTTTAAGGCGGACGACTTTATAGAGGCACTTTTTGCCCGAGAGGATTAACAATGATTCGCTTTGAACATGTCAGCAAGGCTTATCTCGGTGGGAGACAGGCGCTGCAGGGCGTTACGTTCCATATGCAGCCGGGTGAGATGGCGTTTCTGACCGGTCATTCCGGCGCAGGGAAAAGTACCCTCCTGAAGCTGATCTGTGGGATTGAGCGGCCCAGCGCCGGGAAAATCTGGTTTAGCGGCCATGACATCACGCGTCTGAAAAACCGTGAAGTTCCGTTTCTGCGCCGCCAGATTGGCATGATTTTCCAGGATCACCATCTACTGATGGACCGTACTGTCTATGATAACGTGGCGATCCCGCTGATTATCGCCGGTGCCAGCGGTGACGATATTCGTCGTCGTGTATCGGCGGCGCTGGATAAAGTCGGGCTACTGGACAAAGCGAAGAACTTCCCTATTCAGCTTTCGGGCGGTGAACAACAACGTGTTGGCATTGCCCGCGCGGTGGTGAACAAGCCCGCGGTACTGCTGGCGGATGAACCGACTGGTAACCTGGACGACGCGTTGTCGGAAGGGATTCTACGTCTGTTTGAAGAGTTTAACCGCGTTGGGGTAACCGTATTGATGGCAACGCACGACATCAACCTGATTTCGCGGCGTTCCTATCGCATGCTCACCCTGAGCGATGGTCACTTGCATGGAGGCGTGGGCCATGAATAAGCGCGATGCAATCAATCATATCCGGCAGTTTGGCGGGCGTCTGGATCGCTTCCGTAAATCGGTCGGCGGCTCTGGCGACGGCGGTCGTAACGCGCCAAAACGCGCGAAATCCTCGCCAAAACCGGTAAATCGCAAAACCAACGTTTTCAACGAACAGGTGCGCTATGCCTTCCACGGCGCATTGCAGGATCTGAAAAGCAAACCGTTCGCCACGTTTTTAACGGTGATGGTTATCGCCATTTCCCTGACGCTGCCCAGCGTCTGTTATATGGTGTACAAAAACGTTAACCAGGCGGCGACGCAATATTATCCGTCACCGCAAATCACTGTTTACTTGCAAAAAACGCTGGACGATGACGCCGCAGCAGGCGTGGTAGCACAGCTACAGGCCGAGCAGGGCGTGGAGAAAGTGAACTATCTTTCTCGTGAAGACGCACTGGGCGAGTTCCGTAACTGGTCTGGTTTTGGTGGTGCGCTGGATATGCTGGAAGAAAACCCGCTTCCGGCAGTGGCGGTGGTGATCCCGAAACTCGATTTTCAGGGGACGGAATCACTGAATACGCTGCGTGATCGTATCACCCAGATCAACGGCATTGACGAAGTGCGGATGGATGACAGCTGGTTTGCCCGTCTGGCGGCGTTGACCGGGCTGGTCGGGCGCGTTTCCGCGATGATCGGCGTGTTGATGGTGGCAGCAGTGTTCCTCGTCATCGGCAACAGTGTGCGTCTGAGCATCTTTGCCCGCCGTGACTCCATTAACGTACAAAAACTGATTGGTGCGACAGATGGATTCATCCTGCGCCCGTTCCTGTACGGAGGCGCATTGCTGGGATTTTCTGGCGCATTGCTGTCATTAATTTTGTCAGAAATTCTGGTACTGCGTTTGTCATCGGCGGTTGCGGAAGTGGCACAGGTTTTCGGAACAAAGTTTGATATCAATGGCTTATCGTTCGATGAATGCCTGCTGTTGCTGCTGGTATGCTCGATGATTGGCTGGGTGGCAGCGTGGCTTGCCACGGTACAACATTTACGCCACTTTACGCCTGAATAATAAAAGCGTGTTATACTCTTTCCCTGCAATGGGTTCCGTAGCAGGGAAAGAGACCCCGTTGTCTCTTCCCGGTATTTCATCTCTATGTCACATTTTGTGCGTAATTTATTCACAGCGTTGCATTGAACTTGTGGATAAAATCACTGTCTGATAAAACAGTGAATGATAACCTCGTTGCTCTTAAGCTCTGGCACAGTTGTTGCTACCACTGAAGCGCCAGAAGATATCGATTGAGAGGATTTGAATGACTGACAAAATGCAAAGTTTAGCTTTAGCCCCTGTTGGCAACCTGGATTCCTACATCCGGGCAGCTAACGCGTGGCCGATGTTGTCGGCTGACGAGGAGCGGGCGCTGGCTGAAAAGCTGCATTACCATGGCGATCTGGAAGCAGCTAAAACGCTGATCCTGTCTCACCTGCGGTTTGTTGTTCATATTGCTCGTAATTATGCGGGCTATGGCCTGCCACAGGCGGATTTGATTCAGGAAGGTAACATCGGCCTGATGAAAGCAGTGCGCCGTTTTAACCCGGAAGTGGGTGTGCGCCTGGTCTCCTTCGCCGTCCACTGGATCAAAGCAGAGATCCACGAATACGTTCTGCGTAACTGGCGTATCGTCAAAGTTGCGACCACCAAAGCGCAGCGCAAACTGTTCTTCAACCTGCGTAAAACCAAGCAGCGTCTGGGCTGGTTTAACCAGGATGAAGTCGAAATGGTGGCCCGTGAACTGGGCGTAACCAGCAAAGACGTACGTGAGATGGAGTCGCGTATGGCGGCACAGGACATGACCTTTGACCTGTCTTCCGACGACGATTCCGATAGCCAGCCGATGGCTCCGGTGCTCTATCTGCAGGATAAATCATCTAACTTTGCTGACGGCATCGAAGATGATAACTGGGAAGAGCAGGCGGCAAACCGTCTGACCGACGCGATGCAAGGTCTGGACGAGCGTAGCCAGGATATCATCCGCGCGCGCTGGCTGGACGAAGACAACAAGTCCACGTTGCAGGAACTGGCTGACCGTTACGGTGTTTCCGCTGAGCGTGTGCGCCAGCTGGAAAAGAACGCGATGAAAAAACTTCGCGCTGCCATTGAAGCGTAATTTCCGCTACTCAGCAGAGAACCCTGGATGAGAATCCGGGGTTTTTGTTTTTTGGGCCTCTGCAATAATCAGTTTCCCCCTCCGGCAAAACGCCAATCCCCACGCAGATTGTTAATAAACTGTCAAAATAGCTATTCCAATATCATAAAAATCGGGTATGTTTTAGCAGAGTATGCTGCTAAAGCACGGGTAGTCATGCATAAAACGAAATAAAGTGCTGAACAACAACATCACAACACACGTAATAACCAGAAGAATGGGGAACCTCAGGATGAACATGAAGGGTAAAGCGTTACTGGCAGGATGTATCGCGCTGGCATTCAGCAATATGGCTCTGGCAGAAGATATTAAAGTCGCGGTCGTGGGCGCAATGTCCGGTCCGGTGGCCCAGTACGGTGACCAGGAGTTTACTGGTGCTGAGCAGGCGGTTGCGGATATCAATGCTAAAGGCGGCATTAAAGGCAACAAACTGCAAATCGTAAAATATGACGATGCCTGTGACCCGAAACAGGCGGTTGCGGTGGCGAACAAAGTCGTTAACGACGGCATTAAATATGTGATTGGTCACCTCTGTTCTTCATCAACGCAGCCAGCGTCAGACATCTATGAAGATGAAGGCATTTTAATGATCACCCCAGCGGCAACCGCGCCGGAGCTGACCGCCCGTGGCTATCAGCTGATCCTGCGCACTACCGGCCTGGACTCCGACCAGGGGCCGACGGCGGCGAAATATATTCTTGAGAAAGTGAAACCGCAGCGTATTGCTATCGTTCACGACAAACAGCAATACGGCGAAGGTCTGACGCGAGCGGTGCAGGACGGCCTGAAGAAAGGCAATGCTAACGTGGTGTTCTTTGATGGTATCACCGCTGGGGAAAAAGATTTCTCAACGCTGGTGGCGCGTCTGAAGAAAGAGAATATCGACTTCGTTTACTACGGTGGTTATCACCCGGAAATGGGGCAAATCCTGCGTCAGGCACGCGCGGCAGGGTTGAAAACTCAGTGTATGGGGCCGGAAGGTGTGGCTAACGTTTCGCTGTCTAACATTGCGGGCGAATCAGCGGAAGGGCTGCTGGTGACCAAGCCGAAGAACTACGATCAGGTTCCGGCGAACAAACCAATTGTTGACGCGATCAAAGCGAAGAAACAGGACCCAAGCGGCGCGTTCGTCTGGACCACCTACGCCGCGCTGCAATCTTTGCAGGCGGGTCTGAATCAGTCTGACGATCCGGCTGAAATCGCCAAATACCTGAAAGCGAACTCCGTGGATACGGTGATGGGGCCGCTGACCTGGGATGAGAAAGGCGATCTGAAAGGCTTTGAGTTCGGCGTATTTGACTGGCACGCTAACGGCACGGCGACCGATGCGAAGTAATTGTCAGATAAATCAGATTGATGACAAAGTTCAAAAGCGCTCGGACAGTCCCCTCGCCCCTTCGGGGAGAGGGTTAGGGTGAGGGGTAAAACCGTACCCGTATTAATAATTGAGCTAGTTTGCCAGCAATCTCGTAAATGAAAATGCCCGATGCGCTGCACTGCCATCGGGTTTTTTTGTGTTTGTCGAAATGGTTGTAGAAAGATTGATCAATTGAGTTATGCTGGAGACTCGATAGTATTTCGTACATTTGATGAGTGGAAGGGAAATCACTATGTCTGTTGTTGAAAATCAGCATATTGCGCTGTCTTTAACTGATGATGATAAATGTTTATTTGAAGCAGCGGCAGAGATATCCCAACAGTCCTTAAGCCAGTTTATGTTGAGTAGTGCTCACCTGCAGGCGTTAGAAATTATTGAACAACATCAGCGCATAATACTTAATGAGACGTCATGGGCGCGAGTGATGGATGCACTGGGTAAATCGCCTTCACCTGGCGAAAAATTACAACGCGCAGCAAAACAACTCGAGGTGTTTTCCGGGATAACTAGTGATTGAACGCTAGTTGTTGCTCATGCCATGAAAGTTGTCTGGTCAGCCTCTTTAGCCGTAGGTATTCACGGTCTTTTTGTCGAGGCGCTGAATGAAAAAGCCCATACGTTTTATAAATCGCCGGGCTTTATCCCGTTGGTCGGGGAAAACGAAAATGCGTTATTTTTCCCAACCAAATCTATAGAGCTACTTTTTACACCAGACGATTAACGCTTCTCCCAGCCGCCCTGTTGTGCCGTAAATCCCAGAGCCTGCATAAACGCCGTCATCACGCCGCGATCTTCCACGCCAGCATCCGCCATCCACCAACATGAAACGCCAGGATTGTTACGCAAAACCTCTTCTAGCAGATATTGTCCCACACCGCGACGGCGGGTGACTTCCCTCACACGCAGGGAATCCAGTGCTCCCTCGGTGCCGCTTAAGGTTACCCGTACGGCCGCGAGCAGACGCTCGTTAAAAAGCGCGGCGTAGATACGGTGGTTATCGTCAACCTGTAACGAGGAAGGGGAATACTCCGGCCAGATCTTTTGCAGGTCAATCCGGTCCTGGTCGCTAAAGTTTTCTAATCGAATGATGGTCAGCTTCATGGGGAACCCGTGTAAATCACAAAAGTGGAACCAGTGTAGCGAAATAATTTAATCGGAGGCTTTCTCTTTTTTATTTCTTTTGGCAGGTGATTAATTTTTTTTCAGCAATAATTACAAAGTTAAAACATTAGAGAATGAAAAATACCCAGCATAATCCCCTGAATGGTAGTGAATTATTCCGCCCTTTGTGCCGTTATTTTATGCTGACAACGGCACTTTTTTCTGTTTATCTATCAATAAATTCAGAATATTATCTGTTCTTAATCGACTGAAAAATAGGGATTTTAATCGCTATTATCACAAAATACTGCGCTAAACCCTTAATCAGACAGGCAAAAACAGTGCAGTATAAAAAAAGAACAGTCTGATTTGTTAACACATAAAAACAAAGCAACACAACATCACGAATGGGGATTTTTGACTATGAAACGGAATGCGAAACCTATCATCGCAGGGATGATTGCACTGGCAATTTCACACACCGCTATGGCTGACGATATTAAAGTCGCCGTTGTCGGCGCGATGTCCGGCCCGATTGCCCAGTGGGGCGATATGGAATTTAACGGCGCGCGTCAGGCGATTAAAGACATTAATGCCAAAGGGGGAATTAAAGGCGATAAGCTGGTGGGCGTGGAATATGACGACGCCTGCGACCCGAAACAAGCCGTTGCGGTCGCCAACAAAATCGTTAACGACGGCATTAAATACGTTATTGGGCACTTGTGTTCCTCCTCTACCCAACCTGCATCAGATATCTACGAAGACGAAGGTATTCTGATGATCTCGCCGGGTGCGACCAACCCGGAGCTGACCCAACGCGGTTATCAATACATCATGCGTACTGCCGGGCTGGACTCTTCCCAGGGGCCAACGGCGGCAAAATACATTCTTGAGACGGTGAAGCCCCAGCGCATCGCCATCATTCACGACAAACAACAGTATGGCGAAGGGCTGGCACGTTCGGTGCAGGACGGGCTGAAAGCGGCTAACGCCAACGTTGTCTTCTTCGACGGTATTACCGCGGGTGAGAAAGATTTCTCCGCGCTGATCGCCCGCCTGAAAAAAGAAAATATCGACTTCGTTTACTACGGCGGTTACTACCCGGAAATGGGGCAGATGCTGCGCCAGGCCCGTTCCGTTGGCCTGAAAACCCAGTTTATGGGGCCGGAAGGTGTGGGTAATGCGTCGCTGTCGAATATTGCTGGCGATGCTGCCGAAAGCATGTTGGTCACCATGCCAAAACGCTATGACCAGGATCCGGCAAACAAAGGCATCGTTGATGCGCTGAAAGCAGACAAGAAAGATCCGTCCGGGCCTTATGTCTGGATCACCTACGCGGCGGTGCAATCTCTGGCGACTGCCCTTGAGCGTACCGGCAGCGATGAGCCGCTGGCGCTGGTGAAAGATTTAAAAGCTAACGGTGCAAACACCGTGATTGGGCCGCTGAACTGGGATGAAAAAGGCGATCTTAAGGGATTTGATTTTGGTGTCTTCCAGTGGCACGCCGACGGTTCATCCACGGCAGCCAAGTGAAAATCCCACCGCCCGTGAAATGCGGGCGGGTTTAGAAAGGTTACCTTATGTCTGAGCAGTTTTTATATTTTTTGCAGCAGATGTTTAACGGCGTCACGCTGGGCAGTACCTACGCGCTGATAGCCATCGGCTACACCATGGTTTACGGCATTATCGGCATGATCAACTTCGCCCACGGCGAGGTTTATATGATTGGCAGCTATGTCTCATTTATGATCATCGCCGCACTGATGATGATGGGCATTGATACCGGCTGGCTGCTGGTGGCGGCGGGATTCGTCGGCGCAATCGTCATTGCCAGCGCCTACGGCTGGAGTATCGAACGGGTAGCCTATCGCCCTGTGCGTAACTCTAAGCGCCTGATTGCGCTCATCTCGGCAATCGGTATGTCCATCTTCCTGCAAAACTACGTTAGCCTGACCGAAGGTTCGCGTGACGTGGCGCTGCCCAGCCTGTTTAACGGTCAGTGGGTGGTGGGCCATAGCGAAAACTTCTCTGCCTCTATTACCACCATGCAGGCGGTGATCTGGATTGTCACCTTCCTCGCCATGCTGGCGCTGACGATTTTCATTCGTTATTCCCGTATGGGGCGCGCCTGCCGTGCCTGCGCGGAAGATCTGAAAATGGCGAGCCTGCTTGGCATCAACACCGATCGGGTGATTGCGCTGACCTTTGTGATTGGCGCGGCGATGGCGGCGGTGGCGGGTGTGCTGCTCGGTCAGTTCTACGGCGTCATTAACCCCTACATCGGCTTTATGGCCGGGATGAAAGCCTTTACCGCTGCGGTGCTCGGTGGGATTGGCAGCATTCCGGGAGCGATGATTGGCGGCCTGATTCTGGGGATTGCGGAGGCGCTCTCTTCTGCCTATCTGAGTACGGAATATAAAGATGTGGTCTCATTCGCCCTGCTGATTCTGGTGTTGCTGGTGATGCCGACCGGTATTCTGGGTCGCCCGGAGGTAGAGAAAGTATGAAACCGATGCATATTGCAATGGCGCTGCTTTCTGCCGCGATGTTCTTTGCCCTCGCTGGCGTCTTTATGGGCGTGCAACTGGAGCTGGATGGCACCAAACTGGTGGTCGACACGGCTTCAGACATCCGTTGGCAGTGGGTGTTTATCGGCACGGCGGTGGTCTTTTTCTTCCAGCTTTTGCGACCGGCTTTCCAGAAAGGGTTGAAAAGCATTTCCGGACCGAAGTTTATTCTGCCCGCCATTGATGGCTCCACGGTGAAGCAAAAGCTGTTTCTCGTGGCGCTGCTGGTGCTTGCGGTGGCGTGGCCGTTTATGGTCTCACGCGGGACGGTGGATATCGCCACTCTGACCATGATCTACATTATTCTTGGTCTCGGGCTGAACGTGGTGGTAGGGCTTTCCGGCCTGCTGGTGCTGGGGTACGGTGGCTTTTACGCCATCGGCGCTTACACCTTTGCGCTGCTCAATCACTATTACGGTCTGGGCTTCTGGACCTGTCTGCCGATTGCTGGATTAATGGCAGCGGCGGCGGGCTTCCTGCTTGGTTTTCCGGTGTTGCGTCTGCGCGGTGACTATCTGGCGATCGTTACCCTCGGTTTCGGCGAAATTGTGCGCATATTGCTGCTCAATAACACTGAAATCACCGGCGGCCCGAACGGAATCAGTCAGATCCCGAAACCGACGCTCTTCGGACTCGAGTTCAGCCGTACCGCCCGTGAAGGCGGCTGGGACACGTTCAGTAATTTCTTTGGCCTGAAATACGATCCCTCCGATCGCGTCATTTTCCTCTACCTGGTGGCGTTGCTGCTGGTGGTGTTAAGTCTGTTTGTCATTAACCGCCTGCTGCGGATGCCGCTGGGCCGTGCGTGGGAAGCGTTGCGTGAAGACGAGATCGCCTGCCGTTCGCTGGGCTTAAGCCCGCGTCGTATCAAGCTGACTGCCTTTACCATCAGCGCCGCGTTTGCCGGTTTTGCCGGAACGCTGTTTGCTGCGCGTCAGGGCTTTGTCAGCCCGGAATCCTTCACCTTTGCCGAATCGGCGTTTGTGCTGGCGATAGTGGTGCTCGGCGGTATGGGCTCGCAATTTGCGGTAATTCTGGCGGCAATTTTGCTGGTGGTGTCGCGCGAATTGATGCGTGATTTCAACGAATACAGCATGTTAATGCTCGGTGGTTTGATGGTGCTGATGATGATCTGGCGTCCGCAGGGTTTGCTGCCCATGACGCGCCCGCAACTCAAGCTGAAGAACGGCGCAGCGAAAGGAGAGCAGGCATGAGTCAGCCATTATTATCTGTTAACGGCCTGATGATGCGCTTCGGCGGCCTGCTGGCGGTGAACAACGTCAATCTTGAACTGTACCCGCAGGAGATCGTCTCGTTAATCGGCCCTAACGGTGCCGGAAAAACCACGGTCTTCAACTGCCTGACCGGATTCTACAAACCTACCGGCGGCACCATTTTACTGCGCGATCAGCACCTGGAAGGTTTACCGGGGCAGCAAATTGCCCGCATGGGCGTGGTGCGCACCTTCCAGCATGTGCGTCTGTTCCGTGAAATGACGGTAATTGAAAACCTGCTGGTGGCGCAGCATCAGCAACTGAAAACCGGGCTGTTCTCTGGCCTGTTGAAAACGCCTTCTTTCCGTCGCGCCCAGAGCGAAGCGCTCGACCGCGCCGCCACCTGGCTTGAGCGCATTGGTTTGCTGGAACACGCCAACCGTCAGGCGAGTAACCTGGCCTATGGCGACCAGCGTCGTCTGGAGATCGCCCGCTGCATGGTGACGCAGCCGGAGATTTTAATGCTCGACGAACCGGCAGCAGGACTTAACCCGAAAGAGACGAAAGAGCTGGATGAGCTGATTGCCGAACTGCGTAACCATCACAACACCACTATCTTGTTGATTGAACACGATATGAAGCTGGTGATGGGAATTTCGGACCGAATTTACGTGGTCAATCAGGGGACGCCGCTGGCAAACGGTACGCCGGAGCAGATCCGTAATAACCCGGACGTGATCCGTGCCTATTTAGGTGAGGCATAAGATGGAAAAAGTCATGTTGTCCTTTGACAAAGTCAGCGCCCACTACGGCAAAATCCAGGCGCTGCATGAGGTGAGCCTGTATATCAATCAGGGCGAGATTGTCACCCTCATTGGCGCGAACGGGGCGGGGAAAACCACCTTGCTCGGCACATTATGCGGCGATCCGCGCGCCACCAGCGGGCGAATTGTGTTTGATGATAAAGACATTACCGACTGGCAGACGGCGAAAATCATGCGCGAAGCGGTAGCGATTGTCCCGGAAGGGCGTCGCGTCTTCTCGCGGATGACGGTGGAAGAGAACCTGGCGATGGGCGGCTTTTTTGCCGAACGCGATCAGTTTCAGGAGCGCATAAAGTGGGTGTATGAACTGTTTCCACGTCTGCATGAGCGCCATGTTCAGCGGGCGGGCACCATGTCCGGCGGTGAGCAGCAGATGCTGGCGATTGGTCGCGCGCTGATGAGCAACCCGCGTTTATTGTTGCTTGATGAGCCATCGCTCGGTCTTGCGCCGATTATCATCCAGCAGATTTTCGACACCATCGAGCAGCTGCGCGAGCAGGGGATGACCATCTTCCTCGTCGAGCAGAACGCCAACCAGGCGCTAAAGCTGGCGGATCGCGGCTACGTGCTGGAAAACGGCCATGTTGTGCTCTCCGATACCGGCGATACGCTGCTGGCGAATGAAGCGGTGAGAAGTGCGTATTTAGGCGGGTAATAACACGTTGATTGATAAGGAGTCAAAAGACTCCTTTGAGACAGGTGACAAATGTAAAATTGCCTGATGCGCTGCGCTTATCAGGCCTACTGGGTGAGTTGCAATATATTGAATTTGCACGATCTTGTAGGCCGGATAAGGCGTTTACTGAACTGAACCCCAAAACCTGGACAGTTTCAGTTAACCGGCTTTTTGATGCTCAGTCCGGTATTCTACCGGACTGAGTCCCCCAAGACTGAGTTTTATTCTTTTTTGATT
>NZ_JBJQJE010000011.1:0-184490 GCF_046487585.1 Escherichia sp. WS1265
GCCCCTTCCTCGGGAGGGGCTTTCCCGTTTCAGCGTCCCGCTGAAATCGTCGGCCTACCTCCTTTTGCCCTGAATACAGTCTATCGCTAACGCGTGAACAAAATAGTTTCCCCTGTGATTATTGCGTAACGACTCGCAAAGAATATTTGCTGGCAGGATCGCAGACTACAAAGCCTGCGGATTGACAATCTGATTGTGAAGGCATACTTTCAGGAGTGAGGGTAGAGCGGGGTTTCCCCCGCCCTGGTAGTCTTAGTAAGCCGGGAAGCTTATGACTAAGAGCACCACGATGATGATCCACTTCATCATGACCCTTTCCTTATTTAAGGCCCCTTCCTCGGGAGGGGCTTTCCCGTTTCAGCGTCCCGCTGAAATCATCGGCTTACCTCCTTTCGCCCTGAATGCAGTCTATCGCTGACTTGCGGATAAAATAGTTTCACATGTGATTATTGCGTGACGTCTCGCAAAGAATATTTGCTGGCAGGATCGCAGACTGCAAAGCCTGCGGATTGACAATCGGACCGTGAAGGCATACTTTCAGGAGTGAGGGTAGAGCGGGGTTTCCCCCGCCCTGGTAGTCTTAGTATGCTGGGTAGCTAATCACTAAGAGCACCACGATGATGAGTAGCTTCATCATGACCCTTTCCTTATTTAAGGCCCCTTCCTCGGGAGGGGCTTTCCCGTTTCAGCGTCCCGCTGAAATCATCGGCTTACCTCCTTTCGCCCTGAATGCAGTCTATCGCTAACGCGTAGATAAAATAGTTTCCTGTGTTATTACTGGATGCGTGCTCGCAAAAGTGCCTGCCATTCAGACGATTCCCGACAGTGTTTCATAATTCCTCCATTTTTCTCCCTTATTGGCTGGCTACACTAGTATCATTCCGCGAAACGTTTCAGGAAGAGAAACTCTTAACGATGAAAGGCAGTTATAAATCCCGTTGGGTAATCGTAATCGTGGTGGTTATCGCCGCCATCGCCGCATTCTGGTTCTGGCAAGGCCGCAATGACTCCCGGAGTGCAGCCTCAGGGGCGACGAAACAAGCGCAGCAATCGCCAGCGGGTGGTCGCCGTGGTATGCGTGCCGGTCCATTAGCCCCGGTTCAGGCAGCGACCGCCGTAGAACAAGCTGTGCCACGTTATCTCACCGGGCTTGGCACCATTACCGCCGCTAATACTGTTACGGTGCGCAGCCGCGTGGACGGTCAACTGATGGCGTTGCATTTCCAGGAAGGCCAGCAGGTCAAAGCTGGCGATTTACTGGCAGAAATTGACCCCAGCCAGTTCAAAGTTGCATTAGCACAAGCCCAGGGCCAACTGGCAAAAGATAAAGCCACGCTTGCCAACGCCCGCCGTGACCTGGCGCGTTATCAACAACTGGTAAAAACCAATCTCGTATCTCGTCAGGAACTGGATGCCCAACAAGCGCTGGTCAGTGAAACCGAAGGTACCATTAAGGCTGATGAAGCAAGCGTCGCCAGCGCGCAATTGCAACTCGACTGGAGCCGTATCACCGCACCAGTTGATGGTCGCGTTGGTCTCAAGCAGGTTGATGTTGGTAACCAAATCTCCAGTGGTGATACCACCGGGATTGTGGTGATCACCCAGACGCATCCTATCGATTTGCTCTTTACCCTGCCGGAAAGCGATATCGCTACCGTAGTACAGGCGCAAAAAACCGGAAAACCGCTGGTTGTTGAAGCCTGGGATCGCACCAACTCGAAGAAATTAAGTGAAGGCACGCTGTTAAGTCTCGATAACCAAATCGATGCCACTACCGGTACGATTAAAGTGAAAGCACGCTTTAATAATCAGGATGATGCGCTGTTTCCCAATCAGTTTGTTAACGCGCGTATGTTAGTCGACACCGAACAAAACGCCGTGGTGATCCCCACCGCCGCCCTGCAAATGGGCAATGAAGGCCATTTTGTCTGGGTGCTGAATAGCGAAAACAAGGTCAGCAAACATCTGGTGACGCCGGGCATTCAGGACAGTCAGAAAGTGGTGATCCGCGCAGGTATTTCTGCGGGCGATCGCGTGGTGACGGATGGCATTGATCGCCTGACCGAAGGGGCGAAAGTGGAAGTGGTGGAAGCCCAGAGCGCCACCACTTCGGAAGAGAAAGCCACCAGCCGCGAATACGCGAAAAAAGGAGCACGCTCCTGATGCAGGTGTTACCCCCGAGCAGCACAGGCGGCCCGTCGCGCCTGTTTATTATGCGTCCTGTCGCCACCACGCTGCTGATGGTGGCGATCTTACTCGCCGGGATTATCGGTTATCGAGCCCTGCCCGTTTCGGCGCTGCCGGAAGTGGACTATCCGACCATTCAGGTGGTCACGCTTTATCCAGGTGCGAGCCCGGATGTCATGACCTCTGCCGTTACCGCGCCGCTCGAACGCCAGTTCGGGCAGATGTCTGGCCTGAAACAGATGTCGTCGCAAAGTTCCGGCGGTGCGTCAGTTATCACTTTACAGTTCCAGCTAACATTACCGCTCGATGTCGCCGAGCAGGAAGTGCAGGCCGCGATTAACGCTGCGACCAACTTGTTGCCGAGCGATCTGCCTAACCCGCCGGTTTACAGCAAAGTGAATCCGGCAGATCCGCCGATCATGACGCTCGCCGTCACCTCAACCGCCATGCCGATGACCCAGGTGGAAGATATGGTGGAAACCCGCGTCGCGCAGAAAATCTCGCAGATTTCCGGCGTCGGCCTGGTGACGCTTTCCGGCGGTCAGCGTCCGGCTGTTCGTGTCAAACTTAACGCTCAGGCGATTGCCGCCCTCGGCCTGACCAGCGAAACCGTGCGCACCGCCATTACCGGCGCGAACGTTAACTCAGCGAAAGGTAGCCTCGACGGCCCTTCCCGCGCGGTCACGCTTTCCGCGAACGACCAGATGCAATCCGCCGAAGAGTATCGCCAGCTAATCATCGCCTACCAGAACGGCGCGCCGATTCGTCTGGGCGATGTCGCAACCGTAGAGCAAGGAGCAGAAAACAGCTGGCTCGGCGCGTGGGCGAACAAAGAACAGGCCATTGTGATGAATGTTCAGCGCCAGCCCGGTGCTAACATTATCTCCACCGCCGACAGCATCCGGCAGATGCTGCCACAACTCACCGAGAGTTTGCCGAAATCGGTGAAGGTGACAGTACTTTCTGACCGTACCACCAATATTCGCGCATCCGTCGATGATACTCAGTTTGAATTAATGATGGCTATCGCGCTGGTAGTCATGATTATCTACCTGTTTTTGCGCAATATTCCGGCGACCATTATTCCTGGCGTCGCAGTGCCGCTGTCGTTAATCGGCACCTTCGCAGTCATGGTGTTTCTCGATTTTTCGATCAATAACCTGACGCTGATGGCATTAACTATCGCCACCGGATTCGTGGTCGATGACGCCATCGTGGTGATCGAGAACATTTCGCGCTATATCGAAAAAGGCGAAAAACCGCTGGCGGCGGCGCTCAAGGGCGCGGGTGAAATCGGTTTTACCATTATCTCGCTGACCTTCTCGCTGATTGCAGTGCTGATCCCGCTACTGTTTATGGGCGATATCGTCGGGCGACTGTTCCGCGAGTTTGCCATTACCCTGGCGGTAGCAATTTTGATCTCCGCCGTGGTGTCGCTGACTCTGACGCCGATGATGTGCGCGCGGATGCTCAGCCAGGAGTCGCTGCGTAAACAGAATCGCTTCTCCCGAGCCTCGGAGAAAATGTTCGACAGGATAATCGCCGCCTATGGTCGTGGACTGGCGAAAGTGCTGAATCATCCGTGGCTGACCTTAAGCGTGGCGCTCAGCACGCTGCTGCTTAGCGTGCTGTTGTGGGTGTTCATTCCGAAAGGTTTCTTCCCGGTACAGGACAACGGCATTATTCAGGGCACTTTGCAGGCACCGCAATCCAGCTCCTTTACCAATATGGCCCAGCGGCAACGCCAGGTCGCGGATGTGATTTTGCAGGATCCGGCAGTGCAAAGTATGACCTCGTTTGTTGGCGTTGATGGCACTAACCCGTCGCTGAACAGTGCGCGTTTACAAATCAACCTCAAACCGTTGGATGAACGTGATGACCGGGTGCAAAAAGTCATCGCCCGTCTGCAAACGGCGGTCGATAAAGTGCCGGGCGTCGATCTCTTCCTGCAACCAACGCAGGATCTGACTATCGATACTCAGGTCAGCCGCACCCAGTACCAGTTTACCTTGCAGGCCACATCGCTGGATGCGCTCAGCACCTGGGTGCCGCAACTCGTGGAAAAACTCCAGCAGTTGCCACAGCTTTCTGATGTCTCCAGTGACTGGCAGGACAAAGGGCTGGTGGCGTATGTCAATGTTGATCGCGACAGCGCCAGCCGTCTGGGGATCAGCATGGCGGACGTCGATAACGCCCTGTACAACGCGTTTGGTCAGCGACTGATTTCCACTATTTATACTCAGGCTAACCAGTATCGCGTGGTGCTGGAACACAACACTGAAAATACCCCAGGCCTCGCGGCGCTGGATACTATCCGCCTGACCAGCAGCGACGGTGGCGTGGTGCCGCTAAGCTCAATTGCCAAAATTGAGCAGCGTTTTGCGCCGCTCTCCATCAACCATCTGAATCAGTTCCCGGTAACGACTATCTCCTTTAACGTGCCGGATAACTATTCGCTGGGCGATGCGGTGCAGGCGATTATGGACACCGAAAAAACGCTGAATCTGCCGGTGGATATCACCACGCAGTTCCAGGGTAGCACCCTCGCCTTCCAGTCGGCATTGGGCAGCACTGTCTGGCTGATTGTCGCGGCGGTGGTGGCGATGTATATCGTGCTCGGTATTCTGTATGAAAGTTTTATTCACCCGATCACCATTCTCTCGACGTTGCCAACGGCAGGTGTTGGCGCACTGCTGGCGCTAATGATTGCCGGAAGTGAGCTGGATGTGATCGCCATCATCGGCATTATTTTGCTGATCGGTATTGTGAAGAAAAACGCCATCATGATGATCGACTTCGCGCTGGCTGCTGAGCGCGAGCAAGGCATGTCGCCGCGCGAAGCTATTTACCAGGCTTGTCTGTTGCGTTTTCGTCCGATCCTGATGACCACTCTGGCGGCTCTGCTTGGCGCGCTGCCGCTGATGTTGAGTACCGGGGTCGGCGCGGAACTACGTCGTCCGTTAGGTATCGGCATGGTCGGCGGTCTGATAGTCAGCCAGGTGCTGACGCTGTTTACCACGCCGGTGATTTATTTGCTGTTCGACCGCCTGGCATTGTGGACCAAAAGCCGCTTTGCTCGTCATGAAGAGGAGGCGTAAGTGAAGTTTTTTGCCCTCTTCATTTACCGCCCGGTGGCGACGATTTTACTGTCGGTCGCCATTACCCTGTGCGGCATACTGGGCTTCCGTATGCTGCCGGTCGCCCCACTGCCGCAGGTCGATTTTCCGGTGATTATGGTCAGCGCCTCGCTGCCCGGTGCATCGCCGGAGACAATGGCGTCTTCCGTTGCCACACCGCTGGAGCGCTCACTTGGGCGCATTGCCGGGGTTAGTGAAATGACCTCCAGTAGTTCGCTCGGCAGCACGCGCATTATTTTGCAGTTTGATTTTGATCGGGATATTAACGGCGCAGCGCGCGATGTGCAGGCGGCGATCAACGCCGCGCAAAGTCTGCTACCCAGCGGGATGCCCAGCCGTCCGACCTACCGCAAAGCGAACCCGTCGGATGCGCCAATTATGATCCTCACGCTGACATCCGATACTTATTCGCAGGGTGAACTGTACGATTTCGCCTCGACGCAGTTGGCTCCGACGATTTCGCAAATCGACGGTGTCGGTGATGTCGATGTTGGCGGCAGCTCGCTGCCCGCCGTACGCGTCGGGCTGAATCCGCAGGCGCTGTTTAATCAGGGCGTGTCGCTGGACGATGTGCGCAGCGCCATCAGCAATGCCAACGTGCGTAAACCGCAGGGGGCGCTGGAAGATAGCACTCACCGCTGGCAGATCCAGACTAACGATGAACTGAAAACCGCTGCTGAATATCAGCCGCTGATTATTCATTACAACAACGGCGGCGCGGTTCGTCTGGGCGATGTAGCGACGGTGACCGACTCAGTGCAGGATGTGCGCAACGCCGGGATGACCAACGCCAAGCCGGCTATTTTGCTGATGATCCGCAAGCTGCCGGAAGCCAATATTATCCAGACGGTTGACAGCATCCGGGCAAAATTACCGGAGTTGCAGGAGACCATTCCGGCGGCGATTGATCTGCAAATTGCCCAGGATCGCTCCCCCACCATTCGCGCCTCGCTGGAGGAAGTCGAGCAAACGCTGATTATCTCGGTGGCGCTGGTGATTCTGGTGGTCTTTTTATTCCTGCGCTCGGGTCGCGCCACTATTATTCCCGCCGTTGCAGTGCCGGTTTCGCTGATTGGTACGTTTGCGGCGATGTACCTGTGCGGTTTCAGTCTCAATAATCTTTCGTTAATGGCGCTCACCATCGCTACTGGTTTCGTGGTGGATGACGCCATCGTGGTGCTGGAAAACATTGCACGTCATCTGGAAGCGGGGATGAAACCGCTACAGGCCGCGCTGCAAGGTACCCGTGAAGTCGGATTTACGGTGCTATCGATGAGTCTGTCACTGGTGGCGGTGTTCCTGCCGCTACTGTTGATGGGCGGATTGCCGGGCCGCCTGTTACGCGAATTTGCCGTGACGCTTTCTGTCGCCATTGGGATTTCGTTGCTGGTTTCCCTGACGCTAACGCCAATGATGTGTGGCTGGATGCTGAAAGCCAGCAAGCCGCGCGAGCAAAAGCGTCTGCGTGGTTTTGGTCGCATGTTGGTAGCCCTGCAACAAAGCTACGGCAAGTCACTGAAATGGGTGCTCAATCATACCCGTCTGGTGGGCGTGGTGCTGCTTGGCACCATTGCGCTGAATATCTGGCTATATATCTCGATCCCGAAAACCTTCTTCCCGGAGCAGGACACCGGCGTGTTGATGGGCGGGATACAGGCGGATCAGAGTATTTCGTTTCAGGCGATGCGCGGTAAGTTGCAGGATTTCATGAAAATTATCCGTGACGATCCGGCAGTGGATAATGTCACCGGATTTACCGGCGGTTCGCGGGTGAACAGCGGGATGATGTTTATCACCCTCAAGCCACGCGGCGAACGCAGCGAAACGGCGCAGCAAATTATCGACCGTCTGCGGGTGAAGCTGGCGAAAGAACCGGGGGCGAATCTGTTCCTGATGGCGGTACAGGATATTCGCGTTGGCGGACGCCAGTCGAACGCCAGCTATCAGTACACGTTGCTGTCCGACGACCTGGCGGCACTGCGCGAATGGGAGCCGAAAATCCGCAAAAAACTGGCGACATTGCCGGAACTGGCGGACGTGAACTCCGACCAGCAGGATAACGGCGCGGAGATGAATCTGGTTTACGACCGCGACACTATGGCACGGCTGGGAATCGACGTGCAGGCCGCCAACAGCCTGTTAAATAACGCCTTCGGTCAGCGACAAATCTCGACCATTTACCAGCCGATGAACCAGTATAAAGTGGTGATGGAAGTGGATCCGCGCTATACCCAGGACATCAGTGCGCTGGAAAAAATGTTCGTTATCAATAACGGAGGAAAAGCGATCCCGCTGTCGTATTTCGCTAAATGGCAACCGGCGAATGCTCCGCTGTCGGTGAATCATCAAGGATTATCGGCAGCCTCGACCATCTCGTTCAACCTGCCGACCGGAAAATCGCTCTCGGACGCCAGTGCGGCGATCGATCGCGCAATGACGCAACTTGGCGTGCCTTCGACGGTGCGCGGCAGTTTTGCCGGAACAGCGCAGGTGTTCCAGGAGACGATGAACTCGCAGGTGATCCTGATTATCGCCGCCATCGCCACGGTGTATATCGTGCTGGGTATCCTTTACGAGAGTTACGTACATCCGCTGACGATTCTCTCCACCCTGCCCTCGGCGGGCGTTGGAGCGCTGCTGGCGCTGGAGCTGTTCAATGCCCCGTTCAGCCTAATCGCCCTGATAGGGATCATGCTATTAATCGGCATCGTGAAGAAAAACGCCATTATGATGGTCGATTTTGCGCTTGAAGCCCAACGGCACGGTAACCTGACGCCGCAGGAAGCTATTTTCCAGGCCTGTCTGCTGCGTTTTCGCCCGATTATGATGACTACCCTGGCGGCGCTGTTTGGTGCGCTGCCGCTGGTATTGTCGGGCGGTGACGGCTCGGAGCTGCGGCAACCCCTGGGGATCACCATTGTCGGCGGTCTGGTAATGAGCCAGCTTCTGACGCTGTATACCACGCCGGTGGTGTATCTCTTTTTCGACCGTCTGCGGCTGCGTTTTTCGCGTAAACCTAAACAAACGGTAACCGAGTAAATGACAGATCTTCCCGACAGCACCCGCTGGCAATTGTGGATTGTGGCTTTCGGCTTCTTTATGCAGTCGCTGGACACCACCATCGTTAACACCGCCCTTCCCTCAATGGCGCAAAGCCTCGGGGAAAGTCCGTTGCATATGCACATGGTCATTGTCTCTTATGTGCTGACTGTGGCGGTGATGCTGCCCGCCAGCGGCTGGCTGGCGGACAAAGTCGGCGTGCGCAATATTTTCTTTACCGCCATCGTACTGTTTACTCTCGGTTCACTGTTTTGTGCGCTTTCCGGCACGCTAAACGAACTGTTGCTGGCACGCGCGTTACAGGGCGTTGGCGGTGCGATGATGGTGCCGGTCGGCAGGTTGACGGTGATGAAAATCGTACCGCGCGAGCAATATATGGCGGCGATGACCTTTGTCACACTGCCCGGTCAGGTCGGTCCGCTGCTGGGTCCGGCGCTCGGCGGTCTGCTGGTGGAGTACGCATCGTGGCACTGGATCTTTTTGATCAACATTCCGGTGGGGATTATCGGTGCGATCGCAACACTAATGTTGATGCCGAACTACACCATGCAGACGCGGCGCTTTGATCTTTCCGGCTTTTTATTGCTGGCGGTTGGCATGGCGGTATTAACCCTGGCGCTGGACGGCAGTAAAGGTACAGGTTTATCGCCGCTGGCGATTGCTGGCCTGGTCACAGTTGGTGTGGTGGCACTGGTGCTTTATCTGCTGCACGCCAGAAATAACAACCGCGCTCTTTTCAGTCTGAAACTGTTCCGTACTCGTACCTTTTCGCTGGGCCTGGCGGGGAGTTTTGCCGGACGTATCGGTAGCGGCATGTTGCCCTTTATGACGCCGGTTTTCCTGCAAATTGGCCTTGGCTTCTCACCGTTTCATGCCGGACTGATGATGATCCCGATGGTGCTCGGCAGCATGGGGATGAAGCGAATTGTGGTACAGGTAGTGAATCGCTTTGGTTATCGTCGGGTACTGGTAGCGACCACGCTGGGTCTGTCGCTGGTCACCCTATTGTTTATGACTACCGCTCTGTTGGGCTGGTACTACGTTTTGCCGTTCGTCCTGTTTTTACAAGGGATGGTCAACTCGACCCGTTTCTCCTCCATGAACACCCTGACGCTGAAAGATCTCCCGGACAATCTGGCGAGCAGCGGCAACAGCCTGCTGTCGATGATTATGCAATTGTCGATGAGTATCGGCGTCACTATCGCCGGGCTGTTGCTGGGACTTTTTGGTTCACAGCATGTCAGCGTCGACAGCGGCACCACACAAACCGTCTTTATGTACACCTGGCTTAGCATGGCGTTTATCATCGCCCTTCCGGCGTTCATCTTTGCCAGAGTGCCGAACGATACGCATCAAAATGTAGCTATTTCGCGGCGAAAAAGGAGCGCGCAATGAAGTTCTGGCGACCCGGTATTACCGGCAAACTGTTTCTGGCGATTTTCGCCACCTGTATTGTCTTGCTGATCAGTATGCACTGGGCGGTGCGTATCAGTTTTGAGCGTGGCTTTATTGATTACATCAAGCATGGTAATGAACAGCGATTACAACTGTTAAGTGATGCGCTTGGCGAGCAGTATGCGCAGCATGGCAACTGGCGCTTCCTGCGCAACAATGATCGCTTTGTCTTTCAGATCCTGCGTTCATTTGAACACGATAATTCGGAAGATAAACCCGGCCCGGGTATGCCGCCGCACGGCTGGCGTACCCAGTTCTGGGTGGTCGATCAAAACAACAAAGTGCTGGTTGGTCCGCGAGCGCCGATTCCACCTGACGGTACACGACGACCCATTCTGGTCAACGGTGCGGAAGTGGGTGCGGTGATTGCCTCCCCTGTTGAGCGACTGACCCGCAATACTGATATCAATTTCGATAAACAACAGCGGCAAACCAGCTGGCTGATTGTCGCCCTGGCTACGTTACTCGCGGCACTCGCCACCTTTCTGCTGGCGCGTGGTCTGTTGGCCCCGGTCAAACGGCTGGTGGACGGCACGCACAAACTGGCGGCGGGCGATTTCACTACCCGCGTGACACCCACCAGTGAAGATGAACTGGGCAAACTGGCGCAAGACTTCAACCAGCTTGCCAGCACGCTGGAGAAAAACCAGCAAATGCGGCGCGATTTTATGGCCGATATTTCTCACGAACTGCGTACGCCATTAGCGGTGCTGCGCGGTGAACTGGAAGCCATTCAGGATGGCGTGCGTAAATTCACGCCGGAGACGGTGGCGTCTTTACAGGCAGAGGTCGGTACACTGACCAAACTGGTTGACGATCTCCATCAGTTGTCGATGTCTGATGAAGGCGCTCTCGCCTATCAAAAAGCACCGGTAGATTTGATCCCACTGCTGGAAGTGGCGGGCGGCGCATTTCACGAACGATTCGCCAGCCGTGGCCTGAAACTGCAATTTTCCCTGCCAGACAGTATTACCGTATTTGGCGATCGCGACCGTTTAATGCAGTTATTCAATAACTTACTGGAAAACAGCCTGCGCTACACTGACAGCGGCGGTAGCCTGAAAATCTCTGCCGAGCAGCACGACAAAACGGTGCGACTGACCTTTGCCGACAGCGCGCCGGGCGTCAGTGACGATCAGCTACAAAAATTGTTTGAACGTTTTTATCGCACCGAAGGTTCCCGCAACCGAGCCAGCGGCGGTTCCGGGCTGGGGCTGGCGATTTGCCTGAACATTGTTGAAGCACATAATGGCCGCATTATTGCTGCCCATTCGCCTTTTGGCGGGGTAAGCATTACAGTAGAGTTACCGCTGGAACGGGATTTACAGAGAGAAGTATGACCGAGTTACCAATCGACGAAAACACACCGCGTATTTTGATCGTGGAAGATGAACCGAAGCTGGGACAGTTGCTCATTGATTATCTGCGTGCTGCGAGCTATGCGCCGACGCTTATCAGCCACGGCGATCAGGTACTGCCGTATGTGCGCCAGACACCACCGGATCTGATCCTGTTGGATCTGATGCTCCCTGGCACCGATGGCTTGACGCTGTGCCGGGAAATTCGTCGTTTTTCTGACATTCCTATCGTGATGGTGACGGCAAAAATAGAAGAGATCGACCGCCTGCTCGGACTGGAGATTGGCGCAGATGATTATATCTGTAAGCCGTACAGCCCACGGGAAGTGGTAGCGCGCGTCAAAACCATTTTGCGCCGTTGCAAACCGCAGCGTGAGTTGCAGCAACAGGATGCTGAAAGCCCGTTGATTATCGACGAAGGTCGTTTTCAGGCTTCATGGCGCAGTAAAATGCTTGACCTGACGCCTGCGGAATTTCGTCTGCTGAAAACGCTCTCTCATGAACCAGGAAAAGTGTTCTCCCGCGAACAATTGCTCAATCATCTTTATGACGACTACCGCGTAGTAACCGACCGCACTATCGACAGCCACATTAAAAACCTGCGTCGCAAGCTGGAATCTCTCGACGCCGAACAGTCCTTTATCCGTGCCGTTTACGGCGTCGGTTACCGCTGGGAAGCCGACGCCTGCCGCATCGTTTAACATTTTTACCTGCCGGAGAAGGCATTCACGCCGCATCCGGCAACATTATCCCATGCATTGTCGGCTATCTGACATTATCTCTTCGCCCTGGCAACCGCCTGAAAATCGCTCATACTTTAATCGGTAAACAGTCCTTTTAGATGCTGTTTTCGATACGCAACTTCAATCAAGGAGTCATTATGGCTGGTTGGTTTGAACTCAGTAAGAGCAGTGATAATCAGTTCCGGTTTGTGCTAAAAGCGGGCAATGGTGAGACTATCCTCACCAGCGAGCTATATACCTCAAAAGCCTCTGCGGAAAAGGGTATCGCGTCGGTGCGTAGCAACAGCCCGCAAGAAGAACGCTATGAGAAAAAAACGGCAAGCAACGGCAAATTCTATTTCAATCTGAAAGCCGCCAATCATCAAATTATCGGCTCCAGCCAGATGTACGCCACCGCGCAATCTCGTGAAACCGGAATTGCCTCCGTTAAAGCCAATGGCACAAGCCAGACGGTGAAAGACAATACGTAATTACGATGCCGGGCGCGTGTTGTTGGCGTCTGGCGCTTTACCAGCTCCCCCCTACAGCGCTACAATGCCCGCCCTTAAAGTGGGGGCACTCCCCTAACCGCTTCATCAGGTGAAGCGGATCTGACCTGTCATCAGAACGAGAGAATTATGTTTAAACCGGAACTCCTTTCCCCGGCGGGAACGCTGAAAAATATGCGTTACGCTTTCGCTTATGGCGCAGATGCTGTTTATGCGGGCCAGCCGCGTTACTCCCTGCGTGTGCGCAACAACGAATTCAACCACGAAAATCTTCAGCTCGGCATCAATGAAGCCCACGCGCTGGGGAAAAAGTTTTATGTCGTGGTCAACATTGCACCGCACAACGCCAAGCTGAAAACCTTTATCCGTGACCTGAAACCGGTGGTGGAAATGGGGCCGGATGCGCTGATTATGTCTGATCCAGGGCTGATTATGCTGGTGCGCGAGCACTTCCCTGAAATGCCGATCCATCTCTCAGTACAGGCTAACGCCGTGAACTGGGCGACGGTGAAATTCTGGCAGCAAATGGGTCTGACCCGCGTGATCCTCTCTCGCGAACTGTCACTGGAAGAGATTGAAGAGATCCGCAATCAGGTGCCAGATATGGAGATCGAAATCTTCGTTCACGGCGCGCTGTGCATGGCCTACTCCGGTCGCTGCCTGCTCTCTGGCTATATCAACAAGCGCGACCCGAACCAGGGCACCTGCACCAACGCCTGCCGCTGGGAGTATAACGTCCAGGAAGGGAAAGAAGATGACGTCGGCAACATCGTACACAAGTACGAACCGATTCCGGTGCAAAACGTTGAACCGACGCTGGGGATCGGCGCACCAACCGACAAAGTGTTTATGATCGAAGAAGCCCAGCGTCCGGGCGAGTATATGACCGCGTTTGAAGATGAGCACGGCACTTACATCATGAACTCGAAAGATCTGCGCGCCATCGCCCATGTTGAACGCCTGACCAAAATGGGCGTGCATTCGCTGAAAATCGAAGGCCGTACCAAATCTTTCTACTATTGCGCACGCACCGCGCAGGTTTACCGTAAAGCTATCGATGACGCAGCTGCGGGAAAACCATTCGATACCAGCCTGCTGGAAACCCTGGAAGGTCTGGCGCATCGTGGCTATACCGAAGGTTTCCTGCGTCGTCATACTCACGACGATTATCAGAACTACGAATACGGTTATTCAGTTTCTGACCGCCAGCAGTTTGTTGGTGAGTTTACCAGTGAGCGCAAGGGCGACCTCGCGGCGGTAGCGGTGAAAAATAAATTCTCCGTTGGCGACAGCCTTGAGCTGATGACGCCGCAAGGGAACATTAACTTTACCCTTGAGCACATGGAAAACGCCAAAGGCGAAGCAATGCCGGTCGCACCGGGCGATGGTTATACTGTGTGGATCCCGGTGCCGCAGGATCTTGAGCTAAATTACGCGCTGCTGATGCGTAATTTCTCCGGGGAAACCACGCGTAACCCCCACGGTAAGTGATTAATTTCGATTATTTTTCCCGGATGGAAAATTCTTAGAAACCGATCACATACAGCTGCATTTATTAAGGTTATCATCTGTTTCGCTGAAAAACATAACCCATAAAATGCTAGCTGTACCAGGAACCACCTCCTTAGCCTGTGTAATCTCCCTTACACGGGCTTATTTTTTGTGCATAAACCATAGAGACGGATTGATCCCAGGTGACCGTCTTCCATTGACCACATCGATAGAATCCCCCTTCATAGCACGATGCCTTTCACTTAACGGCATCGTGCTCGTACAGGTTCCGGCTACGCACAATCAGAACGCGCATGTTTGACGCTTACCAAAAAATATTCTCACTCTCCACATTTGAATGTCAGACGAGCGACGCCATGTAATCCTGCACCTTCTGTCTTCAGGTCAACTATCTGCATTTTTTTGCCCTGAGTAACACAGAAATGAGCTGCATCATTTTTTACTATATTTTCTGCACCAGAAATTCTGCCCCTGGCTAAAGAAGCTTCGGCTTCGGTGTAGTATTGGTTATCGAGTTTACGCTGAATATTACTTTTATATGCAAGACCAAATTTACCGATACTTGTTTCATCATTATGCACAGCACAACCAGACATAAGAAAAATACTAATTAATGATATAGCAGCTATCTTTTTCATCTCACCTTCCCCCATTAAATACCAACGACACGCTCTGGTGTTTAAATATAATAATGGCATGATTATTATAATTGAATAGGATTATAATAAATGTTCTGTACAACATTTCCTACATAAGTAGGAATTACATACACGGAGGCCCTTCCGGGTAACCCCATGGGGGGGTTAATATATTTTTAATAGTATATTGAAGATGCCACTGTTTAGTTGAATATTAGGTATATGCTCTTTTTTGAAATTTACCGGTGGCTACCGTTAACATTCACTGTCCCCATTGCAAGCTCCTGGTGGTAACCACTGAATCCTCCATACTTGAACTGATTTTTTATCCTCCGACTTTCATCCTGTTCTGACTCCACCTTTTCTTTTCTGCTCTACACTATCTACAGACCAATCATAAAGGCACATACGATCATGGCAGAATTTCCCGCCAGCTTACTGATTCTTAATGGCAAAAGTACTGACAATTTACCATTGCGCGAAGCAATTATGCTGTTGCGTGAGGAAGGAATGACGATCCATGTGCGGGTCACCTGGGAGAAAGGCGATGCCGCACGATATGTAGAGGAGGCCCGGAAGTTGGGCGTCGCAACGGTGATTGCCGGTGGTGGCGATGGCACCATTAATGAAGTTTCTACGGCGTTGATTCAGTGTGAGGGGGATGACATACCCGCGCTAGGAATTTTGCCATTAGGAACCGCCAATGATTTTGCCACCAGTGTAAGGATTCCTGAGGCACTGGATAAGGCGCTGAAACTGGCAATTGCCGGTGACGCCATTGCGATAGATATGGCGCAGGTCAACAAACAAACCTGTTTTATTAATATGGCGACAGGCGGATTTGGGACGCGTATTACCACAGAAACGCCGGAAAAATTAAAAGCCGCGCTGGGTGGCGTCTCTTACATCATTCATGGCTTAATGCGCATGGATACTCTGCAACCGGACCGTTGTGAGATCCGCGGTGAAAACTTTCACTGGCAAGGTGACGCCCTGGTCATTGGTATTGGTAACGGGCGTCAGGCCGGTGGCGGTCAGCAATTGTGCCCGAACGCGTTAATTAACGATGGCTTGCTGCAACTGCGCATTTTTACCGGCGATGAAATTCTTCCGGCTCTCGTATCAACATTAAAATCTGACGAAGATAACCCGAATATTATCGAAGGCGCTTCGTCGTGGTTTGATATACAAGCCCCACACGAAATCACTTTTAATCTTGATGGCGAACCGTTGAGCGGACAAAACTTTCATATTGAAATACTTCCGGCGGCGTTGCGTTGTCGATTACCACCAGATTGCCCATTGTTGCGTTAATCACACTATTCTCTCTTGAACCAGGGAGAATCCGTAATGCCGGATGCGGTGTAAAAACTTTATCCGGCATACAGAGCAATACTACACCGTAATTAATTTCACCCGTGTCTTCTGCAATGCCAGTTTATCCACCTCTGACACGGCATCATCGGTAATAATAATGTCAATTTTTTCGATTGGCAGTACCTGATTAAAACCGCGACGATTAAATTTCGATGAATCGAGAACGGCAATCACTTTATTTGCGGCTGTAACCATCGCCCCGCTAATCGAATAACCTTCATTAAAGGTCGTAATACCATTAACCGCATCAATACCATCAGCACCGACAAACATTAAATCGGCATTAATATCCTGCAATGAACGCTCGGCAATGGAACCATGCATCGAGCGTGTTTTATGGCGGACGGTCCCACCACAGACGACCAGAGTAATGTCTTTATTTTCGGAAAGGGCAAATGCTGCCGGGAGACTGTTGGTAATCACCGTGATATTTTTGGCGGTCATTAATCCTTCGGCGATAAGCATTGTCGTACTTCCGCTGTCGAGAATAACGGTCATCCCTTCGTGGATCATTTTGACTGCCGCCTGCGCTATTCTGTTTTTTGGCGCGCTGGCGAGCTGAAATCGCTCTTTAAACCCGACTTCCTGGGTCTCGGTTTCACTATTACCGGACATTATTTTCGCCGCACCGCCATGAAAGCGCGTAACCACGCCTTTTTGTTCGAGAAAGCGCAAATCGGCACGGATTGTCGCTTCCGAGGCAGCAAATACTCCCGCCAGATCCTGAACAAGCACGGTTCCCTGTTCATTCACTAATTGGATGATCTTATTCCTTCGCTCGAATGAATTCATCGTCATTTACCCATATTCAATTGTGGCTAGTGTAAACGAAGGGGGACCATTGGTGAATGATCTGTTTTGCACAATACCGGGCCAGCATCACGCTGGCCCGCGGTTTCAGGGAATGAGCAACACTTTGCCCGGCATAGCATTACGAGCGATGTCACGCACCGCCTGGGTGAAGCTTTCAAAGCTTCCACGGTGAGCGATTAATGGCTCCAGGCTTAACTTACGTTCTGTCAGCAACCGGCTCGCCGTTTCCCACTCCTGCCCCGGCCAAGGGCTGGAGTAGTTCATCCAGCTGCCGATAACCGTCAGCTCTTTACGTAATATTTTGCCAAACGTTGTCGATGTTAAATGCAGATCCTGATGCAACGTGCCCACCAGCGCCAGCTGGGCATGAGGCCCGGCAATCTCTACCGCCAGTTCGACGGTTTGCGGGACACCAGCCGTCTCGAGGATAAGCTGATTAAAGCGCAGCTCGCGTAAAACGCCCTGCATTTGCGGCGCGCTCATTTCAAGGCTGTTAAATGTTTGCATCGCACCGAAAGATTTTGCCAGTGCCAGTTTTTCTGAGCTAATGTCGATAGCCGTCACACTCTTTGCTCCCAGCGCGACAGCGCACTGAATTGCCAGCAGGCCAATGGTTCCGGCACCAATAATAATAACGTTTTTATTCTCACAACCTTGCGCTAAATGAAAAGCATGCAGGCCAACGGTAATCGGCTCAATAAAAGCCCCATCCTCAATAGACATATCCGTGGGTAGAGCAAAGACATTTTTTCGCTTAACGACAATATATTCAGCAAATCCACCATCACGCCGCGAGCCAATAAAATCATATTTTTCGCACTGGGAATAAAACCCTTTTAGACACTCTAGACAAGTAAAACAGGGTAATAACGGCACACAGGCAACCGCATCGCCAGGGTGTAAATCATCAACACCGGATCCCACCGCATCAATATAGCCGCTAAATTCATGGCCTAACGTTATTGGATAATAATGTGCACCATTTTTAAATATCCTGGGTAAATCGGAACCACATAATCCCGAGCTGGCAATTTTTACCCGCACCTCATCCTGATGTTTAATTTCAGGAATGACGCTTTCTGCAACGCGCACGATACCATCAGTATCATTCACCACTGATTTCATAAAAACTCCTGATTATTAAGGGGGATAACCTCCCCCTCAGGTAAAAATTATTCTGCGAGAACGGCTTTCTCTTGTTTAATAAAGCCGCGCGCTCTACGCCAGGTCATGAAAATACCGGTAAGATAAATGGCACCGATAATAATGAAACCGGGAATATTTTGCGGGGAGAAAACCTGAATCAGTAACCAGGTAATGGGAGAACCGCCCTGATCCATTGAAGCCACCATACCCCCGGCTTTTAACGCCCCAGCATTAGCCGCCAGTTGGGTGTGCAAAACAATAGTTTGCGTCGCGATCCACAGGGTGATGCTCATAATGATGACACCCGAGATTAAGGTGCGGAACAGATTTCCACGATGCACCGCGACCGCCATCGCCACGAAGAAGCCGATAGTTGCAAGATCGCCAAACGGCAGCACCTGATTACCCGGAACACAAACAGCAATTAAAATGGTGAGAGGGATAAAAATCAGGCTTGCCGATACCACCGCCGTATGCCCCAGCAGCAACGCCGGATCAAGGCCAATCAGGAACTCCTGACCGCCGAACTTCGCCTGTAAACGACTACGGGCCTGCTTAGCGATGGGCGTTAAACCATCCATGATGGGTTTAATCACCCGCGGCATCAGCAGCATAACTGCCGCCGTCTTTACCGCCAGCTGCAATACACCTTTGACATCGTAACCCGCGAGGATGCCGATAATCAGCCCCATCACAAAACCCACGGTGACAGGTTCGCCAAATGGGCCAAACTTGCGCTGAATATCATCGGCACTAAATTTAATTCGGTTAACGCCTGGGATTTTCTCGATGATAGCATCGACCAGCACCGCAATTGGCCCCAGATACGCCGACGTACCGTGCGGAATAGCAATGCCTTCCAGCTCAAAGAAATTTCGGGTATCGCGGGCAAACCAGTCGCCGAGCTTATAAACAAACGCCGCGTGAATTACCACACCCGCCATCCCTATCATCCATGAACCGGTTGCCAGATGCAGCAACGCGCCGGTGAAGGTCATATGCCAGATATTCCAGATATCAACATTTACCACCCGCGTCATACGGGTCAGTAACATCGCCACGTTAACCAGAATCGCAATCGGAATCGCCACCAGCGCAATTTGCGACGCCCAGGTCATTGGTGAAGAGCCCGGCCAGCCGACATCGACCACATGCAGATTCAGGTCGAAATTTTCCGCCATCGCTTTCGCCGCCGGACCAATGGAATCCAGCATTAAGCCAATCACAAGGCCAATGCCAACAAAGCCAATCCCGATATGCAGACCTGCTTTAAAGCAATCGCCTGCCTTCATGCCTAATATTTTAGAAAAAATAATGATGACAATCGGCAGCATCACCGTAGGGCCGAGGTCGAGAATATAACGCATGACTTCTGAAAACATAGGTCACCCCTGTAAGATAGTCAGAATTTTATTTTGTAATGCTTCGATACCGACACCAGAAACAAAAGGCATGCCGTGAACTAACGGAATATCGCCAAAACTACGGTCAACTTTGGCGGTAGTACATATCAAATGCACACCATCCATATAGGTCTCTATTTCATTAACCCGACACTGGATTAATTCAACAGGAATATTATGACTCTGACACAACTCTTTAATTTCTTCCGCCGCCATCGTAGAGGTCGCAACCGCGCCTCCGCAAGCGACAATAATCTTGCGTTTCATAAATAGTCCTTTTTATTGTTACAGAGGGATTTATTCGTCTGAATCTAAAACATACTTTGTGAAGTATTCCTTTAACTGGGTTTCATGAAGAGTGATTAGTGTCTCGACGATCTCGGGCTGTTGTAACTTGCCAAATAAACAGCGTAAAAGTTTCAATTGCTGCTGCGGATTTTCCACAATTAACGCAATAACCAACGATACCGCCACGTCGTTATCATCATCCGCTTGCTGAAAATGAACTTTATTTGTTGGCCTTAACAGATAAATGGCTGACGACTTAGCATGAATCGCCTCACAATGCGGTATTGCAATGGCGTGCTGCTCAAGCATTATCCCGGTAGGGAATTCTGCTTCTCTGGCAATTAATGCCTGTGGCCAGGTATCATGAACCACACCTTTCGCGAGCATCTCATTACCGATATGGGTTAAAACTTCGCTACGATCGACAAAAGAAATTCCGCTACGAACAAACAGGTTAGTCATATACCGTCCTTATTCCGCACAGCCGTAGCGATAGGCGCGCAAAACATCATAAATTTTATCCATAATCAACTGATGCGGTATTGCTGATAATTCCCCGGACTGAATGCGTTCAAATTGTTTAGGAAGATACTGACTAATCATGCCCAGAGGGATTTCCATGCCTTCCAGATTCACCATCATCGTTTCGACGCTATTTTTAATCCGACTATGCGGCCAGTAATAACGAATACGATCCGACAGGCTGTAACGAATATCCAGTAATGAATCGTTAAAACCCGGGCGATAATATTTCTTCCAGTATTGCGGTTCGTCGAGCATCACTTCTTCAATTACCGCCAGGCAACCGCTGCGATTTTCGGGGGCGATAAGTTCCTGCTCAATTTGCGCCAGCGCAAATATCGCCTCACGTAAAGCAAAGGTTAATGCGGGACCGACTTTCAAAATTGCAAAATGATCGCGAACTAATTCCCGATAGGCCGTCTGAGTCTGGTAATCGGTAGAATGTGCTTCATAAACCATTCGGGTGTTTTCTATCCATTGCGCCAGCGCCTGCGCTTCCTGCGGCTGATAATGGATAATATTGCTGTGATCAAATTCCACGCCCGGCTGCACCACGATGGCAATCACGCGTGTTAACGCCTCTGTCAGCCCACGGGCAATAAAGGCCTTTTGATGCGTACGTAAAGTATTGGCGGCATCTTCAACATGGGTGATGTGTACTGACTGAATGGCGCTGGCCTCACCGCCCGGAACCGGAACTTCGGTGCCAATGACATAGCTCAGTTGCTCACGCTGGCAATCTGTCGCCACACTTTCCGCAGCAAAGCAAAGCACAGCAGCTCGTTCCGCAACCGTTTCTGGTGCTAACGGTATGGGATCCCCCGCGCAGGACATTGACGCATCAAGATGAATTTTACTGAAGCCAGCACGAACATATGCCTTTACCAGCTCGACGGATTTTTCCATCGCCGCATTCGCATTTTCTTGCTGCCAGCAGTTTGGCCCCAGATGGTCGCCGCCGAGAATAATGCGCTCGCGCGCAAATCCCACTTTATCGGCAATCGCAAAAACAAATTCGCGAAAGTCCGCCGGTGTCATGCCGGTATAACCGCCAAATTGATTGACCTGGTTTGACGTTGCTTCAATCAGCACTTTGCGCGTGCTGTTGCGATCAAATGCCAGCGCCGCTTCGATAACCAACGGATGGGCAGAACAGACTGAACATATGCCGATATGTTCACCAGCTTTATGCCGGGCAATTAACGTTTTCATATTTTTTCCTTGTTAAATGGCAGGTGCGTTATGCCCTGCCCTCGCAGCCACAATCGGCAATCACTTTGCTCACCACATCGCGCATTGCGGATTTAGCCGACTGCAAATAATCCCGGGGATCGGTCGCTTCGGGGTGCTCGGTCAGGTAATTTTTTAACGCCTGCGAGAAGGCATTTTTCAGCTCCGTTGCAACGTTGATTTTGCATATCCCCAGTTTGATGGTTTGCTGAATATCCTTAGTCGATAATCCTGACGCGCCATGCAGCACCAGCGGTAAGTTCACCCACTGGCGAATGTTCTCCAGTCGAGAAAAATCAAGCACCGGTGCGCTGGCATACATACCATGAGCCGTGCCGATGGCGACCGCCAGGGAATCAATTCCGGTTGCCTCGGCAAATTCACGCGCCTGAGCGGGGTTGGTATAAAAAGCATCGGCTTCATTGACTTGCACATCATCTTCCTGGCCGCCAAGTTGCCCCAGCTCCGCTTCGACGCTGACATCAAAGCGATGGCAAAAATCCACCACCTCTTTGACCCGTGAAATATTTTGCGCAAAAGGCAAATGCGAGGCGTCAATCATGACTGAGCGCACGCCAGAACGAACCTTCTGAGCGATATCGTCAAATTTCGTGTGATGGTCGAGATGAATTGCCAGTGGATGGTGATATTGCTTCGCCATCGCGCTGACCAGCGCCAACAGATTTTCTGTACCAGCATGAGTAAATGTGCCAGGCGTTCCGGCGATGATGACCGGCGCATGCAGGTTGGCAGCGGTTTCTACCACCACTTGCATCGTTTCGAGATTGTGAATATTGAATGCCGGAACCGCATAACCGCCGCGCTGCGCGTTGTTCAGCATCTGCTTTGTCGATACCACGTACATTTTCATATCCTGTCGTTTGCTTTCGATTTCAAAATATAATGAAATGATTTGTCTTTAAATGTCGAGATAACGATCACAAAAACGACAATATGAAAATTATTCGAGGAGTGAAAGGCAAAAAAAACGGCCTCCCGATAGGGAAGCCGTAGCAAAGTGCGCGTGTTTTTATGCCGGATGCGACGTAAACGCCTTTTCCGTCATACGTGGTAGTGCTGTTCGTATAAGGCGTATCAGGCGATAGTAATTTTGCTATCGAGATAAACGTCCTGCACGGCGTTAATCAGTTTCACGCCGTCAGCCATCGATTTCTTGAACGCCTTACGTCCAAGAATCAGCCCCATTCCGCCAGCGCGTTTGTTGATGACCGCAGTACGCACTGCATCGCTGAGGTCAGTTTCACCGCCTGCAGCACCGCCGGAGTTTATCAACCCTGCCCGGCCCATATAGCAGTTAGCTAACTGATAACGCACCAGATCAATCGGGTTTTCGCTGGTCAATTTGCTATAAACACGATCGTCGGTATAACCGTAATTAATCGCTTTATAGCCGCCGTTATTTTCCGCCATTTTTTGTTTAACGATATCTGCACCTATGGTCGCCGCCAGATGGTTTGCCTGACCGGTCAGGTCGGCGGAAACATGGTAATCAACGCCATCTTTCTTAAAGGCGGAGTTACGCAAATAGGCCCACAGCACTGTCACCATGCCCAGCTCGTGCGCACGTTCAAAAGCCGCAGAAATTTCTTCAATCTGGCGACGTGACTCTTCCGAGCCAAAATAGATAGTCGCCCCAACCGCCACCGCGCCCATGTTGAACGCCTGCTCCACGCTGGCATACAGCGTTTGATCGTAGGTATTCGGGTAACTTAGCGTCTCGTTGTGATTAAGTTTGACGAGGAATGGAATGCGATGCGCGTAACGCCGCGATACCGATGCCAGCACGCCGTAAGTTGACGCCACACAGTTACAGCCCGCTTCGATCGCCAGTTCAACAATGTTTTTCGGGTCAAAGTAGAGCGGGTTAGCAGCAAATGAAGCTCCGGCAGAGTGCTCAACGCCCTGGTCAACCGGCAGAATAGAAAGATATCCTGTGCCAGCCAGACGCCCGGTGTTGTACAACGTCTGCATATTACGTAACACCGCTGGCGGGCGATTATTGTCAATCATCACGCGGTCTACGTAGTCATGTCCGGGGAGATAAAGCTGGTCAGAAGGAATAGTCATACAACGGTGCTGTAAAAGGTTGTCGGCGTCTTTGCCAAGCAACTGCGCAATATCTGTCATTACTATGCTCCCGTAAATTCCGATTGGATATCGGCTATGGATTGTCCTGGCCCGCCTTTTGCGGGCAATCATAATCCTGGTCGTTACAGGCGAGTTTTTCCATCTTTTGGATGTTTTTTCAGCGTTTTCTGTTGGCTCGATTCATCAGAAAAAATGTTACCGCGGTCAAGTTTTCACCGCAAAGGTATTTAAAAGGTATTATTAAATGGTATTGTCATCGCGTACCTTACATTACCTGTCATGAAGGAATTAAAAGATGAAAACAACAGCAAAGCTGTCGTTCATGATGTTTGTTGAATGGTTTATCTGGGGCGCGTGGTTTGTGCCATTGTGGTTGTGGTTAAGTAAAAGCGGTTTTAGTGCCGGAGAAATTGGCTGGTCGTATGCCTGTACCGCCATTGCGGCGATCCTGTCGCCAATTCTGGTTGGCTCCATCACTGACCGCTTTTTCTCGGCGCAGAAAGTGCTGGCGGTATTGATGTTCGCTGGTGCGGCGCTGATGTATTTCGCTGCGCAACAGACCACTTTTGCCGGGTTCTTCCCGTTACTGCTGGCCTACTCGCTAACCTATATGCCGACCATTGCGCTGACTAACAGTATCGCTTTTGCCAACGTGCCGGATGTGGAGCGTGATTTCCCACGCATTCGTGTGATGGGCACTATCGGCTGGATTGCCTCCGGTCTGGCATGTGGATTTTTGCCGCAAATGCTGGGTTATGCCGATATCTCTCCGACTAACATCCCGCTGCTGATTACCGCCGGAAGTTCTGCTCTGCTCGGTGTGTTTGCGTTTTTCCTGCCCGACACGCCGCCAAAAAGCACCGGCAAAATGGACATTAAAGTCATGCTCGGCCTGGATGCGCTGATCCTGCTGCGCGATAAAAACTTCCTCGTCTTTTTCTTCTGTTCATTCCTGTTTGCGATGCCACTGGCGTTCTATTACATCTTTGCCAACGGTTATCTGACAGAAGTCGGCATGAAAAACGCCACCGGCTGGATGACGCTCGGCCAGTTCTCTGAAATCTTCTTTATGCTGGCATTGCCGTTTTTCACTAAACGCTTTGGTATCAAAAAGGTATTGTTGCTTGGTCTGGTCACCGCTGCGATCCGCTATGGCTTCTTTATTTACGGTAGTGCGGATGAATATTTCACCTACGCGTTACTGTTCCTCGGCATTTTGCTGCATGGAGTAAGTTACGATTTTTACTACGTTACCGCTTACATCTATGTCGATAAAAAAGCCCCCGTGCATATGCGTACCGCTGCGCAGGGGCTGATCACGCTCTGCTGCCAGGGCTTCGGCAGTTTGCTCGGCTATCGTCTTGGCGGTGTGATGATGGAAAAGATGTTCGCTTATCAGGAACCGGTAAACGGACTGACTTTCAACTGGTCCGGGATGTGGACTTTTGGCGCGGTGATGATTGCCATTATCGCCGTGCTGTTCATGATTTTTTTCCGCGAATCCGACAACGAAATTACGGCTATCAAGGTCGATGATCGCGATATTGCGTTGACACAAGGGGAAGTTAAATGAAAACAGAACGTATTCTCGGTGCTCTTTATGGGCAGGCGTTAGGGGATGCGATGGGGATGCCCTCCGAGCTTTGGCCACGCAGCCGCGTTAAAGCACACTTTGGCTGGATTGATCGTTTTCTGCCTGGACCAAAGGAGAATAACGCAGCCTGTTATTTTAACCGCGCCGAATTCACCGACGATACCTCGATGGCGCTGTGTCTGGCGGATGCGTTACTGGAACGTGAAGGCAAGATCGATCCGGATCTGATTGGGCGTAATATTCTCGACTGGGCGCTGCGTTTCGATGCCTTTAACAAAAACGTACTAGGTCCGACCTCGAAGATTGCTCTCAACGCCATTCGCGACGGTAAACCCGTTGCTGAACTGGAAAACAACGGCGTGACCAACGGCGCAGCGATGCGCGTCTCGCCATTAGGTTGTTTGCTTCCGGCGCGTGATGTTGATTCCTTTATTGATGATGTGGCGCTGGCGTCGAGCCCGACCCATAAATCCGATCTGGCAGTTGCAGGTGCGGTAGTCATCGCATGGGCGATTTCTCGTGCCATTGACGGAGAAAGCTGGTCAGCGATTGTTGATTCACTGCCTTCAATTGCGCAACATGCACAGCAAAAACGCACGACCACGTTCAGCGCCTCACTGGCGGCGCGGCTGGAGATTGCGCTGAAAATTGTGCGCAATGCCGACGGCACTGAATCCGCCAGCGAACAGCTTTACCAGGTCGTTGGCGCAGGTACCAGCACTATTGAGTCCGTTCCGTGCGCCATTGCGCTGGTTGAACTGGCACAAACCGACCCGAACCGTTGCGCCGTCCTGTGCGCTAACCTTGGCGGCGATACAGACACCATCGGTGCTATGGCGACGGCAATCTGCGGCGCGTTGCATGGCATTAACGCTATCGATCCTGCGTTAAAGGTGGAGCTGGATGCGGTAAATCAGCTTGATTTCAACCGCTATGCCACAGCGCTGGCGAAATATCGTCAACAACGGGAGGCGGTATGAGCGGCGCTCGATTACACACGCTGCTGCCTGAATTAACCACGCGTCAGTCGGTGATGGTCGTCGGCGCGGCGGTCATTGACGTGATCGCCGACGCTTATGCCCTCCCCTGGCGTGGGTGCGATATCGAACTGAAACAGCAGAGCGTTAACGTTGGCGGCTGTGCACTGAATATTGCCGTGGCATTAAAGCGTCTCGGCATCGAAGCGGGTAATGCCTTGCCGCTCGGTCAGGGGGGTTGGGCGGAGATTATTCGCAACCGGATGGCAAAAGAGGGCTTAATCAGCCTGATCGATAACGCCGAAGGTGATAACGGCTGGTGTCTGGCGCTGGTTGAGCCGGATGGCGAACGCACTTTTATGTCATTCAGCGGCGTGGAAAATCAATGGAATCGCCAATGGTTGGCACGATTAACCGTTGCGCCTGGCAGCCTGCTCTATTTTTCCGGTTATCAACTGGGCTCGCCCTGCGGCGAATTGTTAGTGGAATGGCTGGAAGAGCTGCAAGACGTGACGCCGTTTATCGATTTTGGCCCACGTATCGGCGATATCCCGGACGCATTACTGGCGCGGATCATGGCCTGTCGACCTTTAGTATCACTCAATCGTCAAGAGGCTGAGATTGCCGCCGAACGTTTTGCTTTATCCGCAGAGATAACAACACTTGGCAAGCAATGGCAGGAGAAATTTGCCGCGCCGTTGATCATTCGTCTCGATAAAGAGGGCGCATGGTATTTCAGCAACGACGCTTCTGGCTGCATTCCGGCATTTCGAACGCAAGTTGTAGACACCATTGGGGCGGGCGACAGTCATGCAGGTGGCGTACTTGCCGGGCTAGCCTCTGGTCTGCCACTGGCGGATGCCGTATTACTGGGCAATGCAGTAGCGTCGTGGGTTGTCGGGCATCGGGGCGGTGATTGTGCGCCAACGCGCGAGGAACTACTCCTCGCACACAAAAACGTATAGATCGCTGCGACAGTGGCTGATGCTGTACTCAATAGGCCGTTGCTGTTGGTCAAGCGCCACTTGCTTGATCACCAGCACCGGTATTTTGCTATCTAACTGAATATGTGACTGAAACTCGGCATCCGGCATCCGGGCGCTAACGCGGGAACGCGTACGTTGTGGGTAAATGTGCTGGCTGCGGAAGTAGTCATAAAGAGAAATTCCGATGGCATCAACATCATGAATTAAATGCGCAGGAACCCACGATTCCTCAATTGATACCGCTTCTTCATCGACATAGCGAATACGCTTAAGCAAAAAGACATTACTTCCTGCTTCGACCGCTAGCTGCTGCGCGACTTCTTCGGGACATTTCACGACACGCTTGTTAACCCATAGTGTATCGGGCTTTTTCCCGCGCAATACCACCTGCTGAGAAAAACCTCGCGCTTCTTTCAACGAGTATTCGAAGATGTTGTTGATCTGCGTACCGTAACCACGCGAACGCGTCACCACGCCCTCTTCTTCCAGCGCCTGCATCGCCTTGCGCACCGTAATGCGCGAAACGCCGGTTAACTGACTTAAATCACGCTCACCGGGCAAAATATTGCCATGCTCCAGCACCCCGCTGCGCACGGCATTTTTTACCGTTTCGGCAAACTTAATATAAAGCGGCGTGTTATCCGCCGCTAAAATACGTTCGTTCAGTTGGGAAATCAGCTGGGTATGCGCTTGTTCCATTTGTCTTTTTCCTGCCAGGGAGTCTGGTGGGAGTATATCACTGCTTCTTATTTAAGGCGTTTCTTTAATCCCATCAACGAATACCTGCAACTCCTCCACCGAGCCATTAAACACATTAAAATCCACCGAACCATTAATGCCATCTACCTGTCCACGGTCGGAATGCTGCCAGAAGCGCCATGCCATGCCGTCATTGTCCGGACGACGTTGATAATAGTGAGCCACCCACCACGGATATTCATTAAAATAGCCCGCCAGATTCGTGTGATAAAAAACGGCTCCTGAGTAAATAATCGGCTTTTTTTCCGTGCGTTTTTCGACCATTTTTAGCCACTGACTTACCCGCTTGCGTAATTCTTTTGCCGATAATTTTCCCCGTTCTTCTACGTCCAGCACGGCAGGTAAATCGCCTTGTGAGAAATCCACCGTTTGCAGAAATAATCGCGCCTGAACTGAAGCGGATACCGACGGGGAGAAATAATGATACGCCCCGCGCAGCAGGCCATTTTCGCGGCTTAGTTGCCAGTTACGCGCAAAATAGGGGTCCACCAGCTTTTCGCCTTCCGTCGCCTTAATAAAGGCAAATTGTAAGCGAATACCGTTATCGCGCATTTTTGCCACCCGCTGCCAGTCGATCCGTTCCTGCCAGCGCGAAACATCTATTCCGTGAATGGTGTAACTGGCAGGAATGCGAATAGCGAAAGATTTAACCGGGCGATAACCGTAGAAGTGGATGTAGTCTTTAATCTGAATTGCTGTCGAATAGAAAAAATTCACCGTCTGACGCGGATAAATTGCAACGATGGAAATTAGCCCAAGAGCGCATAATAAAGCGGTGAATTTTTTTCGACTGGTGATTCTAAGCTGCATTGGTTTCATCCCTGAATGTCAGCGCCAAAGACTGACAATAACCAAAGCAGCTATAGTAAGGTGCTCACCACCACGCGTGGAAGTGGTGAACCGGACCAATACCGTGACCAACTTCCAGCGTGTCGGCCTGGGCTAACGCCGATGAAAGCCAGCTTTTTGCCTCCTGTACGGTGTCAGCCCAGTTTGTATGGCGCGGGCGTAGTGCAGCCAACGCCGCAGAGAGTGTACAACCAGTGCCGTGGGTGTTTTGGGTCATAATGCGCGGTGCGGTAAACCGTTGTTCACCCTCGCGGGTAAACAGCCAGTCCGGGCTTTGCTCATCATCCAGATGACCACCTTTCATTAGCACTGCTCCACAGCCCATCGCCAACAGCGATCGCCCTTGTTCCAGCATTTCCTGTTCGGTGCGCGCGTGTGGCGCGTCGAGCAAGGCGGCTGCTTCGGGCAAGTTTGGCGTTATTAATGAAACCTGTGGCAATAATCGACTGCGTAGCGTGGCAACTGCCGAAGGTGAAAGCAGTGGGTCGCCGCTTTTTGCCAGCATAACGGTGTCGAGTACCACGTTTTGGATCTGATAACGTTGCAACCGTTCTGCCACCGCTTCAACAATATCGGTTTCCGCCAACATACCGATTTTAGTGGTGTCGATTCGCACATCGCTGAACACCGAATCGAGCTGGGCGGCGACAAAATCAGGCTCAATGCGATACACCGACTGTACGCCACGGGTATTTTGCGCCACCAGTGCAGTAATCACTGAGCAACCATAAGCGCCAAGTGCCGAGAAGGTTTTAAGATCGGCCTGAATCCCCGCACCACCACTCGGATCAGTACCGGCAATCGTCAGAGCGTTAATTCGTTTCATGCCTGCACCTCCTGCGTCAATTGCCAGAGCGCATCAAGGAAATGTGGAACAAAACTGCCTGGCCCCTCGCTACTGGCGACTGCGCGTTCTCCGGCTTGTTTCATCCAGTGACAGGCAGATGCGATATTTTCCAGCGTATCGCCTGGTAGCGTACAACAGGCAGCGACAACCGCCGATAATGCACAGCCAGTTCCTACCACTTTGGTCATTAGCGGATCGCCACCGTGAATGACAACGGTGCGACGACCATCGGTAACATAATCCACCTCGCCTGTGACCACGACGATTGCGCCAGTTTCCCGTGCCAGTGTTTGTGCAGCGGGTATCGCATTAGCTGCGGCGTCAGTGGTATCCACTCCCCGTCCGCCATTAGCAATGCCAGCTAATGCCATGATTTCCGAAGCATTACCACGTATGGCGGTTGGCTTATGAGACAGAAGTTCCAGACAAAAACGGCGGCGATAGTCGAGTGCACCAACCGCTACTGGATCAAGCGTCCAGGGTGTTTGAGAGCGTTTTGCCTGTTCAACGGCGGCACGCATCGCCTGTGCGCGTGGCTGCGTCAGCGTGCCAACGTTAATCAGCAACGCACTGGCGATAGCCGCAAACTGACTGGCCTCTTCGGTTTCGATAACCATCGCTGGCGATGCACCGAGCGCCAGCAAGGTATTGGCAGTAAAGGTTTGCACCACATCGTTGGTCATGCAGTGCACAAGAGGGGAATGTTGGTGAAAAAGGTGTAACGCGTGCGCAGATTGCGCGGAACTCAGCAGGTCGACTTGCATAGTTTGCTCCTGCCATAACGTGAAGAAGCAATGACCTGGTGGTCCGTGACTTCCCTACGCTGGCATTATCCAGATCAGGTGATACGGGTATTTCTCAGCCTTCACGCAGAAGGGCACCCCGAGTCGTTTGGTTGCGATGATAAATCGCAGAGGAGGATGGTAATGTCCAGCGCACGCGTTGTAAACGAGTAAAAACCGCAGTTTTACAATCGCGTTAATAAATTATTTGATATAAGAATCCAGCACCTTCAGAACGACATCCAGATCTTCTTCACGTTTTAGCTCATCCCCCTGGTGAACGATGTGTTCCGTCAGATGACCTTTAATCACTTCCCGCATCAGACCGTTTACCGCGCCACGGATAGCAGCAATCTGTTGTAAAACTGCAGCGCATTCGTGCGGCTCGTCGAGCATTTTCTTGAGCGCCACGACCTGGCCCTGAATCTTACTGGCACGCGCTTTCAGTTTCTGTTTATCACGGATTGTATGAGACATGGCAACACCTGGTTAACAAGAATATGAAAAATCATAGCACTATTAATCTACTGGGGGGTAGTATCAGGTACTGGGGGGGAGTAGAATCAGATTGCCGAATTAATACTAAGAATTATTATCATGACCGAATTTACAACTCTTCTTCAGCAAGGAAACGCCTGGTTCTTCATCCCCAGCGCCATCTTACTTGGTGCGCTTCATGGCCTGGAACCAGGGCATTCAAAAACGATGATGGCGGCGTTTATCATCGCCATCAAAGGCACCATTAAACAGGCGGTGATGCTCGGACTGGCAGCAACCATTTCGCATACCGCAGTGGTCTGGTTGATTGCCTTTGGCGGGATGGTGATCAGCAAACGCTTTACTGCTCAATCAGCAGAACCGTGGCTCCAGTTGATTTCCGCAGTGATCATTATTGGCACCGCGTTCTGGATGTTCTGGCGTACCTGGCGCGGCGAACGCAACTGGCTGGAGAATATGCACGAGCATGATCATGAGCATCATCACCACGATCACGAAGATCACCACGACCATGGACATCATCACCATCACGAACATGGCGAGTATCAGGATGCCCATGCACGAGCCCATGCCAATGACATTAAACGACGCTTTGATGGTAGAGAGGTCACCAACTGGCAAATTTTGCTATTTGGCTTAACAGGTGGTCTTATCCCCTGCCCGGCAGCAATTACCGTGCTGTTGATTTGCATTCAGTTGAAAGCCCTGACACTGGGCGCAACACTGGTCGTCAGTTTCAGCATTGGCCTGGCGTTAACGCTGGTCACCGTAGGCGTTGGCGCAGCAATCAGCGTTCAGCAGGTCGCAAAACGCTGGAGCGGATTTAACACTCTCGCTAAACGCGCTCCCTATTTTTCCAGTCTGTTGATTGGCTTAGTTGGTGTGTATATGGGCGTACATGGCTTCATGGGCATAATGCGATAACTCAATCCTTTAGGCTTGCATGTTATCTTCAGCCCAGGATGATTCTTAAATCAGCTATTTCCGCTGACTCTCTGCTCGCTAAGGATGCTTTTAGGGCATCCTTTCATTTACACTTTTTACGAAATCATGGGATCACTAACAAAATATCGCTTGTCAGTTATATTGTATGGCAGGAAAGATATGCGACTGATATTACAGATCCCCAAAGTGGAGAGTTTATGACCATTAAAAATAAGATGTTGCTGGGTGCGCTTTTGCTGGTTACCAGTGCCGCCTGGGCCGCACCAGCCACCGCGGGTTCGACCAATACCTCGGGAATTTCTAAGTATGAGTTAAGCAGTTTCATTGCTGACTTTAAGCATTTCAAACCAGGCGATACCGTCCCAGAGATGTACCGCACCGATGAGTACAACATTAAGCAGTGGCAGTTACGTAACCTGCCCGCGCCTGATGCCGGGACGCACTGGACCTATATGGGTGGCGCGTACGTGTTGATCAGCGACACCGACGGTAAAATCATTAAAGCCTACGACGGTGAGATTTTTTATCATCGCTAAAAAAAGCCCCCTCATCATGAGGGGGAAATGCAGACACCTTGTTATTTTTTATTATTAGCCACTTGCTCGTCTTGCTTGTTATTAGTCGTATTTCACGTTGATTAATGCGGTTGCCTGTAGTGCGCCAGATTTTACTTTGTTTGTATCGTAGACGTAGTAACTGGCTGTTATCGGAATTGAAACCGTTGTATCTGTAAGTTTTGACTTCGCCGCAATTTCTTTTAAATTTGTGTATCCTTTACTGCTGTCAGTGATATTTAAAAGTGTGACTGACGAACCATTACTTTCAAGAACAAATCCTACGCCATTATCTTTTGCACCTTTAAGTATCGTGTTGCTGTTGTTTAACAAGTCAGAACTTGATAAATACACCTGCACTTTCCGTGATGTTTGATTTTGTTGACCTAATAAGTTTTTACAACGCAGAACAATATCCCCTTTGTTACTATTTATTGTTGCTTTGTTACCTGTGGCTGGTAATTGTGAAACGGGAATACTCTCTAAAGTAATTAATAAATCGTCCGGTTTGCAGGTTGTGGTTATCGGGTTGTATGACAATGTCAGATTAAAGGAATAGACACCTGCATTTTGTGCCAATGCATTTCTGTAGCTATTTACACATGCATCCCATGACTTGCCACCGAATAAACACAGTAAAAATTGTATTGCAGCACTCCTGCGTGTCGATGATGAAGCACTGGATAATGTCGCAACACCATTAATCATCACTGAACCGCCGCCCCCCGCAGAAACATTCACTTTTGCATTACTGGCCGCAGGTGTCACCGTTACCGAATAACCACTGGTGAAACTGGTCTGATTATTTGACAACGTGATGTTGTTTTTATTGGTCCATTCAAAATGTAAATTTAATTTAATGGTATCGTTATAAAGTCCAACAATAATATCCGATGGGCTCATAGGGGTGATAGTATTTGTACTCACGCATGACGAATCATTAAAATTATGCTCATATGTCGCTATTTGTGTTTGACTAAGTGCAAAATCCCCCTGAACAACCAAATTGTGCTGAACAGATAACTCACTATAACATGCCGCATAGCTCACAGGCATAACCATCATCATTAATATAAATAGCATTATGCGAATTTTCATAGAACCACCTGACTATTACTGGCAAATATAATTTCTACTTTCATCAATCTCTTTACCGAAGGTGATTGTGCATGAAAGTCCTTGTTGCTTATCAATTGCTACATTAACCGATGGCGGTACTTCATTGGTGCGAATAAATAACTGGCTTCCCTGGCCGACAACGCCAATATTATGACCATGGATATCATTGACTTCATAACCAAACGTTAATGGTTGCCCATCCGTTCTTAACGCTTTTATAAACCAGGGCTTGCGCTGATCGGTATCAAAATTAACCAGTACAACCGCGCCGCGAAAAGGGGCGGCAATTTTCCGGTTGCCACGTAATTCTGCTTCGCTATCGCTTTGCGACACATCCAGCATCAGGTGATTTTCCCGATAAGGTGTCATTCCATCGTATACCACCACTCCATTACGGTTTGTTGTGCGATATTTTTGCCCATTGACATAAGCATCTTTAATTCCTGGCGCATTCATCACAGCAAACGTTTCGGAAAGACGGTTCGCCAGATTAACGCCACCCGACCAGGCGACAATGCCCCCTGAAACACTGGCTCCAGCCTGTCGATAAGTACTCGACTGACTATAACTGCCATTCACCGTTGCCACCGGCGCGTTCCAGGTTAAATTCGCTCCAGCTGTCGTTTCATTTCCCTGATGCTGATGACTCAGGTTGACCCCATAGTTAAATTGATCCCGGTTTCCAACGGTTCCCGATAATCCCGTATTATTTGAGGCAAAACCCTGATCATCAAACGTCGTTGAGTTAGACATATATATTTGCCGACGAGGCGTCGTAACGTCATCACCCCAATCAAAGGGAATCGATATAAAAATATTAAAACGTTTCTCTTCATGATAATTCTCGTCATAAGCCTGGCTTGCCGCGAGGGTATAGCTTATCCGTCGCAGGTTGTTGGAATAACTCAACTGATAATCCTTACTGCTGCCGCTACGCCCCCAGTAATCTCGCCATAACGTACTTAAGGACACAGAACCCCAGCCTTCTGGCAATGACTGGCTCATATTGGCAGAAAAGCTATTTTTACGGCCAAAATCGTTCTGGTAATAATCGGCAATGTCATAGATATCGTTTTCATCACGGCGATAATTATCTTTATTGTTTGCCCAAACGTGATCGTTAAATGTCCGGTAATCACGCGACGAATAACGCCAGGCTGCCAGACCAAAACGCGTCGACGTTTGGCTCACAAATTTGTTGTAGGCAATTTGATAACTTTGCCCGTCAAATACATCGCCGTTGTCTTGTTTACTATGCGACTTCGTGGCATCGACGGAAATGGCACCAATGCGTGTATTCCAGCCAGTCCCCAAAGTGAACGCGTAATAATTATTCGCGACCATCGAGCCACCATACAGCGTCAATAAATTATTAAAACCATACTGATAACCCGCCTGGACAAAATCACTTTGTTTGCTTGCCCCTTCAATATGGCTACGACCCGCCGCAAAATCATATTTCGACACGCCGGGTTGCAGCATATTCGGCACTGCTGCATAAGGCACCAGATAGGTGGTTACCGAACCGTCCGCCTCTTTCACGCTGACATCAAGATCTGCTCCACCACCGGCCAACTGCAAATCTGTAATCGCAAACGGGCCAGGAGGAACCTCTTTCTGATAAACCACAAAACCGTTCTGTTCAATAGTTACCAGCGCGTTACTCTGAGCAATCCCCTGCACCCGTGGAGTAAAATTTTGTTTCGAGTTAGGCAACATCTGCATATCACGAAACAACCGCACACCGCTGAAGCGAACAGAATCAAAAATATCGCTTGATGTGTACATATCACCCACGCGAAGCGTGCCGAGAAGTTGGGCAAATCCACGTTCCAGATACAGGGTATTGCTTTTCCACACCCCTGGATTGCTATTTGTTTTACTGAAACTGGCATCAGAATGCAGTTGCCACCCCAGTAAGTTTAACCCGCTGTTAAAACGTACATATGTACTCTTGCTATTACCCGACGCTTTATAGTCGCTGTAATACTGACTCACATAATAAGAGGTATAAAACGCATTAATACCCCGCTCCCAGTTTTCCGGTGGAACATAGCCACTTTCCAGTTCTTCCACCCACGCCTGCGGGACACTGAAATCGAGACGAAAAACTCCGATATCCCAGGTATAGCTCCCACCCTGAACAAGTTGCTCAAATGTTAAACATTGCTTACCGCTGGCAAAGTTATCGGTATTAATGCCTAACCGCTTGATAATTTCCCTTGATATACATGTTTCTTGCGGGTTGTCTTTAACAATAATCTCATATTTCCCGCGCCATTGCTTATTGACATAAATATCGATGTCATACTGCCCCGGCAAGGGTTGATTATCATCAAGACGAATATTTGCAACCTGCTGGTCTTTCATTCCACCTATCATAAAATGGGTATCAAAGGTTTCTTCAGCTGCATAAGCTTCAATGCCGAGCAATAACGCTACGATTGCTGATGCAAGTGGGGTCATTCTCAACATAGGCAGCTCCTGCAATTAAATTTTGTCACTAATATAGTTGCCATGGTCATCGATAATGGTCAGATGCCAGTTATTCGAATTATTACTTTTGACATTAATACTCTGACTTTCTAAGGGGGCAATCATAATAGTTTCATAATTGACTTTGACATTATTAGCTTTGACATCCGAAATCGTCACCCAATTTGCTGAGTCATTTTTTATCACCAATCCATTGCCACTGCGATTTACCAGTAACTTTTTAAATGTCGCTTTATTTACTGGCGCAATACCCGCAGGCCGGTAAAACAATTTGATTCTGTTTTGCATTGCAAATTTCAGTGCATTCTTGCCCTCTTGCTCTGGACTATTTGGTGGAATATCCAGAACATTCAGATAAAAAATGCTCTCTTTATTAGTGGGCAGTTTATTCGGCATAATTTTGATTTTTACTTGCTGCCCGGAATTTGCCCCTATTTTTGCCACTGGTGGCGTTAACATGAAAGGAACCTGAATTTTTTCTGGTGGTAACGACGTATCGCCATCATCAATCCACGCCTGCAGCAGCGAAGAACGGTTTCCCTGATTCATCAACTGCACCATCACTTCTTTATTTTCTGCCGGGTAAATAATACGCGTCCCGTAGATAACAATACCGGCATGTGCAGGAAGGACCATAGAAGAAATGAGTAAAGCTAATAATCCTTTCATCTTAATGCCTCTTAAATTAAAAGGCCGCCATGGGGATAGCGGCCATGTTTATTACCTGGAGAAACTTGAAATTTTATTTATTAATCCTGCGCCACACGCATAACCAGAGAAGATAACACATCACCTGATTGCACTGAATTATCTGTCAGCTTCAGGTATTTTGCTTTAAACGGAATAGCATATTGACCTTCCGCTGTTTTATAACTCTCAATGTTAAAAGGTGTAGAAACATCCAGGACATCGCTGTTATCACCTAAATAGAGATAGTACCCCACGGTATCGTTGCTACTGGCTATCGCCTTATCGTTTCCGGTTATTTTATCGTTGGTAATCAACGAGAGTTTTACACCAGCAACTTCTTTCGGACAGCTAATTTTTAACATGCTGCTGGTTACACCGACTGCATCATCATAGGTCGAGTATTTAGCTTTACCTTCAAAGACAGTGGTTGGTACAGTTGGCATATTAATACTTACTGAATCGCCACCCGCTTCGAATTTACACGGAGATTCTGCAATATTCCCTTTAATGGTTAATGTTCCGGTATCAACGTCTGCGGCAAATACCCCAGCGCTCATAAAAAAAGAAGAAAAGACAGCGGCAGCAATAATTGAACGTTTCATAATATGTTCCTTAATAAAATTTATTTTTTGGTTGTTAAGAGTCTGTATCTCTTGGAAACAAATTTCTCACATCAAAAAAGTTACCGCAATGTAAACATATTGTTTTATTGATTTAAAACAAATTAACTATTGCAATATAAATACAACAAATACTTAAGCATATTAAATATTTATCACATCTATTAATTAATGCAGATTTTTGTAAATGGCATTATTGATATCAATAAAAAAGCTGAAATCATTCACACGAATGATTTCAGCTTTCTAAATCCGATTAAAAAACCAGGGTGGCAAATTAATCGTAGCGATTTAACACGATTCGACGTTTGCTATCGCTACCTGCAACAACCACTTCTGTCGTTACACCTTTGACTGGCGAAGAAACCTGATGACGGGTATCAACATCATACGTTAACTGACCACAATGCTGTTGAGGTTGACCATTAACCATAGCCATACTGCATGTTGGGGGACTGATCCTGCCATTAATCGTTAATGTGGCAGTCTGTGAAGAGAACGCGGGAGAAGCCATTCCATAGGCAAGAAAAATAATTCCTGACAGCCAGTACTTATTCATTGAACGTTATCCCTGTAGTAAAGGTTATGCCTAGATAGAATGAGTGCATAACAAACTATAGCTGTACATCCACTACACAGCCACGAAGGATGATAATGAAGCATTGCCTGTACGATCAATCGACTTTATAGAGTTTCGGACGAAGGTCCGCAGAATATTCGCAGCATTAAATAAGTGTTCATTAATGCGGCAAAAACAAATACACCGCATCAATGTAACATCTCTGCGGTGTATGAAAAACAACCAAAAAGGTTAATACGCGTCAGACCGCACGGAAGGAAATCTCGCCAGGAATGACTTCTCCCTGCCAATAAAGCTGGGCTGCAACGCGGTCAGCCAGCTGGCGGTAGATAGCGGTAAATTCGCTCTCCGGACGGCTGATAACCGTTGGCGTGCCTTTATCGAGATCTTCACGTAAGGAGATGTGTAACGGCATCTGCCCCAGCAACTGCGTGTGGTATTTCTCGGCCAGTTTCTCTGCACCACCGGTACCGAAAATCGGTTCATGGTGACCACAGTTACTGCAAATATGCACACTCATGTTCTCGACAATACCGAGCACCGGAACCTCGACTTTCTCGAACATCACAATGCCTTTTTTCGCATCGATCAACGCAATGTCCTGCGGAGTGGTGACCACTACCGCGCCAGTTACTGGTATGTTTTGTGCCAGTGTCAATTGAATGTCACCGGTGCCTGGCGGCATATCAAGCACCAGATAGTCGAGATCCGGCCACAAGGTTTCCTGCAACATTTGCATTAACGCCTTGCTCGCCATTGGGCCACGCCACACCATCGCATTGTCGTCTGTCACCAGATAACCAATTGAATTAGTTGCCAGGCCATGAGACATAATCGGTGCCATATGGGTACCGTCCGGCGAAGTTGGACGCTGATTTTCTGCGCCCAGCATGGTAGGGATTGATGGGCCGTAGATATCGGCGTCCAGAATGCCGACTTTCGCCCCTTCCGCCGCCAGTGCCAACGCCAGGTTTACCGCCGTGGAGGATTTACCCACGCCACCTTTACCGGAACTGACCGCGATAATGTTCTTCACGCCGTTAATTCCCGGCTGATTCTTCACGCGTTTCAGAGTGGCTATGTTATGCGACAGTTTCCAGTCGATAGCTTTCGCTCCGGTGATGCGCAGCAGTTCGGCGCTACATTGCTCTTTTAACTCTTCGAACGCGCTATGCCAGACGAATGGCATAACCAGTTCCACATGCAGCGTGTCGTCCATCCAGGCGACATGGTGCAACGCTTTCAGCGTTGTGAGGTTATGCTTCAGGGTTGGGTGCTGAAAATTGGCCAGTGTCCCGGCGACCATTGCGCGCAAGGCTTCTGGTGATTTGGCCTGGGATTGTTCGTTCATCCCGACTCCTTTTTTGTATAGATAAACCATCAGTTGATAGTTTACCTGAAGAATATAGAGAAGTACTTACTTAACATTTTCCCATTTGGTACTATCTAAGCCCTTTTCACTATTAAGAAGTAATGCCTACTATGACTCAAGTCGCGAAGAAAATTCTGGTGACGTGCGCACTGCCGTACGCTAACGGCTCAATCCACCTCGGCCATATGCTGGAGCACATCCAGGCTGATGTCTGGGTCCGTTACCAGCGAATGCGCGGCCACGAGGTCAACTTCATCTGCGCCGACGATGCCCACGGCACGCCGATCATGCTTAAAGCTCAGCAGCTTGGTATCACCCCGGAGCAGATGATTGGCGAAATGAGTCAGGAACATCAGACTGATTTCGCAGGCTTTAACATCAGCTATGACAACTATCACTCGACGCACAGCGAAGAGAATCGCCAGTTGTCAGAACTTATCTACTCTCGCCTGAAAGAAAACGGTTTTATTAAAAACCGCACCATCTCTCAGCTGTACGATCCGGAAAAAGGCATGTTCCTGCCGGACCGTTTTGTAAAAGGCACCTGCCCGAAATGTAAATCCCCGGATCAATACGGCGATAACTGCGAAGTCTGCGGCGCGACCTACAGCCCGACTGAACTGATCGAGCCGAAATCGGTGGTTTCTGGTGCTACCCCGGTAATGCGTGATTCTGAACACTTCTTCTTTGATCTGCCCTCTTTCAGCGAAATGCTGCAGGCATGGACCCGCAGCGGCGCGTTGCAGGAGCAAGTGGCAAACAAAATGCAGGAGTGGTTTGAATCTGGCCTGCAACAGTGGGATATCTCCCGCGATGCGCCGTACTTCGGTTTTGAAATTCCGAACGCACCGGGCAAATATTTCTACGTCTGGCTGGATGCGCCGATTGGCTACATGGGTTCCTTCAAGAATCTGTGCGACAAACGCGGCGACACCACCAGCTTCGATGAATACTGGAAGAAAGATTCCACCGCCGAGCTGTACCACTTCATCGGTAAAGATATCGTTTACTTCCACAGCCTGTTCTGGCCTGCCATGCTGGAAGGCAGCAACTTCCGCAAGCCGACTAACCTGTTTGTTCATGGCTATGTGACGGTGAACGGCGCGAAGATGTCCAAGTCTCGCGGCACCTTTATTAAAGCCAGCACCTGGCTGAATCATTTTGATGCTGACAGCCTGCGTTACTACTACACTGCGAAACTCTCTTCGCGCATTGATGATATCGATCTCAACCTGGAAGATTTCGTTCAGCGTGTGAATGCCGATATCGTGAATAAAGTGGTTAACCTGGCATCCCGTAATGCTGGTTTTATCAACAAGCGTTTTGACGGCGTGCTGGCAAGCGAACTGGCTGACCCGCAGTTGTACAAAACCTTCACGGATGCCGCTGAAGTGATTGGTGAAGCGTGGGAAAGCCGCGAATTTGGTAAAGCGATCCGCGAAATCATGGCGCTGGCAGATCTGGCTAACCGTTATGTCGATGAACAGGCTCCGTGGGTGGTGGCGAAACAGGAAGGACGCGATGCCGACCTGCAGGCAATTTGCTCGATGGGCATAAACCTGTTCCGCGTGCTGATGACTTACCTGAAGCCGGTACTGCCGAAACTGACCGAGCGTGCAGAAGCATTCCTCAATACAGAACTGACCTGGCATGGTATCCAGCAACCGCTGCTGGGCCACAAAGTGAATCCGTTCAAGGCGCTGTATAACCGTATTGACATGAAGCAGGTTGAAGCACTGGTGGAAGCGTCTAAAGAAGAAGTGAAAGCAGCTGCCACGCCAGTAACTGGCCCACTGGCAGATGATCCGATTCAGGAAACCATCACCTTTGACGACTTCGCCAAAGTTGACCTGCGCGTGGCGTTGATCGAAAACGCAGAGTTTGTTGAAGGTTCTGACAAACTGCTGCGCCTGACGCTGGATCTCGGCGGTGAAAAACGCAATGTCTTCTCCGGCATTCGTTCTGCTTACCCGGATCCGCAGGCACTGATTGGTCGTCATACCATTATGGTGGCTAACCTGGCACCACGTAAAATGCGCTTCGGTATCTCCGAAGGCATGGTGATGGCTGCCGGTCCTGGCGGGAAAGATATTTTCCTGCTAAGCCCGGATGCTGGCGCTAAACCGGGTCATCAGGTGAAATAATCCCCCTTCAAGGCGCTGCATCGACAGCGCCTTTTCTTTATAAATTCCTAAAGTTGTTTTCTTGCGATTTTGTCTCTCTCTAACCCGCATAAATACTGGTAGCATCAGCATTCAACTGGATAAAATTACAGGGATGCAGAATGAGGCACTTTATCTTTCAGGACGAAAAATCACATAAATTCTGGGCGGTGGAGCAACAGGGAAACGAGTTGCATATCTGTTGGGGAAAAGTTGGCACCAAAGGGCAAAACCAGGTAAAAAGCTTTGCGGATGCTGCGGCAGCGGCAAAAGCGGAACTGAAGCTGATTGCGGAGAAGGTGAAGAAGGGGTATGTGGAAGAATTATCTTCACCATCCCAACCCGCAATCAAAATAGAAACGATCGAAGTAGATACAGCTGACGAGGCAGAAACCACAGTCGTATTTGACCAAAGTATGGTTGTTGAACCTGCTGAGACACCATGCCCGTGGCTGACAGATGATTCCCCTAACCACCTATCGGAGAAAAAGTCTCAGGAGGCCTTACCTTCCCGACGTTTTCCTGGGGATGCTGTAAGCGAACCACAAGACAGCCTCCTTATGAATTTAGGTCAGGATATTCATAATTTATCAGGAAAATTAACAACATACGATTTCAGTGCATGTTCTGCTAACTGGCAGCAGAATATCAATGAAGCTCTCGCTAATGGTCCACTTTCTCCTGCTGCGTTGGCTGTACAGGTTGTTCTGGTTTCACGTAAATTCTGGGGCGAATGCCCTGAACTCATGGATGAAATTGTCTATGTCTACGGACTAGAATTTGCCGTGGATATGTTTATTGCCATGCAATATATCTCGTTCGATTGCACTTATCACAGAACAAGCATACACATTACTTTTCAGCCATTATTAAACCATGCACATTGTGTTACCCCCTTTGACGTTCGACTGCGTAAGCATTTGGCTCTTGCAGAAGAAACTTTGTGGCAACGCTGTGTAGATAAATTCATTACAGCTTTACCTGATATTCCTCCCGTTCAACAACCGATGGTAGCGCTAATGCTACCGGAACGCCCGGAGATTGCAGAAGAAATCGCACGACGGTTACTGGAGCAGAAAAATATCCAAACTGTTGAATGGCTGAAACTTGTTGTACAAGAATCTTCGTTGCTCAAAGCACTGGAATCTTATTGCGCGTACGACCTTTTTAATGACTATTACCATGGTTGCATCTGGAATGTCACCGTTTTGCAGGAGCAAGGGATTGCCGGAATCGCTCGCTTCGCCCCCTATGCTTATGCTGATCTTTGCGGAAGTATTCTCGCAGAGATCAATCACCCACAAGCATTAATGCTACTTATACGTGTGTCTGGCAAAACTAAACGCTGCCATGAACGAATGACTAAGGCTTGCACTGCGTTCCCACACACGGCACTGGCGGCACAGGCGGAACTTCTTGCGCAAAAAGAAGAGAATAGTTGGCGCATTATGCTAATGACGATGCTTATCTCGCAACCGGCACTAGCAGAACAGGTCACTCCCTGGCTCTCAACACCCGCAGTTGCCGTACTGAAATCATGCCAGCAACAACTGACACAGCCCTCAAACCATGCCAGTGCCGATATGCTGCCTGCCGTATTAGTCTCACCGCCCTGGCTTTCGAAAAAGAAAAAATCTGTAATGCCGGTATTGTATTTAACGCCATTACCGCTGGAGTCATGCTGCACATTGACCGAGACGGCAGAAAAAGAGATTCATGCAAGGCATCGCTGGCACGCACATCAAATAGACATCGGCCAAAAAGAGGATATTCAGAACTACCTGACACGTCTGGGTTTCAATCGCTGGAATAATGGCCAGTATATGAAAGCGTCTGATGCTGTTGTAGAACTCTGGCAGAGGGGAGATTATTCTGCGCTAATCAGCGAATTTAAAACCTTCTGGCACTCCTATCAACGGGAATGGCAGCTTTACATGTTAGCCGCCCTGCCTATCGAAAAAACAGCGCAGGCGTGGAATGTCCTCAGTAAAGAGCCACACGTCGGTGTCGAGTTTGTCATGACGCACCTGCAACTCGCTGGGTTACAGGGTTTTATTCACTCCTTTTCACGCTATCCACAAGAAGCTCTGCCTGTAGCACAATATTTTGCGGCTATCGAATTAGCGCCACTGATCGCCCGCGCCTTCAACAAACTCAAAACCCTACGACAAGACGCCCGCACCTGGCTGCTGAAATACCCGGAACACGCCATTACCGGCCTGCTACCTTCGGCGCTCGGCAAAGCCGGTGAAGCACAGGATAACGCCCGCGCTGCCTTGCGTATGCTTATCGAAAACGATCATCAGCCATTACTGCAAGAAATCGCCCGGCGTTATAACCAGCCGGAAGTAACAGATGCGGTGAACGCTATGCTTGCGCTCGATCCCTTAGATAATCATCTGACAAAAATCCCCACTCTTCCGGCCTTTTATCAGCCATCGATCTGGACCCGCCCGGTATTAAAAGCAAATGCCCAATCACTGCCAGATAGCACCCTCCTACGCCTCGGTGAAATGCTCCGCTTCCCTCAGGAAGAGGCACTGTATCCGGGATTATTGCAGGTGAAAGCCGCCTGTACCGCCGACTCACTGGCTGAATTTACCTGGGATCTGTTTACCGCCTGGCAGACCGCTGGCGCACCGTCGAAAGAAAGCTGGGCATTCACTGCGTTAGGTGTTCTCGGCAACGATGACACCGCCCGCAAACTGACGCCATTAATCCGCGCCTGGCCTGGTGAATCCCAGCATAAACGCGCCACCGTCGGGCTGGATATTCTCGCTGCTATCGGCAGCGATATCGCCCTTATGCAGCTTAACGGCATCGCCCAGAAACTGAAATTCAAAGCCTTACAGGAGCGGGCAAAAGAAAAAATTGCCGACATTGCCGAAAGTCGCGAACTCACTGTAGCGGAGCTTGAAGATCGGTTAGCGCCCGATCTCGGTCTGGATGATAACGGTTCGCTACTGCTGGATTTTGGCCCACGCCAGTTCACTGTCAGCTTTGATGAAACCTTAAAACCGTTTGTGCGCGATGTTTCCGGCAGCCGCCTGAAAGACTTACCAAAACCCAATAAAAGCGATGATGAATCACAGGCGAACGATGCTGTTAACCGCTACAAATTGCTGAAAAAAGATGCGCGTACCGTCGCCGCCCAGCAGGTAGCAAGGCTGGAATCCGCCATGTGCCTGCGCCGCCGCTGGTCGCCGGAAAACTTTCAGCTCTTCCTGGTTGAGCATCCGCTGGTTCGTCACTTAACCCGCCGTCTGATTTGGGGCGTTTATAGTGCCGAAAACGAGCTACTGGCTTGCTTTCGCGTGGCGGAAGATAACAGCTACAGCACCGCAGACGATGATCTTTTCACCCTGCCGGAAGGCGATATCTCTGTTGGCATTCCTCACGTTCTGGAAATATCACCCACGGATGCTGCCGCCTTTGGTCAGCTTTTTGCCGATTACGAACGGCTACCGCCGTTCCGCCAGCTCGACCGTAACAGTTACGCCCTGACAGAAACCGAGCGCAATGCCAGCGAATTGATCCGCTGGGCTGGCAGAAAATGCCCGAGTGGTCGGGTAATGGGGCTGGCGAATAAAGGCTGGATGCGTGGTGAACCGCAGGACGGTGGCTGGATCGGCTGGATGATCAAACCTCTGGGCCGCTGGTCGTTAATCATGGAAATCGATGAAGGTTTTGCGGTCGGCATGTCGCCAGCCGAACTCAGTGCCGAGCAACTCTTAAGCAAGCTGTGGCTATGGGAAGGCAAAGCGGAAAGCTATGGCTGGGGGAGTAATTCAACACAGGAAGCGCAGTTCTCCGTACTCGATGCCATCACCGCCAGCGAGCTAATTAACGATATTGAAGCCCTGTTTGAATAAGGAAAGAGCATGGACAAGGAATTACCGTGGCTGGCGGATAACGCCCAAGTGGAACTGAAATATAAAAAAGGCAAAACGCCGCTCAGCCATCGCAGTTGGCCGGGCGAACCGGTGCCTGTTATCACTGAAAGCCTCATCCAGACACTGGGTGATGAATTGCTACAAAAAGCTGAGAAGAAAAAAAACATTATCTGGCGTTATGAAAATTTTTCACTGGAGTGGCAGTCCGCCATCACGGAAGCCATCAACTTGATTGGCGAACACAAACCCTCAATTCCGGCACGGACAATGGCGGCGCTAGTCTGTATCGCGCAAAATGACAGCCAACAGTTGCTCGACGAAATCGTCCAACAAGAGGGACTGGAATATGCGACTGAGGTGGTGATTGCACGCCAGTTTATTACACGATGTTATGAGAGTGATCCTCTGCTAGTGACATTGCAGTATCAGAACGAGGATTATGGCTATGGTTATCGCTCAGAAACCTATAACGAATTCGATCTCCGACTGCGTAAGCATCTCTCTCTGGCAGAGGAAAGCAGCTGGCAGCGTTGCGCCGACAAACTCATTGCCGCACTGCCAGGAATAACCAAAGTTCGCCGCCCTTTTATTGCGCTGATCCTCCCGGAAAAACCAGAAATCGCCAATGAGTTGGTAGGCCTTGAATGCCCGCGGACTCATTTTCATTCTAAGGAGTGGTTAAAAGTTGTTGCTAATGACCCCAGAGCGGTGAAAAAACTCGAACGCTACTGGAGCCAGGATATATTTAGCGATCGGGAAGCCAGCTACATGTCGCATGAAAACCACTTCGGCTACGCGGCCTGCGCTGCCCTTTTGCGCGAACAAGGACTGGCAGCCGTTCCACGCCTGGCAATGTATGCCCATAAAGAAGATTGCGGCAGTCTGCTGGTACAAATTAACCATCCGCAGGTCATCCGCACCCTGCTGTTAGTTGCTGATAAAAACAAACCCAGCCTGCAACGTGTAGCTAAATACAGTAAAAATTTCCCCCATGCGACGCTTGCCGCACTGGCAAAACTGCTGGCGCTAAAAGAACCACCTACGCGTCCTGGTTATCCAATCATCGAAGACAAAAAGCTGCCTGCACAGCAAAAAGCACGTGATGAATACTGGCGTACGCTGTTACAAACGCTGATGGCATCGCAGCCACAACTGGCAGAAGAGGTGATGCCGTGGTTAAGTACTCAAGCCCGGTCAGTGCTGAATAGTTATTTATCGGCACCGCCTAAAACGGTTATTGATAGCACCGATAACAGCCAAATGCCTGAAATCCTCGTTTCACCACCGTGGCGTAGTAAGAAAAAAATGACAGTTCCACGTCTTGATTTGGCACCGTTCGAATTAACGCCGCAAGTTTACTGGCAACCAGGCGAACGAGAGAGGCTTGGCGCCACTGAGTCTGCCCGTTATTTCAGCACGGAATCTCTTGCGGAACGCATGGAACAAAAAAGTGGACGAGTTGTATTACAGGAGCTGGGTTTTGGAGATGATGTATGGCTGTTTTTGAATTATATACTCCCCGGAAAACTGGATGCTGCACGCAATTCACTCATTGTTCAGTGGCATTACTACCCAGGGCGGGTTGAAGAGATCATGAATGGCTGGAGCTCCCCGGAAGCTCAATTAGCAGAACAGGCGCTTCGCAACGGTCACGTAGAAGTGTTAATTAACATATGGGAAAATGACAGCTACTCACGCTATCGTCGGGAAAAGAGTATCTGGAACCTGTATTTATTGGCGCAGTTGCCGCGTGAGATGGCTTTGACTTTCTGGCTACGTATCAATGAGAAAAAGCATCTGTCTGCGGGTGAGGACTATTTTCTCAGTATCTTCGGATTGGATGCTCTACCAGGTCTGCTGTTGGCTTTTTCACATCGTCCAAAAGAAACATTTCCGTTAATTTTAAATTTCGGCGCAACCGAACTGGCCCTGCCCGTTGCCCTCGTCTGGCGACGTTTCGCGGCGCAGCGTGATCTGGCCCGCCAGTGGATTTTACAATGGCCGGAACATACAGCTACTGCACTTATCCCTCTTGTCTTCACCAAATCCAGCGATAATAGCGAAGCTGCATTACTTGCCCTGCGTTTACTTTACGAACAGGGACATGGCGAGTTACTGCAAACCGTGGCAAACCGCTGGCAGCGTACAGATGTATGGCCTGCCCTGGAGCAATTACTTAAACAGAGTCCAATAGAGATTTACCCGACACGCATTCCAAAAGCCCCTGATTTCTGGCAGCCGGCAATGTGGTCCAGGCCGCGCCTTATCACGAATAATCAACCAGTTACTGATGACGCTCTGGAAATTATCGGCGAAATGCTGCGCTTTACCCAGGGCGGACGTTTTTATAGCGGACTGGAACAGCTGAAAACGTTTTGCCAGCCGCAAACGCTGGCAGCCTTTGCCTGGGATCTTTTCACCGCGTGGCAACAAGCTGGTGCTCCCGCAAAAGACAACTGGGCATTTCTGGCGTTAAGTCTCTTTGGCGACGAAAGCACGGCACGGTATCTGACGACACAGATCCTTGCCTGGCCACAGGAAGGCAAATCTGCCCGTGCCGTCAGCGGCCTGAACATCCTTACTCAGATGAATAATGATATGGCACTGATACGGCTGCATCATATATCGCAACGGGCGAAATCCCGCCCCTTACGTGATAACGCGGCGGAATTTCTTCAGGTGGTCGCAGAAAATCGCGGGCTAAGCCAGGAAGAGTTGGCGGACAGATTAGTCCCAACACTGGGTCTTGATGATCCGCAGGCGTTGATTTTTGATTTTGGTCCACGGCAATTTACCGTTCGCTTCGATGAAAACCTCAACCCGGTTATCTTTGATCAGCAAAACGTTCGCCAGAAAAGCGTTCCCCGGTTGCGCGCCGATGACGATCAACTGAAAGCCCCCGAGGCACTGGCCCGACTAAAAGGGCTAAAAAAAGATGCCACTCAGGTGAGCAAAAACCTGCTCCCGCGTCTTGAAACTGCCCTGCGCACCACCCGACACTGGTCGCTGGCAGATTTTCATTCTCTGTTTGTTAATCATCCCTTTACCCGCCTGGTTACTCAGCGATTGATATGGGGTGTTTATCCGGCAAATGAACCGCGTCGTTTACTCAACGCCTTTCGTGTGGCCGCTGAGGGGGAGTTCTGCAATGAGCAAGATGAGCCAATTGACCTGCCTGCCGATGCTCTGATTGGCATTGCCCACCCGTTAGAAATGGCAGCAGAAATGCGCAGTGAATTTGCACAGCTTTTTGCCGATTACGAAATTATGCCGCCTTTTCGCCAGTTGGCACGGCGCACAGTGCTGCTCACGCCTGACGAGTCAGCCAGTAATAGTTTGAGTCGCTGGGAAGGTAAATCTGCTACCGTTGGGCAACTTATGGGAATGCGATACAAAGGCTGGGAGTCAGGCTATGAGAACGCATTTGTCTATGACCTGGGCGAGTACCGGCTGGTCCTTAAGTTTTCATCCGGTTTTAAGCACTACAATGTTGATAGCAAAGCGCTAATGAGCTTCCGTTCTCTTCATGTATACCGTGACAATAAATCTGTCACTTTTGCCGAACTTGATGTGTTTGATTTGAGTGAAGCGTTAAGCGCACCCGACGTCATTTTCCATTAAAACACAGCGGGCAGTGATGCGACTGCCCGTTATTAACACGACCTGCCACCGGGAAAAGCGATGATCGTGCAAAAAGAGCTGGTCACTATTTACGATTATGAGGTCCCTGTACCTGAAGAGCCGTTTTCCTTCAGACTTGAGATCCATAAACGCTCTGAATTATTTACAGGTTCCGTCTACCGGCTGGAGCGATTCCGGCTACATCCAACATTTCATCAACGTGATCGAGAGGATGTCGACCCGCAAATAAATGATGCGTTGATTTATATAAGAGATGAGTTTATTGATGAGCGAAAATTACGGGGCGAATCACCAGAAACGGTAATAGCCATTTTTAATCGTGAACTACAGAATATATTCAACCAAGAAATAGAATAATAGCTTTATTAAAGGGGGAAACGGTATTCCCCCTTAGATGCGTTTCAATTTGCCCATTACTTCAACAAATCAATCAACCGTAACAGAGCCACTAATAGCTCCAGTACAGCAATGAGCACGGTTAACTTTTGTGTCAGCGTGTCCATCCGCTCTCCTTATTAAGGAGCGCAACACCAGCACCTTACCCTTACACTGCCTGTCGATACTGGTTTACGTATGTTGGACCACGATGTTGCACTCCGGATCAGGGCACCACCTGCAGCACCACCCGTCCGGTAGCCAGGACTTAAAATTGGTCCGATCCGGCGCAACGTCCCAACCGTCTGGATTATAAATCTCATTATCTTAATTGCAACGGGGTCCACCGATGGTTATAATTCGTTCGTTGGAACACGATGTTGCACAGGCTGCGGTGTTGGGCCTGAAAATAGTAAATAAAAGAACCTGCCTCACCAGCAGGTTTTTTTATTTACTGTGATCTGCTTTCCAGATATTTTTCGCTCAAACAACTAATGCGCCAAACATTTATTGCGCGTAAAATATCGTTTATTTCATTAATACATTTCAGGGATGAATATATGTCACCGCAGAATAATCATCTGCAGCGTCCGCCTGCCGCTGTGTTATACGCCGATGAACTGGCAAAATTAAAACAAAATGATAACGCACCTTGCCCGCCAGGTTGGCAGTTAAGTTTGCCTGCGGCCCGCGCTTTTATCCTTGGCGACGAAGCACAAAATATTAGCCGTAAAGTCGTGATTAGCCCCTCCGCTGTCGAACGCATGTTAGTCACTCTCGCTACCGGGCGCGGTTTGATGTTGGTGGGGGAACCTGGCACCGCAAAATCTCTCCTGTCTGAATTACTGGCAACCGCTATTAGCGGCGATGCCGGGTTAACCATCCAGGGCGGCGCATCTACCACCGAAGATCAAATCAAGTACGGCTGGAACTACGCCCTGCTTATCAACCATGGTCCGTCAACGGAAGCGCTGGTCCCTGCCCCGCTTTACCAGGGAATGCGCGACGGCAAAATTGTCCGTTTTGAAGAGATAACGCGTACACCGCTGGAAGTACAAGACTGTCTGTTAGGTATGCTTTCTGACAGGGTAATGACGGTGCCGGAACTCACTGGTGAAGCCAGTCAGCTCTATGCGCGGGAAGGCTTTAATATTATTGCCACTGCCAATACCCGCGATCGCGGCGTCAATGAAATGAGTGCCGCGCTAAAGCGTCGCTTCGATTTTGAAACTGTCTTTCCGATTATGGATTTCGCCCAGGAGCTCGAACTGGTCGCCAGTGCTTCGGCGTGTTTGCTGGCCCATAGCGGTATTCCGCATAAAGTGCCTGACGCGGTACTGGAGTTACTGGTCCGCACCTTCCGCGATCTGCGTGCCAACGGCGAAAAGAAAACGTCAATGGATACCCTGACGGCAATTATGTCCACCGCTGAAGCCGTGAACGTGGCCCACGCTGTGGGTGTCCGCGCCTGGTTTTTAGCGAATCGCGCGGGGGAGCCTGCCGACCTGGTGGACTGTATTGCCGGAACCATCGTCAAAGATAACGAAGAAGATCGCGCGCGTCTGCGCCGTTACTTCGAACAGCGCGTCGCCACACATAAAGAAGCTCACTGGCAGGCTTATTATCAAGCTCGCCACCGCCTGCCGTGAGGAAAGATGCATGAGCGAGCCGTTAATTGTCGGCATCCGGCATCATAGCCCGGCCTGCGCCCGGCTGGTGAAATCATTAATCGAAAGCCAGCGGCCACGATACGTGTTGATTGAAGGCCCGGCTGATTTTAATGACCGGGTAGACGAACTGTTGTTAGCTCACCAGCTTCCGGTAGCTATTTACAGTTATTGCCAGTATCAGGACGGTGCGGCCCCCGGGCGTGGTGCCTGGACGCCATTTGCTGAATTTTCGCCGGAGTGGCAGGCGCTACAAGCCGCTCGTCGTATTCAGGCACAAACTTACTTCATCGATTTGCCTTGCTGGGCGCAGAGTGAAGAAGAGGACGATTCGCCTGATACGCAAGAGGAAAGCCAGATCTTGCTGCTGCGTGCCACCCGCATGGATAACAGCGATACCCTGTGGGATCACTTATTCGAAGATGAAAGCCAGCAAACTATATTACCCTCTGCACTGGCGCACTATTTTGCGCAACTGCGGGGCGACGCCTCCGGCGATGCACTCAATCGTCAGCGCGAAGCCTTTATGGCCCGCTGGATTGCATGGGCGATGCAGCAAAATAATGGCGACGTATTAGTCGTCTGCGGAGGCTGGCACGCTCCGGCACTGGCAAAAATGTGGCGCGAATGCCCGCAAGAAATTAACACGCCAGAATTGCTCTCACTGGATGATGCCGTTACAGGTTGCTATCTCACGCCATACAGTGAAAAGCGCCTTGATGTGCTGGCAGGATACCTTTCAGGAATGCCTGCCCCGGTCTGGCAAAACTGGTGCTGGCGGTGGGGCTTGCAGCAGGCAGGTGAACAACTGCTGAAAACGGTTCTTACCCGTTTGCGCCAGCACCACTTGCCTGCTTCAACAGCGGATATGGCTGCCGCTCATCTGCATGCGATGGCACTGGCACAGTTGCGTGGTCATACACTACCGTTACGCACTGACTGGCTGGATGCCATAGCAGGCTCGCTGATTAAAGAAGCCCTGAATGCGCCGTTGCCGTGGAGCTATCGCGGCGTTATTCATCCCGATACCGATCCGATTCTGCTAACGTTGATAGACACATTAGCGGGTGACGGATTCGGTAAACTTGCCCCCTCTACGCCACAGCCGCCTCTGCCAAAAGATGTCACCTACGAACTGGAACGTACAGGAATCTCTTTTCCGGCGGAGCTTACTTTAAATCGCTTTACCCCCGATGGACTGGCGCAAAGTCAGGTGTTACATCGGCTGGTAATACTGGAGATCCCAGGGGTTGTGCGCCAGCAGGGAAGTACACTGACACTTGCAGGCAACGGTGAAGAACGCTGGAAATTAACCCGCCCGCTTAGCCAACATGCGGCATTAATTGAGGCCGCCTGCTTTGGTGCCACACTCCAGGAAACCGCACGCAATAAATTAGAAGCCGATATGCTGGACGCGGGTGGAATCGGCAGTATCACCACATGTCTTAGCCAGGCGGCGTTAGCGGGTCTGGCGTCCTTCAGTCAACAATTACTGGAGCAACTCACATTATTAATCGCCCAGGAAAATCAGTTTGCCGAAATGGGCCAGGCGCTGGAAGTGCTATATGCCTTATGGCGGTTGGATGAAATTAGCGGTATGCAAGGCGCGCAGATATTACAAACGACATTATGCGCGGCTATCGATCGCACGCTGTGGCTATGTGAATCCAACGGCAGACCGGATGAAAAGGAGTTTCACGCTCACCTGCATAGCTGGCAAGCGCTTTGCCATATCCTGCGCGATCTACATAGCGGCGTTAATTTACCCGGCGTTTCGCTTTCTGCGGCGGTAGCCTTACTGGAGCGCCGCAGTCAGGCGATTCATGCCCCAGCGCTGGATCGCGGCGCGGCTCTTGGCGCACTAATGCGTCTGGAACATCCCAACGCCAGTGCCGAAGCGGCGCTGACGATGCTGGCGCAATTATCCCCGGCACAATCCGGCGAGGCGCTGCACGGTTTGCTGGCGCTGGCCCGCCATCAACTGGCCTGTCAGCCGGCATTTATCGCCGGTTTCAGTAGTCATTTAAATCAACTGAGTGACGACGATTTTATTAACGCCCTGCCCGATTTACGCGCGGCGATGGCCTGGCTACCACCACGAGAACGTGGGACGCTGGCGCATCAGGTGCTTGAGCATTACCAGCTCGCACAGATTCCCGTTTCAGCGCTGCAAATGCCGTTGCATTGTCCACCGCAAGCCATTGCACATCATCAACAACTCGAACAGCAGGCACTGGCATCGCTGCAACACTGGGGAGTTTTCCATGTCTGAACTGAACGATCTTCTGACCACCCGTGAGCTACAACGCTGGCGATTAATTCTTGGCGAAGCGGCAGAAACGACGCTTTGTGGGCTGGATGACAACGCCCGGCAGATAGACCACGCGCTGGAGTGGTTGTATGGGCGCGATCCTGAACGGCTCCAGCGTGGTGAACGCTCCGGTGGATTAGGTGACTCAAATCTCACCACCCCTGAGTGGATCAACAGTATTCACACGCTGTTTCCGCAACAGGTGATCGAGCGGCTGGAAAGCGATGCCGTACTGCGCTACGGCATTGAAGATGTGGTGACGAATCTCGACGTACTGGAACGTATGCAGCCTTCTGAAAGCCTGCTACGCGCCGTTTTGCACACCAAACATCTGATGAATCCCGAAGTGCTGGCTGCCACCCGCCGGATAGTGCGCCAGGTTGTTGAAGAGATTATGGCGCGACTGGCAAAGGAAGTTCGTCAGGCTTTTTCTGGTGTCCGCGATCGCCGTCGCCGCTCATTTATTCCACTGGCGCGAAACTTTGATTTCAAAAGTACTCTGCGTGCCAACCTGCAACACTGGCATCCGCAACACGGCAAGTTGTATATCGAATCCCCCCGCTTTAACAGCCGCATTAAGCGCCACAGTGAACAATGGCAACTGGTCTTACTGGTTGATCAAAGCGGATCGATGGTTGACTCGGTGATCCACTCAGCGGTGATGGCGGCCTGTTTATGGCAGTTACCCGGCATTCGTACCCATCTGGTGGCGTTTGACACCAGCGTCGTTGATCTCACGGCAGACGTTGCCGATCCGGTAGAGTTATTAATGAAAGTACAACTGGGCGGCGGGACCAATATCGCCAGTGCCGTGGAATATGGTCGGCAACTTATTGAACAACCAGCGAAAAGCGTCATTATCCTCGTGAGCGATTTTTACGAAGGGGGTTCATCATCATTGCTGACGCATCAGGTGAAAAAGTGTGTCCAGAGCGGCGTCAAAGTGCTGGGACTGGCGGCGTTCGATAGCACCGCAACACCTTGCTATGACCGCGATATGGCCCAGGCACTGGTTAATGTCGGTGCACAAATAGCCGCCATGACGCCGGGCGAACTGGCGACCTGGCTTGCGGAGAATCTTCAGTCATGAATTCACTACGGCCGGAATTATTAGAACTGGCACCACAAGCTTTGACGGCGTTAAGCAATGCCGGTTTTGTTAAGCGCAGCCTTAAAGAACTGGAAAATGGCAACGTCCCGGAAATCAGCCATGAGAACGGCGCTTTAATCGCCACCTTCAGTGACGGTGTCCGCACCCAGCTGGCGAACGGTCAGGCACTGAAAGAGGCTCAGTGCAGCTGCGGGGCCAGCGGCATGTGCCGCCATCGCGTGATGCTGGTTTTAAGTTATCAGCGACTTTGCGCCACCACCCAGCCTACGGAAAAAGAAGAAGAGTGGGATCCGGCAATCTGGCTGGAAGAACTGGCTACCCTGCCCGATGCCACCCGCAAACGCGCACAGGCACTGGTCGCTAAAGGCATCACCATTGAGTTGTTCTGTACGCCGGGCGAAATTCCCTCTGCCCGCTTACCGATGAGCGATGTACGTTTTTATTCCCGCAGCAGCATTCGTTTCGCCCGTTGTGATTGTATTGAAGGAACACTTTGCGAACATGTCGTACTGGCAGTACAGGCCTTTGTCCAGGCCAAAGCGCAGCAAGCGGAATTTACTCATTTAATCTGGCAGATGCGCAGCGAACACGTCACATCATCTGACGATCCGTTTGCCAACGATGAGGGCGACGCGTGTCGTCAATATGTTCAGCAATTAAGCCAGGCGTTATGGCTTGGCGGCATCAGCCAGCCGCTTATTCATTACGAGGCTGCTTTCAGCCGCGCGCAGCAAGCGGCGGAACGCTGCAACTGGCGATGGGTGAGTGAATCGCTACGGCAACTGCGCGCCAGCGTTGATGCCTTCCACGCCCGCGCCAGCCACTATCATGCCGGAGAATGCTTACGTCAGCTTGCGGCATTAAACAGTCGATTAAATTGCGCACAAGAGATGGCGCGGCGCGACAGTGTTGGTGAAGTTCCTCCGATGCCGTGGCGCACGGTCGTTGGCGCTGGCATTGCCGGAGAAGCAAAGCTTGATCATCTGCGGCTGGTGTCTTTAGGTATGCGTTGCTGGCAGGATATTGAGCATTATGGTTTACGCATCTGGTTTACCGATCCCGACACTGGCAGTATTTTGCATCTTTCGCGTAGTTGGCCGAGAAGCGAACAGGAAAACTCACCGGCAGCGACGCGTCGGCTGTTTAGTTTTCTGGCTGGCGCACTGGCAGGTGGGCAAATTGTTTCACAAGCAGCAAAACGCAGTGCCGATGGCGAGCTGTTGTTAGCTACCCGCAACCGCTTAAGCAGCGTTGTGCCGCTGTCGCCAGACGCCTGGCAAATGTTGAGCGCGCCATTGCGCCAGTCGGGCATTGTGGCTTTGCGGGAATATTTACGCCAGCGTCCCCCCGCCTGCATACGGCCTCTTAATCAGGTGGATAACTTATTTATTCTGCCAGTCGCTGAGTGTATTTCACTCGGTTGGGATAGCAGCCGCCAGACGCTGGATGCGCAGGTAATCAGCGGCGAAGGTGAAGATAATCTGCTGACTTTATCACTGCCAGCCTCAGCCAGCGCGCCTTTTGCCGTTGAACGCATGGCGGCACTTTTGCAACACACAGACGACCCCGTGAGTCTGGTTTCTGGCTTTGTCAGTTTTGTTGAGGGGCAATTGACACTGGAACCACGGGTAATGATGACCAAAACCCGCGCCTGGGCGCTGGACGCAGAAACTGCGCCTGTGGCACCGCTACCTTCTGCCAGCGTTCTGCCTGTGCCGTCTACCGCTCATCAGTTGCTGATGCGCTGCCAGGCGTTACTTATTCAACTGCTCCATAACGGCTGGCGCTATCAGGAACAGAGTGCTATTGGTCAGGCAGAGTTGCTGGCGAATGACCTCACCGCGGTCGGTTTTTATCGGCTGGCACATGTGTTGGCACAATTTTGTAATACAGAAAGCGAGGCACGGGTAGAAGCAATGAATAACGGTGTTTTGCTTTGCGAACAATTATTCCACATGCTTCAGCAACAAGGATGAAATAGTGCTTTTTACTAAGAGTTCTACTCCAGTTCCGGACTGCTCACGCCACGGTATTAGGCATATCCTATATAGCCCCTGGTGAGAGTCACCAGTTTCTTGATTAAATAAAATGGAGTTTTACATGAAGGCTTTCAATAAGCTGTTTTCCCTCGTTGTTGCATCTGTTCTGGTTTTCTCTCTTGCTGGCTGCGGTGACAAAGAAGAATCGAAAAAATTCAGCGCCAATCTGAACGGTACTGAAATTGCCATTACCTATGTCTACAAAGGTGACAAGGTGCTTAAGCAATCTTCTGAAACCAAAATTCAATTTGCCTCCATTGGTGCAACCACCAAAGAAGACGCTGCCAAGACACTTGAGCCGTTAAGCGCCAAATACAAAAATATCGCGGGTGTTGAAGAAAAATTAACCTATACCGATACCTACGCGCAGGAAAACGTGACTATCGATATGGAAAAAGTGGATTTTAAAGCCCTGCAGGGTATTTCAGGAATCAACGTTTCTGCTGAAGATGCCAAAAAAGGTATCACTATGGCGCAAATGGAACTGGTGATGAAAGCCGCTGGTTTTAAAGAAGTGAAATAATCTGTCGGCGGCCATGTTTCGCATGGCCGCCATACCCGTCTTAGCTTTTCTTCACATGCTGGCGCGCTGCCAGTCCACGCAGAAAATAACGTAAAAATTGATCGCCGCATTCGCGGAAGTTTTTATGATCCGGTGCACGCATCATCGCCGTAATTTCCGGCATCGAAACGCGGAACTGCTGTTCGGTGAGGATCGCCAGAATGTCATCGGTTTTCAGCGAAAACGCGATGCGTAATTTTTTCAGCACGATGTTGTTATTAATGCGACGTTCCGGCTCCAGTGCCGGAGCAGACTCATCCTTGCCGCGTTTTTCATAAATCAGGCCATTGAGGAAGGAAGACAAAACAATGTCCGGACAACGCTGAAAACCCTCTTCGTCTTCTTTACGTAGCCAGACGGCGATCTGTTCCGCGGTGGCTTCGACATTACCCAGCGCCAGAATACGCACCAGGTCATTATTATTGGCTTTCAAAATGTAGCGCACGCTGCGCAGAATATCGTTACTTAGCATGAGGCCTTCAGGTGTTGATGAGGCAAAAAGCCATTTTAGCAGTCTTTTACAGGCCAATCGCCTCTTTTAAGCTTTTCAGATAACGACGGCTGACCGGCACGGTTAAGCCATTACGCAAAATCAACTCGGCCTGGCCGTTATCTTCCAGACGAATCTCCTGTAAATGCGCGAGGTTAACCAGATACTGACGATGGCAGCGTAGTAGTGGTGTACGACTCTCCAGGGTACGTAATGTCAGTTCGGTAAAGCCCTCTTTCCCTTCGTGACTCGTAACGTAGACACCGCTCATCCGACTGCTGACAAATGCCACATCTTTCATTTGCAGCAAATAAATCCGACTATGCCCCGTACAAGGGATAAATTTCAGCGCCTGTTGATTTTCCGGTAACAGCGAAACATCCTGCTTGCTGCGCTCCTGACGCAATCGCGCCAGCGTTTTCTCCAGTCGCGCTTCATCAATTGGCTTCAGCAGATAATCAAAGGCATGTTCTTCAAAGGCTTTAATAGCGTATTCGTCAAACGCGGTGAGAAAAACAATATACGGACGATGTTCCGGGTCGAGCATCCCCACCATTTCCAGACCACTGATGCGCGGCATCTGGATATCGAGAAACAGCACATCCGGGCGCAGTTTATGCACCGCGCCGATCCCTTCCACGGCGTTTGAACACTCTCCAACAATTTCAATATCGCTCTGCTCCTGCAAAAATACGCGCAGGTTCTCCCGTGCTAACGGTTCATCATCGACAATTAAGACTTTAATCATGCCTCGTCCCTCCATGGTAGTCGTAACGTTATTCGGGTGTAACTATCAGGCTCACAGGCGACGCTTATCCCATAGTCATCGCCAAACCGTTCACGTAAACGCTTATCCACCAGATTCATCCCCAGCCCACTGGCATTGGTTACCGGTTGATACAAACCGGCATTGTCTTCGATCTCCAGCATCAAATGTTGCCCCTCACGTCGGGCGCTGATTGCCACTCGCCCTGTATCGAGCAGTTGTGATGTCCCATGTTTAATAGCGTTTTCCACTATCGGTTGCAGGGTAAACGCGGGCAATTGCTGCTGGGATAATTCTTGCGGAATAGCAATGTTGACCTGCAACCGCGACTGGAAGCGCGCCTTTTCAATTTGCAGATAAGCGTTCACATGTTCAATTTCGTCGGCGAGAGTAACAAACTCCGAAGGCCGCTTTAAGTTTTTGCGGAAAAAAGTGGAAAGATACTGCACCAGCTGGCTGGCCTGTTCGCTGTCGCGGCGGATCACCGCTTTAATGGTGTTAAGCGCATTAAACAAAAAATGGGGGTTCACCTGGGCGTGAAGCAGTTTGATCTCTGACTGGGTGAGCATCGCTTTTTGCCGCTCATATTGCCCGGCGAGGATCTGCGCCGAAAGCAGTTGCGCAATCCCCTCACCCAGCGTGCGATTGATTGAACTGAATAAACGGTTTTTGGCTTCATACAATTTGATGGTACCCATCACCCGCTGATTTTCACCACGCAACGGAATTACCAGCGTCGACCCCAGTTTGCATTGCGGATGCAAAGAGCAACGATAAGGTACTTCGTTGCCATCAGCGTAGACCACTTCACCGGTTTCAATCGCTTTTAAGGTGTAAGTCGAAGAAATCGGTTTGCCGGGTAAATGGTGATCGTCACCAATTCCGGTAAAGGCCAGCAATTTCTCTCGATCGGTAATCGCGACTGCACCAATATCCAGCTCCTGATACAGCACCTGTGCCACTTTCATGCTGTTCACTTCGTTAAACCCCTGGCGCAAAATGCCTTCCGTCGAGGCAGCCACTTTTAGCGCAGTGGCAGAAAAAGCCGAAGTGTATTTTTCAAACATCGCGCGTTTATCGAGCAATATACGCATAAACAGCGCCGCGCCGACGGTATTGGTGACCATCATTGGCGCAGCAATATTACTCACCAAACGCACCGCATCTTCATAAGGTCGGGCGATCGCCAGGATGATCAACATTTGCACCATTTCAGCGACGAACGTGACGGCACCGGCGGTAATGGGGTTAAAGACTTTATCAGTGCGCCCGCGACGGATCAGGATGCTGTGTACCAGGCCGCCGAGCAACCCTTCAACGATGGTCGAGATCATGCAACTTAGCGCGGTCATGCCCCCCATCGAATATCGATGTAACCCGCCGGTCAGACCAACCAGCCCACCGACGACCGGACCGCCGAGTAAGCCGCCCATTACCGCGCCTATCGCACGGGTATTGGCAATAGAATCGTCAATATGCAGCCCAAACCAGGTGCCCATGATGCAGAAGATGGAAAAGACGATGTAGCAGAGAAATTTATGCGGCAGACGAACCGTGACCTGCATTAACGGTATGAATAATGGCGTTTTACTCATTAACCACGCAATGACTAAAAAAACGCACATCTGCTGAAGCAGCAGCAACACCAGATTAAAATCGTACATACCCGCAAACCACACTTCCCTTTAAAACGCGTAACATACATTGCCTGCGTTTAACTTTCTTTGAACTCTTGCAGAAAAATGAGAATTCGTGAGTACGATCACTCAAAATCGCCTGGCAAAAATAAAATCACCCTATAGATGCACAAAAAACGGGCAAAACTACCTGGTTCGCAAAACTGCGTCTAAAGTTAAACCGGGACCTCGCGAGCAAGGGTGAGACGATGGCGCTTTACACAATTGGTGAAGTGGCGTTGCTTTGTGATATTAACCCTGTCACGTTACGCGCGTGGCAGAGGCGTTACGGATTGCTGAAACCGCAACGGACAGACGGCGGTCATCGGCTGTTCAATGATGCCGATATTGACCGGATCCGCGAGATCAAACGCTGGATCGACAACGGCGTGCAGGTCAGCAAAGTTAAAATGCTGCTCAGTAATGAAAATGTTGATGTGCAGAACGGCTGGCGCGATCAGCAAGAAACATTACTGACTTACCTGCAAAGCGGCAATCTGCATAGCCTGCGAACGTGGATCAAAGAGCGCGGTCAGGATTACCCCGCCCAGACGCTCACCACACATCTGTTTATTCCTCTGCGCCGACGACTTCAGTGCCAACAACCGACTCTCCAGGCGCTGCTGGCGATCCTCGACGGCGTACTGATCAACTACATCGCCATTTGCCTGGCTTCGGCACGTAAAAAACAGGGTAAAGATGCGTTGGTGGTTGGCTGGAATATTCATGATACCACCCGTCTGTGGCTGGAGGGCTGGATTGCCAGTCAACAAGGATGGCGCATTGATGTCCTCGCCCACTCGCTCAATCAACTACGCCCTGAACTGTTCGAAGGCCGTACATTGCTGGTGTGGTGCGGTGAAAATCGAACCTCCGCCCAACAGCAGCAACTCACCAGTTGGCAGGAACAAGGCCATGATATTTTCCCACTCGGCATTTAATGATTCGTTAACAAATGCGCTTTACTGTACAATCCTTTCGTTAACATAAGGAGTGCATTATGCGCATAGCTAAAATTGGGGTCATCGCCCTGTTCCTGTTTATGGCGTTAGGCGGAATTGGTGGCGTCATGCTCGCAGGTTATACCTTTATTTTGCGTGCTGGCTAAGCGCCTGCACCAGCCTTTCAAACAGGCGGTCTGCAATGATCGCCGCCAGTGCCACCAGTAACGCCCCCTGGATCACATACGCGGTATTAAATCCGCTAAGCCCGATGATGATCGGCGTACCCAGCGTGCTGGCCCCTACCGTTGAGGCGATCGTCGCCGTACCAATGTTGATAATCACCGAAGTTCGCACGCCCGCCAGAATCACCGGAGCCGCCAGCGGTAGCTCGACCTTACGCAGTCGCTGACCACGGCTCATTCCCATACCTTTCGCAACTTCTGTCACGCTGGCATCAATCGCTCCCAGCCCGGCAAGTGTCGCCTGCAGGACGGGCAGCACACCGTAAAGGATCAAGGCGATAATCGCGGGTTGCAGACCAAACCCAATCACCGGAACGGCAATCGCCAGCACCGCAACGGGCGGAAAAGTCTGCCCAACGGCGGCAATAGTTTCCACCAGTGGGCGAAATTCCGCGCCCCACGGGCGAGTAACAATAATTCCTGCACCAGTGCCAATGATCACCGCAAACAAACTCGAAATTCCCACCAGCCAGAAATGAGCCAGTGCCAGAGCAGCAAAACTTTCTTGCTGATAAACGGGTCGTGGCAGTTGTGGGAACAAGGCAGCAAACAGCGGCTGGCTGTAAGGCAGCCAGAAAATCAGTGCCACAAACAAAGCAATGAGCCAGAACAGCGGATCGCGCAACATCTTCATACGCTTACGCCTCCACCAGCAGATCCTGAAAATGCAGCGTGCCGCAAGGCTCGCCCTGCGTGTTCACCACCGGCAGCACTTCACATCCCCGCGCGACAAACAGGGAGAGCGCATCGCGTAGCGTCATCTCTTCTGCCAGCGCCTCACCTTCTGCCCGTTCTTCGCGACGCACGTAATCCGCCACGCTACGTAACGAAAGCAGGCGGACACCCAGTTCACTATGCCCAAAAAACTGGCGGACAAAATCATTCGCCGGACGAGTCAGCATCGTCAGCGGATTGCCCTGCTGCACCACTTCACCGTGACCCATCAATACCAGATGTTCTGCCAGCCGTAGCGCCTCATCAATATCATGAGTGACCAGCACAATGGTACGCCCCAGCAAACGGTGAATGCGCGTCATCTCTTGTTGCAACGCGCCGCGCGTTACCGGGTCCAGCGCGCCAAAAGGTTCATCCATCAGTAAGACTTGCGGATCGGCAGCCAGTGCGCGCGCCACTCCCACACGTTGCTGCTGACCGCCAGAAAGCTGATGCGGATAACGCTCACGCAAATTTGGCTCCAGCCCCAGTAGCGCCATTAATTCGTCGATACGATCGTCAATCCGCGCCCGCGACCATTTTTGTAATTGCGGCACGGTAGCGATGTTTTGCGCCACGCTCCAGTGGGGGAACAGGCCAATAGATTGAATGGCGTAGCCCATCCGGCGGCGCAACTCCAGCACTGGCAGCGAGCGAATTTCTTCTCCGGCAAAGCGGATCACGCCGCTGTCATGCTCCACCAGGCGGTTAATCATTTTCAGGGTGGTGGATTTGCCGGAGCCTGATGTACCAATCAGCACCGAAAAACTCCCCTCCTGAAAATTGAGATTGAGATCGTTAACGGCTTTTTGTATGCCGAACAGTTTGCTGACATGGCTAAATTCAATCATTACGTTTCACCTTCAGCAGTGCGATAAGCAAATCGAACAGCGCGTCGATCAGCACCGCCAGAACAATTACCGGGATCACCCCCAGCAACACTAAATCAATGGCACTGCTTAGAAGCCCCTGGAAAACCAGCGCACCAAAACCGCCTGCGCCGATTAACGCCGCAATCACCGCCATGCCGACGGTTTGCACCATCACCACCCGCAGGCTGCGCAGAAATACTGGTAACGCCAGCGGTAACTGAACATGCAGGAAACGCTGCGCCCCGCTCATGCCCATCGCTCTGGCGCTCTCCAGCACATCGCGCGGGATCTGGTTCAAGCCGACTACCACGCCGCGCACCAGCGGCAGCAAGGCATAGAGCACCAGCGCAATCAGTGCGGGTGTCATTCCGGTTCCTGCTATGCCGAGCTTACCCAGCCACGGAAAGGCCGTAACCAGCGCGGCAAGCGGCGCAATCAACAAGCCAAAGAGCGCCACCGAAGGCACGGTCTGAATGACATTGAGTAGCGAAAAAATCGCCCCCTGCCGCGCGGTGGAAAAGTAGCACCAGATGCCCAACGGCACACCAATCACTAACGTAGGCAGCACCGCACCAAACAGCAACGTCAGATGTTGTGCCAGCGCGTCGTCAAACACATCCTGACGGTTGGCGTATTCTTTCATTAGCGAGAGATCGTTCAGCGTGCCGGAGTACAGCAACCACAGCGGAATGATGGCAATCTGCATATGCAACAACCAGCGCCACAGCGGATGCGTGGAGATTCGGCGGATGGCATCGCTACAGGCCAGCAATGCCAGCGCCGCAGCCAGCCAGAAACCACTGCCGAGGCTGGTACGCGCCAGCGCACTGCCATTTTGCGCCAGTTGTGTCGCCGCCTTTCCCGCGCCCCACACCAGCAATACGAAGACGAATTGCGCCAGAATGAGTGCAAAAATGCTGCCTTTTTTAGCGGGAATAAAACAGGCTGTCATCCAGGCGCAACCAACGCCCACCAGCATCCAGATCGTTTGCGGCCACAGCTGCCAGAGATGACGCCCCTCACCCGAAACTAAACGATTAGGCGCGTAACTGATAAACGGCAGCGCCGCTGCGATTGCCGTCAGCAACAGCAGCAGCGCCAGAACAGGATTAATACGGAAATAAGTCACGGGAAATTACTTCGTCCACCCTTTTTGTTTCAGGTAGTCGGCAGCCACTTTTTTGGCATCCAGTCCTTCCACAGCAATGCTGGCATTCAGTTACTGCAATGTTTTTTCATCGAGGCTGGCGAAGACTGGCTGTAGCCACTGTGCCATTTGCGGATACTCCTTCAACACCGATTCACGCACCACTGGTGCAGGCGCGTAGATAGGTGCACGCCTTGCGGATCGCTTAAGGTTTGCAGCCCCAGCGCCGCGACCGGACCGTCGGTACCGTAAGCCATTGCGGCATTAACGCCAGAGGTTTGCTGGGCAGCGGCTTTGATCGTCACTGCCGTATCGCCACCAGCCAGTGACAGCAACTGATCCTGATCGAGCTTAAAGCCATAGGCTTTTTCAAACGCGGGTAACGCATCGGCGCGTTCAATAAATTCTGCCGAGGCCGCCAGTTTGAAGGTGCCGCCCTCTTTCAGATAACGACTCAGGTCGGCAAGCGAAGTGAGTTTGTTTTTCTCTGCCACATCCTGCCGCACGGCGATGGTCCAGGTGTTATTTGCAGGCGCAGGCGTCAGCCAGATTAACTTGTTTTGCTCTGCATCGAGCTTTTTGACTTTCTCGTAGCCTTGCCTGGCATTTTTCCACGCAGCATCGTTTTCATCTTTAAAGAAGAACGCCCCATTGCCGGTATATTCCGGATAGATATCCAGTTCACCGGAAGTGATCGCCCCGCGCACCACAGGAGTCGTTCCAAGTTGCACTTTATTGACCGTTGGTACGCCGTGGCTTTCCAGCACTTGCAAAATAATGTTGCCGAGCAGCGCGCCTTCGGTATCGATTTTTGAACCAACCTTAACGGGGGAAGCCGCCTGTAGCGGCAGGCTCACGGCTGCCAACAAAACCAATGAACCTGCCCAGAGCTTTGAGAGTGGCATGATGCTTTCCTCATTCTTTTACTGTTGTTTTCAGCGAATTAAGAGAAAAGCATAGTTGATAATGACAGGGTTAGCCTGTCTGGGCGGATTCAGTTGCAGAATCAGATAAATACTTAAAGGGCGCAGACGTCGCGCCCTTACTAAAGCATTACAGCAACTCAAACTCGCCTTTCTTAACGCGTGCGGAATCAGTGCCGATAAAGACATTGAACTTGCCAGGCTCGGCGTCATATTTCATCTGTTGATTCCAGAACTTCAGCGCCTCGATATCAATCGGGAAGCTGACGGTCTGAGTTTCGCCCGGTTTCAGGGTGATTTTCTCAAAGCCTTTCAGCTGCTTCACCGGACGACTCATGGAAGCCGTCACATCCTGCAAGTACATCTGCACTACCGTCGCCCCTTCGCGCTTACCGGTGTTCGTCACCTGCACACTGGCGGTCACTTTGCCGTCACGCTTCATGGTCGGCGCGGAAAGTTTCACATCAGAGACGGTGAAAGTGGTGTAGCTCAGACCATAGCCGAACGGATAAAGCGCCCCGTTAGCTTCATCAAAATAACGCGACGTGTATTTGTTCGGCTTGTCGGCATTATACGGACGCCCGGTGTTCAGATGGCTGTAGTACACCGGGATCTGCCCGACAGAACGCGGGAAGGACATCGGCAGCTTGCCGGACGGGTTATAATCGCCAAACAACACATCGGCAATTGCATTACCGCCTTCAGTCCCCGCAAACCAGGTTTCCAGAATCGCATCAGCCTGCTGATCTTCTTTCACCAGCGCCAGCGGACGCCCATTCATCAGCACCAGCACCAGCGGTTTACCGGTGGCTTTCAGCGCCGCAATCAAGTCACGTTGGCTTTGCGGAATAGTGATATCGGTACGGCTGGAAGCCTCGTGCGCCATCCCCTGTGCTTCACCGACTACAGCCACCACCACATCAGATTGCTTCGCGGTTTGCACCGCTTCATCAATCATCTCTTGCGGCGAGCGCGGGTCGACTTTGACCGCCTCTTCATACTGATTCAGGAAATCGATAATGCCTTTGTCACTGGTAACGTTCGCCCCTTTGGCGTACAGCACTTTACCGTTTTCACCGACGGCATTTTTAATCCCGGTCAGTACGGTCACGGATTGATCGGCAACACCGGCTGCGGACCAGCTGCCCATCACGTCACGTTTGCTGTCCGCCAGTGGCCCAACCACCGCAATGGTGGCTGATTTTTTCAGCGGTAACGTTTCGAGACGGTTTTTCAGCAACACCAGGCTTTCGCGTGCCACTTCACGCGCTTCTTTGCGGTGCAGGCGGCTTTCGGCATTGGTATCCACCGGGTCAGACTCTTTCGGACCGAGATGGCTGTACGGGTCGTTAAACAACCCCATATCATATTTAACGTTCAGTACATGACGGGCAGCGTCATCCAGCTCTTCCATCGTCACTTTGCCGGATTTGATCAACCCAGGCAGATACTTCGAGTAATACTCGTCGCTCATACTCATGTTGATGCCGGATTTCAGTGCCACTCGCACCGCATCTTCCGGGTCTGCCGCCGTGCCATGTTTAATCAGCTCTTTGATTGCACCGTGATCGGAAACGGTGATGCCTTTAAAGCCCCACTGGTCGCGCAGAACATCTTTCAGCAGCCAGGAGTCGGAGGTGGCTGGCGTGCCGTTCAGCGAGTTCAGCGCCACCATCACCGCGCCGCTGCCTGCGTCCAGCCCCGCTTTGTACGGCGGCATATAATCATTAAACAGGCGCTGCGGACTCATATCGACGGTGTTGTACTCTTTACCGCCTTCTACCGCGCCGTAAGCGGCAAAGTGTTTGACGCTGGTCATCACCGAGTAGCGATCTGCCGGGCTTTTACCCTGCATCGCTTCCACCATGGTTTTACCCATTATTGAGGTGAGATACGTATCTTCGCCAAAACCTTCGGAAGCACGTCCCCAGCGCGGATCGCGCGAAACATCGACCATTGGTGCCCAGGTCATATTCAGGCCATCATCTGCTGCTTCATAAGCAGAGACACGTCCGACCGTTTTCACCGCATCGAGGTTAAAAGACGAGGCCAGACCGAGGCTAATCGGGAACACCGTGCGCTGACCGTGCAGCACGTCGTAAGCAAAGAAAAGAGGAATTTTCAGGCGGCTTAATTCCATCACCTGATCCTGCATGGCGCGGATATCCTGACGGGTTACGGTGTTGAAAATCGCCCCAACCTGACCGTCTTTGATCATCTCGCGGATCGCCTCTTTCGGGTTATCCGGGCCGACGCTGATTAAGCGCAGCTGACCAATTTTCTCATCAACTGTCATTTTCTTAAGCAGTTCGGTGACGAACGCATCCCGCGCTTCAGGCGTTAATGGATGGTTACCGAATAAATCATCCGCCAGTGCTGGCTGCAGGGCCAGACTCACCGCGATTCCTACTGAACATAGCCATTTCATATGGATTTTTCTTCCTTTGTTGCCCGACGTGGCAGCGAAAATGGTGCAAAAACCGTAGTTTGCCATAAGCATGGTGGAGAGAGAAAAAGAATGCTCAGTTTATTGTCTGAATTTTCAAAATATTCACTCGCTGAATTGTCATACAAGGCGCTATTCTAGTTTGTGATATTTTTTCGCCACCACAAGGAGTGGAAAATGTCTTCCATGACAACAACTGATAATAAAGCCTTTTTGAATGAACTTGCCCGTCTGGTCGGTCATTCACACCTGCTCACCGATCCCGCAAAAACGGCCCGCTATCGCAAGGGCTTCCGTTCTGGTCAGGGCGACGCGCTGGCTGTCGTTTTCCCTGGCTCACTACTGGAATTGTGGCGGGTGCTGAAAGCCTGCGTCACCGCTGACAAAATTATTCTGATGCAGGCTGCCAATACAGGTCTGACCGAAGGCTCGACGCCAAACGGTAACGACTATGATCGCGATATCGTGATCATCAGCACCCTGCGTCTCGATAAGTTGCACGTTCTCGGCAAGGGCGAACAAGTGCTGGCCTATCCGGGCACCACGCTTTATTCGCTGGAAAAAGCCCTCAAACCGCTGGGACGCGAACCGCACTCGGTGATTGGATCATCGTGTATAGGCGCATCGGTCATCGGCGGTATTTGTAACAACTCCGGCGGCTCGCTGGTGCAACGTGGCCCGGCGTATACCGAAATGTCGTTATTTGCGCGTATAAATGAAGACGGCAAACTGACGCTGGTGAACCATCTGGGGATTGATCTGGGCGAAACGCCGGAGCAGATCCTTAGCAAGCTGGATGACGATCGCATCAAAGATGACGATGTGCGCCACGATGGTCGTCACGCCCACGATTATGACTATGTCCACCGCGTTCGTGATATTGAAGCCGACACGCCCGCACGTTATAACGCCGATCCGGATCGGTTATTTGAATCTTCTGGTTGCGCCGGGAAGCTGGCCGTCTTTGCGGTACGTCTTGATACCTTCGAAGCGGAAAAAAATCAGCAGGTGTTTTATATCGGCACCAACCAGCCGGAAGTACTGACCGAAATCCGCCGTCATATTCTGGCTAATTTCGAAAATCTACCGGTTGCCGGGGAATATATGCACCGGGATATCTACGATATTGCGGAAAAATACGGCAAAGACACCTTCCTGATGATTGATAAGTTAGGCACCGACAAGATGCCGTTCTTCTTTAATCTCAAGGGGCGCACCGATGCGATGCTGGAGAAAGTGAAATTCTTCCGTCCGCATTTTACCGACCGTGCGATGCAAAAATTCGGTCACCTGTTCCCCAGCCATTTACCGCCGCGCATGAAAAACTGGCGCGATAAATATGAACATCATCTGCTGTTAAAAATGGCGGGCGATGGCGTCGGTGAAGCCAAATCGTGGCTGGTGGATTATTTCAAACAGGCCGAAGGCGATTTCTTTGTCTGTACGCCGGAGGAAGGTAGCAAAGCGTTTTTACACCGTTTCGCCGCTGCGGGCGCAGCAATTCGTTATCAGGCGGTGCATTCCGATGAAGTCGAAGACATTTTGGCGCTGGATATCGCTCTGCGGCGTAACGACACCGAGTGGTATGAGCATTTACCGCCGGAGATCGACAGCCAGCTGGTGCACAAGCTCTATTACGGCCATTTTATGTGCTATGTCTTCCATCAGGATTACATCGTTAAAAAAGGCGTGGATGTGCATGCGTTGAAAGAACAGATGCTGGAGCTGCTACAGCAGCGCGGCGCGCAATACCCTGCCGAACATAACGTCGGTCATTTGTATAAAGCACCGGAGACGTTGCAGAAGTTTTATCGCGAGAACGATCCGACCAACAGTATGAATCCGGGGATCGGTAAAACCAGTAAGCGGAAAAACTGGCAGGAAGTGGAGTAAAAATTACGGATGGCAGAGTATCGCCATCCGTACTTCACTTAATCGTTCTGCGCCGTCTGCCCCGCCGCCGCCATCTGGGCGGCTTTTTGTTTTTTATAGCTCAACGCTGCTGCCGGAACAGGCATCACTTTACCGGTCTCAATCCAGGTACGCAGGCGGCTGGCATCGGCAAAATGGGTATATTTGCCAAACGCGTCCATCACTACCAGCGCCACCGGTTTATTATTGATAACCGTACGCATCACCAGACAATGGCCCGCCGCATTGGTAAAGCCCGTTTTGGTTAACTGAATATTCCAGTTATCGCGATACACCAGATGGTTAGTATTGCGGAACGGCAGCGTATACGTCGGGTTAGAGAAGGTTGCCATATCTTCCTTGGTAGTACTTAACTGACCGATCAACGGATATTGTTTGCTGGCAATGAGCAGTTTGGTTAAGTCACGGGCGGTTGAAACGTTATGCACCGACAATCCGGTCGGTTCAACAAAGCGCGTGTTGTTCATTCCGAGCGATTTCGCTTTCGCATTCATTGCCTTAATAAAGGCTTTGTAACCACCGGGATAATGGTGCGCAAGGCTTGCCGCCGCGCGGTTTTCTGAAGACATCAGCGCCAGCAACAGCATATCTTTACGGCTGATTTCGCTGTTCAGTCGTACGCGCGAATAGACCCCTTTCATCTCCGGCGTCTGGCTGATATCCACTTTTAGTTTTTCATCCAGCGGCAGTCGTGCATCCAGCACAACCATCGCGGTCATTAATTTGCTGATAGACGCAATCGGACGCACCAGATCCGGGTGGTTCGAATAGATCACTTTGTTGGTATTCAGATCAACAATCATCGCGCTACCGGAGGCAATTTCCGGCTGTGAAGCGGTGGTAGCGGCTGCCGTTTTCGCAACGGCCTGCGGTGCAAAAGGCACAGCCAGCATCAGGGCCAGGCTAAATAAAGAAACTCGAAATTTCGGCATGATGAGCATTCAGATAGTGGTTCACGCGCACGGGTTGCGCACCGCCGGAGTAAGGATTTACTGAGGCTAGCGACGCCATCATAACGAGCAAAAAGTGCGATCGTCAAAGAAGAATCGTGAGGAAATGCTGCATTGCTGACATTTACGCCAGCAATGCAACACAAAAGAACTTTCTAGAACAAACGATAACCGTAACCCCATAGTATAACGGTAAGGGCGAGCAGCACTTCCAGTACCAGCACGCCAATCGCCAGCGTCGAACTGGAGAAGCTAAGGCCTTCCTCTTTGTTGATATTCAGGAAGCTCGGAATACCGAGATAAAGCAGGTAGCCGGTGTAAAACAGCGCCACCGTGCCGACCAGCGCACACAACCAGACCAGCGGATAAAGCGCCACCAGACCGCTTAAAAACAGCGGAGTTGCAACGTAGCCCGCAAAGACCATGCAGTGCGCAAGTGACGGACGCTGCGGATAATTGCGCGCCATCCACCAGATGACCCGCCCCATCACCGCGACCCCAGCCAGCATAACGCCATAAAACAAGACAGCCAGCGCCAGTCCGGTAAACCAGGATAACTTCAGGATAGTGCCATCACCAAAATTCCAGCCAATCTGTGTAGTGCCAATGAAGGCGCAAATCACCGGAATCGCCGCCATCAGCAAAACGTGGTGGGTGTAGTGATGAGAAATCGTTTCGTTTTCGCGATTAATCACCTGCATTTCTCGATCGGGATGGGAAAACAGTCCCCAGACATGGCTCATACCGCCCCCTTGTTGTGAGTTCATGAACCTGACAGTTCAAGTATAAGTCAGCTTGTGGTTATTTTTCGTTCGCTTATGTAATTTGCACCGTCTGATGTATGTCCTTTTTCAGCGTGAACCATTCACAGGGTGTATGCTTACAGGCAAGCAAAGGGAGACAGACTGACCTATGGATCTCAATACACTCATCTCACAATATGGTTATGCCGCGCTGGTGATCGGTAGCCTGGCGGAAGGTGAAACCGTGACTTTGCTGGGAGGCGTTGCGGCACATCAGGGGCTATTAAAGTTCCCGCTGGTGGTACTTTCTGTGGCGCTTGGCGGCATGATTGGCGACCAGGTGCTTTATCTGTGCGGGCGGAGCTTTGGCGGCAAGCTATTACGCCGTTTCTCGAAACATCAGGATAAAATTGAGCGGGCGCAGAAACTTATCCAACGCCATCCGTATCTGTTTGTCATTGGTACGCGTTTTATGTATGGCTTTCGGGTGATTGGCCCGACGCTGATTGGTGCCAGCCAGCTGCCGCCGAAAATCTTTCTGCCACTGAATATCCTCGGCGCATTTGCCTGGGCGTTGATTTTTACCACTATCGGTTACGCTGGTGGTCAGGTGATTGCGCCGTGGTTGCATAATCTCGACCAGCATTTGAAGCACTGGGTCTGGTTGATTCTGGTCGTGGTTCTGGTGGTAGGCGTGCGCTGGTGGCTGAAACGACGCGGGAAGAAAAAGCCGGATAATCAGGCGTAAAGCAGTTGCCACAGATAAGCATTCACGCCACATCCGGCACCGGATGTTCCATGCCTGATGCGACGCTGGCGTGTCTTATCTGGCCTAACCCAATGAAATAACCACGCACCTCACTGCGCTATTCTGGGTTGGACTGCGGATTCGCCAGCATAAAGCCGCCATCCACTATCAACGACTGCCCAGTGGTGTAATTTGCGCCCTCCGAACAAAGCCACACCACCAGGCTGGCAATCTCATGCGTTGCGCCAAAACGCCGCAAGGGAATCGAAGGCTCCGCGCCGGGCTTCACGTCGCCATCATCCATGCCGTTCATTGGCGTGGCGATCGCCCCAGGTGCAACCGCATTCACCAAAATCTTATGCCTGACCAGCTCCAGCGCCATCGCTTTGGTTAACCCGCCGAGCGCATGTTTAGCGGCTGTGTAGGCGCTGGCATCCGGCAACGGCGTATGTTCATGCACCGACGTAATGTTGATGATGCGACCACCCTGCCCTTGTTTCACCATCTGGCGGGCAGCAATTTGCGAGCATAAGAATGCACCGTCGACATCAACGGTAAAAATCTTGCGCCACTCATCAAAAGCCATATCAAGAAACGGCGCTTTGGTCATTGCGCCCGCATTATTCACCAGCACATCGATGCGCCCCAGTCGATGAATGAGTTTCTCCAGCGCCTGCGCACCTTCTGGCAGTTTACCGAGATCCAGTTGCACGATCTCCGCACGTACGCCGTGGCTAACCACCTCACGCGCGGTATCTTTTGCCCCTTCTTCATCAGAGTGCCAGGTAATGCCAATATCAAACCCCTGCTGCGCCAGTAATAACGCGCACTCTTTGCCGATCCCCGAATCGGAGGCGGTAATAATCGCGACCTGTGCCATCGAGTTCTCCACTTAACGCTGAATAAACGTTAAGTATAGAAGGCGTATATCATCAGCGTTTGTAACCCCCGCCCAACGCACCAGTGAGTTGAATGGAGGCATCCAGCCACTGCCCTTGCAATAACAGGCCATTGGCCCGCTCGCGAAGCGCCGGGATTCTGGCTTCGCTGACGCGGGAACCGGCAATGATGCCCGCGTTAAAGCGCGCCTGCGCAAGACCTACTACACGCAAGGCATCGCGCTCAATTTGCGCCTGATGCTGGTTTTTCTCCGCCAGTGTCTGAATCTGACTGGCTGCCCGCGCCACGTCATTCACCGCTTCAACCACCGCTTTGTTGTAGCTGGCGATAGACAAGTTGCTTTCGGCTTTTGCGATATCGAGGTTGGCGTTAAGACGACCACTATCGAAAATGGGTAGCGTCAGGCCTGCCGTAACGCCCATTTGCTGCGCGGAATGACGGAACAGATCGCTTAAGTGCAACGCATCCTGTTGCAGGAAGGCCATCAGGTTGATGTCAGGATAAAATGCCGCTTTTGCCGCATCAATAGTGCTTAACGATGACTCAACGTACCAGTGCGCCGCCTGCAAATCTGCCCGCCGCGCCAGTAAGGAGTACCCCAGTTCATCAGGAAGCTGGCTTGCCACTTTCGGCAACGCGACCGGTTTAAGCTTCAATGCCTTTGTCTGGTGATTTGTAAGTGCGCTTAACCGTGCCTCAATAATTTTCATTTTCCCCGCGACATCGTTGAGCTGCTGCCGGGTTTTGCTGGCATTAATATCGGTTTCCACACCTTCAACTGAAGAAGTAATCCCGTTCTGATATAGCTGGCGATCGGTCGCGATAATGGTGTTCTGCTCTTTTTCGATTTGCTGTAAGACAGTGTTTAACGCCGCCTGGGTTTGCCACTCCCAGTACAGGCGGGCTACGCTGCCAGCCAGCAATTGGCGGGTTTGCTCGCGTTCCGCCGCTCGTGCTTTAACCGTACCCAGGCGAGCAGTTACCTCCGCCCGATTCTTTCCCCAGATATCGAGATGCCAGCCCGCCGTTAAGCCAAAAGTACCGTTGGTGTACCACGGACCGGTCGTACCTGCGGCAGGATCGTTCAGAGCAAACGGCCCCATTAACCCTTCTGCAGACATTTTTTGCCGCTCCATATCCGCAGAAAAGTCGATCTGCGGACCATCCTGAGTAGCAACTGCCTTCGCCTGGGCTTCAGCTAGCTGAATGCGCTGTTCAGCCACCTGCATATCCGGTGCGTTCTGTAGTGCATTGTTAATTAAGGAAGTGAGCTGATTATCGTGATACTCCAGCCACCATTGGCTGTCTGGCCAACCATTTTTCAGCGCCGTGGGTAATGCGGTGTCAACTTGTGCAGCAGGCGTTTGCTGGCTTAACGCCTGGCGGGTTTCATGCATAGGCGCACACCCGGCCAGCATCAGTAACAGCGGAAAACAGGCGATGGCGGGATAAAAGGAATCACGATTCATGGGGGAATAATCAGGTAAGAAAAGGTGCGCGGAGATTACCGTGTGTTGCGATATATTTTTTAGTTTCGCGTGGCAAAACATCAGTGGCAATAATATGACATATCCAGAAAAATATACACTAAGTGAATGATATCTTCCGATTTATCTTAATCGTTTATGGATAACGGCAAAGGGCTTCGTTTTTTCCTATACTTATTCAGCACTCACAAATAAAGGAACGCCAATGAAAATTATACTCTGGGCTGTATTGATTATTTTCCTGATTGGGCTACTGGTGGTGACTGGCGTATTTAAGATGATATTTTAAAATTAATTAATGTCATCAGATCCGAAAATAACGAGAATATTTCAGTCTCTCATCCTGTTGCGCTCCTGTCATGTGCATTGCTTCATATAATCACTGGTGCAAGGAGCGCGCAGGGGGCGACCAATCGCCGCCGCCCCCTGCACCCCCGGGCTCTGGCGAACAAAATCGCCGCTGCGCGGTGCCCTCGGCTTATCCCTTACGGCTACCGGGTCGGGCGCGAGGTAACATCCCTGTAAAACGCGCCCTCAGCCCACATCCATGTGGGCTGCCCCGGCCTTCAGGGAACGCCTCGGCGATTTTGACGCCACCAAACAACCGTGCGGCCTATTGATAAAGAGCTAACACATTGTCAAAAAACATCACTATGGTTTCTTAGAGTTTCTCGATATCAATTGCCTGAATAGCCCTTGCAATATCATGGGAATTATTCAACACCCGAACATGCTGAAATAATTCCGTTGCTTCATCGTATTCTTTACGCAAATAACTCAACCACTGTTTAATCCGCGCTACGTGATATAACCCGGTATCGCCCTGCTTTTCCAGACGAGTATATTTTTGCAGCAAAGCAACCACCTCCGGCCACGGCATTCGCGGTTCGTTATATTTTACCACCCGGCTCAGGTTGGGAATATTGAGCGCCCCGCGACCAATCATCACTGCGTCGCATCCGCTGATCGTCATGCATTGTTGCGCACTCTGCCAGTCCCAGATTTCACCGTTGGCAATCACCGGAATATTCAGCCGCTGGCGAATCTCGCCAATCGCCTGCCAGTCAATATGCTCCGCGCGGTAACCCTGCTCTTTCGTCCGCCCATGCACCACCAGCTCTGTAGCACCAGCCTGTTGCACCGCATCGGCGATTTCAAATTTCTTCTCACCGCTGTCCCAGCCCAGACGCACTTTTACGCTGACGGGCAAATGCGCCGGTACAGCTTCGCGCATCGCTTTTGCACCCTGGTAGATGAGTTCAGGATCTTTGAGTAACGTCGCCCCACCGCCGCTACCGTTAACCGTTTTCGACGGGCAGCCGCAATTGAGATCCACGCCCCAGGAACCTAACTCAACTGCACGGGCGGCGTTCTCTGCCAGCCATTGTGGGAACTGGCCTAACAACTGCACGCGCACCAGCGTACCGGAAGGTGTCCGGCTGGCATTTTGTAGCTCAGGGCAAATGCGATGAAAGACTTTTATTGGCAGCAGTTGATCCACCACGCGGACAAACTCGGTGATGCACAGATCGTAGTCGTTAACTTCGGTCAGCAATTCACGCACCAGAGAGTCAAGCACTCCCTCCATCGGTGCCAGTAACACACGCATATCATCACCCGCAAAAAAATGAGGCGCTATGTTAGCGCCTATAGTCAACGGATTAAAGGTCTGCAAAGAGGGATTGCTGCAAACTGCAATCCCTCTCTATTCTTGATGTATGCCTGAGTTCGCTGCTCATTGCGTAATGCCCGGGAGCGAAAAAATAAGCGCTGATTTCTTAATGTGATCGGTAGCACGTTTTACGAATTAATTGTATGATGAATCCATCTCATCTGGGGTGTTGATTATGAGTAAGACACTGAACATTATCTGGCAATATTTACGTGCTTTTGTCCTGATTTATGCCTGCCTGTATGCAGGCATTTTCATTGCTTCACTGCTACCGGTAACCATTCCGGGCAGCATCATCGGGATGCTGATCCTGTTTGTCCTGCTGGCCTTGCAAATTCTTCCGGCAAAATGGGTCAATCCGGGGTGCTACGTACTGATTCGCTATATGGCGCTATTGTTTGTGCCGATTGGCGTAGGCGTCATGCAATATTTTGATTTGCTCCGCGCACAGTTTGGCCCGGTAGTGGTTTCCTGTGCAGTCAGTACGCTGGTGGTTTTTCTGGTGGTGAGCTGGAGTTCGCAACTGGTGCACGGTGAACGTAAAGTCGTAGGTCAGAAAGGATCAGAAGAATGATGGCGAATATCTGGTGGTCATTACCGCTGACGTTGATTGTCTTTTTTGCCGCCCGCAAACTGGCGGCACGGTATAAGTTTCCGCTACTTAACCCGTTGCTGGTAGCAATGGTGGTGATCATTCCTTTTTTAATGCTGACCGGCATCTCTTACGACAGCTACTTTAAAGGTAGCGAAGTGCTAAACGATCTGCTGCAACCGGCGGTCGTTGCGCTGGCCTATCCTTTATATGAGCAGCTACACCAGATCCGCGCGCGCTGGAAATCGATCATCACCATCTGTTTTATCGGCAGCGTGGTTGCGATGGTGACGGGGACTTCCGTGGCATTGTTGATGGGCGCTTCTCCGGAAATCGCCGCGTCAATCCTGCCGAAATCAGTCACCACGCCTATTGCAATGGCGGTTGGCGGCAGTATTGGCGGTATTCCGGCAATCAGCGCAGTTTGCGTGATTTTCGTCGGCATCCTCGGCGCTGTGTTTGGCCATACATTGCTTAATGCGATGCGTATCCGTACCAAAGCTGCGCGCGGTCTGGCAATGGGGACTGCCTCGCACGCCCTCGGTACGGCGCGCTGCGCCGAGCTGGATTATCAGGAAGGTGCATTTAGTTCGCTAGCGCTGGTGTTATGCGGGATAATTACTTCGCTGATCGCACCGTTCCTTTTCCCGATTATTCTGGCAGTAATGGGCTAAAATTTGCGATGCGTCGCGCATTTTTGATGTAAGTTTCACGCGTTGCATAATTAATGAGATTCAGATCACATATAAAGCCATAACGGGTTCGTAAACTGTTATCCCATTACATGATTATGAGGCAACGCCATGCATCCACGTTTTCAAACCGCTTTTGCCCAACTTGCGGATAACTTGCAATCTGCACTGGAACCTATTCTGGCAGACAAGTACTTCCCCGCTTTGTTGACCGGGGAGCAAGTCTCATCGCTAAAGAGCGCAACGGGGCTGGACGAAGACGCGCTGGCATTCGCACTACTTCCGCTGGCGGCGGCCTGTGCGCGTACGCCATTGTCGAATTTTAATGTTGGCGCAATTGCGCGCGGTGTGAGCGGAACCTGGTATTTTGGTGCCAATATGGAATTTATTGGTGCGACAATGCAGCAAACCGTTCATGCCGAACAAAGCGCGATCAGCCACGCCTGGTTGAGTGGTGAAAAAGCGCTTGCAGCCATCACCGTTAACTACACGCCTTGTGGTCACTGCCGTCAGTTTATGAATGAACTAAACAGCGGTCTGGATCTGCGTATTCATCTGCCGGGCCGCGAGGCACACGCGCTGCGTGACTATCTGCCGGATGCCTTTGGGCCGAAAGATCTGGAGATTAAAACGCTGCTGATGGACGAGCAGGATCACGGCTATGCGCTGACTGGTGATGCGCTTTCTCAGGCGGCGATTGCAGCGGCAAACCGTTCGCACATGCCTTACAGTAAGTCGCCAAGCGGTGTCGCGCTGGAATGTAAAGACGGTCGTATTTTCAGCGGCAGCTACGCTGAAAACGCCGCATTCAACCCGACTCTGCCACCGTTGCAGGGGGCGTTAATTCTGTTGAATCTCAAGGGTTATGATTACCCGGATATCCAGCGCGCGGTTCTGGCAGAAAAAGCCGATGCGCCGTTGATTCAGTGGGATGCCACCTCCGCAACGCTGAAAGCTCTCGGCTGTTACAATATCGACCGCGTGCTTCTCGCTTAAGCCTGGTGCCGGATGCGGCGTGAACGCCTTGTCCGGCTTGCCAGCCCTTTCCTGGTGTCGAAAATCCCGGCAAACAGTTTGCCGTTTCTTGCGCAAAACCAGCGGGTAAAGTAGCCTGATGGAAATTTTCCTTAGATCGAGTCTCCTGCATGTTAAAGCGCGTGTTCCTCAGCCTGTTAGTCCTGATCGGCTTGCTGCTGTTGACTGTGCTCGGCCTCGATCGCTGGATGAGCTGGAAAACCGCGCCTTATATCTACGACGAATTGCAAGATCTCCCCTACCGCCAGGTCGGTGTGGTGCTCGGCACAGCAAAATATTATCGTACTGGCGTAATTAATCAGTATTATCGCTACCGCATTCAAGGAGCGATTAATGCCTATAACAGCGGTAAGGTAAATTATCTATTACTGAGCGGCGATAACGCATTGCAAAGTTATAATGAGCCGATGACCATGCGCAAAGATTTAATCGCTGCTGGTGTCGACCCATCAGATATTGTTCTCGATTACGCAGGCTTTCGTACGCTGGATTCCATCGTGCGTACACGCAAAGTTTTCGATACTAATGATTTCATTATTATCACCCAACGTTTCCACTGTGAGCGGGCATTATTTATTGCGCTGCATATGGGGATTCAGGCTCAGTGTTATGCCGTACCGTCACCGAAAGATATGCTGTCAGTACGTATTCGCGAATTTGCCGCCCGTTTCGGAGCGCTGGCTGACCTTTATATTTTTAAACGTGAACCGCGTTTTTTAGGGCCGCTGGTCCCTATTCCGGCTATGCACCAGGTGCCGGAAGATGCGCAGGGGTATCCCGCCGTCACACCCGAACAGTTACTTGAATTACAAAAGAAACAAGGAAAGTAGTTATGGATGTACAGCAGTTTTTTGTCGTTGCCGTTTTTTTCCTTATCCCGATATTTTGTTTCCGCGAAGCATGGAAAGGCTGGCGCGCAGGCGCAATTGATAAACGGGTTAAAAATGCACCGGAACCGGTGTATGTCTGGCGAGCAAAAAATCCCGGACTCTTCTTCGCTTATATGGTGGCATATATCGGCTTCGGAATTTTATCTATCGGCATGATTGTTTATCTTATTTTCTATCGTTAATATTTTCTCTTTTCTGTTAATTATTGAGAATAATTATTACTTCACTCAATAAGCTGCGGATATAACATTCTGAACCGCAGCTATTTGTGAATCCTTTCACAGTTTAAATTTCCCCACGCGCATAGCCTTAATATCAGCACGCAATATTTATACTCTAAATAATTCGAGTTGCAGGAAGGCGACAAGTGAGTGAGTCCCCAGGAGCTTACATAAGTAAGTGACTGGGGTGAGCGAACGCAGACGCAGCACATGCAACTTGAAGTATGACGAGTATATTTAGCGTTCGCCTTAATTACTCATAGCATTAAGGAAGATCACATGCCGCAACAAAATTATCTGGATGAACTCACTCCGGCTTTTACACCGTTACTGGCGATTAAAGAAGCCTCTCGCTGTTTATTATGTCACGACGCTCCCTGTAGTCAGGCTTGCCCGGCACAGACCGATCCGGGGAAATTTATTCGCTCAATCTACTTTCGTAATTTTAAAGGCGCTGCCGAGACAATTCGTGAAAATAATGCCCTCGGTGCCGTTTGTGCCAGAGTGTGCCCGACGGAGAAATTATGCCAAAGCGGTTGTACCCGTGCCGGTGTTGATACTCCCATTGATATCGGTCGCTTACAGCGTTTTGTTACTGATTTTGAACAACAAACTGGGATGGAAATTTATCAGCCCGGTACTAAAACGCTCGGCAAAGTCGCCATTATTGGCGCGGGTCCTGCCGGATTGCAGGCCAGTGTGACACTGACAAACCAGGGTTATGACGTCACGATCTATGAGAAAGAAGCACAACCCGGTGGCTGGTTGCGTAACGGCATTCCGCAATTCCGGTTACCGCAATCAGTACTGGATGCAGAAATCGCCCGTATTGAAAAAATGGGCGTGACCATTAAGTGCAATAACGAAATCGGTAACACACTCACCCTGGAGCAACTGAAAGCGGAAAACCGCGCGGTACTGGTCACCGTGGGGTTATCAAGCGGTTCGGGGCTACCACTGTTTGAGCATAGCGACGTTGAGATTGCCGTCGACTTCTTGCAACGTGCACGACAGGCGCAAGGCGATATCAGCATTCCACAAAGCGCATTAATTATCGGCGGCGGTGATGTCGCGATGGACGTAGCCAGCACGCTGAAAGTTCTCGGCTGTCAGGCAGTAACTTGCGTAGCGCGTGAAGAGTTAGATGAGTTTCCGGCAAGCGAAAAAGAGTTTGCCAGCGCTCGGGAGCTGGGCGTTTCGATCATCGATGGATTCACGCCAGTAGCCGTGGAAGGCAATAAAGTCACGTTTAAGCATGTACGGTTACCGGGCGAACTGACGATGGCGGCAGATAAAATTATTCTCGCCGTCGGTCAGCATGCCAGACTGGATGCCTTTGCGGAGTTAGAGCCGCAGCGTAACACCATCAAAACACAAAATTATCAGACCCGCGATCCGCAAGTCTTTGCTGCTGGCGATATTGTTGAGGGTGACAAAACCGTGGTCTATGCAGTGAAAACCGGGAAAGAAGCCGCCGGGGCGATTCATCACTATTTAGAGGGAGCTTGCTCATGTTAACGAAAGATCTTTCGATTACTTTTTGCGGCGTGAAGTTTCCCAACCCGTTCTGCCTCTCTTCTTCGCCGGTAGGCAACTGCTATGAGATGTGTGCCAAAGCCTACGACACAGGCTGGGGTGGCGTGGTGTTTAAAACGATCGGTTTTTTTATCGCCAACGAAGTCTCGCCGCGTTTTGATCATCTGGTGAAAGAAGATACCGGTTTTATCGGCTTCAAAAATATGGAGCAGATTGCTGAACATCCGTTGGAAGAGAATCTGGCCGCCCTGCGTCGGCTGAAGGAAGATTACCCGGACAAAGTATTGATCGCTTCGATCATGGGGGAAAATGAGCAGCAATGGGAGGAGCTGGCGCGCCTGGTGCAAGAAGCTGGCGCGGATATGATCGAGTGTAACTTCTCCTGTCCGCAAATGACTTCTCATGCGATGGGTAGCGATGTCGGGCAAAGCCCGGAGCTGGTAGAAAAATATTGTCGTGCAGTGAAACGTGGTTCCACGCTGCCAATGCTGGCGAAGATGACGCCGAACATCGGTGATATGTGCGAAGTGGCGCTGGCAGCGAAGCGTGGCGGCGCAGATGGCATTGCGGCGATTAACACCGTTAAATCAATCACCAATATCGATCTTAATCAGAAAATTGGTATGCCGATCGTTAACGGTAAATCGAGTATTTCCGGTTATTCCGGTAAAGCAGTGAAACCGATCGCCCTGCGCTTTATTCAGCAAATGCGCACCCATCCAGAACTGCGCAATTTCCCGATCAGCGGTATCGGCGGCATTGAAACCTGGGAGGATGCGGCGGAGTTTTTATTGCTCGGCGCAGCAACGTTACAGGTGACCACCGGCATTATGCAGTACGGCTATCGGATAGTGGAAGATATGGCGAGCGGGTTGTCGCATTATCTCGCCGATCAGGGATTTGATTCGTTGCAGGAGATGGTGGGTCTGGCGAATCACAATATTGTCCCAGCGGAAGATTTAGACCGCAGTTATATTGTCTATCCCCATATCAATCTTGATAAATGTGTTGGCTGTGGACGCTGTTATATTTCCTGTTACGACGGCGGTCACCAGGCGATGGAATGGAGCGAGAAAACCCGTACACCGCATTGTAATACCGAGAAATGCGTCGGTTGTCTGCTTTGCGGTCACGTCTGCCCGGTGGGTTGTATTGATCTCGGAGAAGTGAAGTTTAAGAAGGGAGAGAAAGAACACCCGGTAACGTTGTAAAACCAGAGACGCATCCGGCATTTGGCACCGATTGCCGGATGCGGCGCATCCGGCAATACCCACATTCACATCATTTCTTACGCGCGTATTTCAGTGAATCCAGTGCCACGGCGAAGATAATAATCGCCCCTTTGATGATGTACTGCCAGTATGGGTTTACGCCGATGTACGTCAGGCCATAGTTAATGACCGTAAAGATAATTACCCCGGTCACCACGCCAATCACCGTCCCCACACCGCCGCTGAACGATACACCGCCTACCACGCACGCCGCGATAGCATCCAGCTCATACATAAAGCCGAGGTTGTTGGTGGCAGAGCCGATACGTCCGGCTTCTAACATCCCGCCAAAGGCATAGAACACGCCAGACAACGCGTAGATCATCAGCAGGTTCAGGCCGACGTTGACACCAGATACTTTTGCCGCTTCCGGGTTACCGCCAATGGCAAAAATGTTCTTACCGAAGCGGGTTTTGTTCCACAACACCCAGACGAACGCCACCGCAATCAACGCGTAGAAGGTGATGTAAGAGAGACGGAAACTCCCCAGCGCGACAAAGCCCTGAGCAAAGGTAGAGAAGCCACTGTCGAAACCAGAAATCGGCGACGCCCCGACAAAGTCGTAATAGAGCGAGTTGATGCCATAGACGATGATCATCGTGCCGAGCGTGGTAATGAACGGCGTCACGTTGAGATAGGCGATAATCAGACCGTTGATCAAACCGATCACCGCACCAATGGCACAGACAATCAGAATAACCAGCGCAATCGGCATCGTCGCCATTTCCGGGAACACTTTGTTGGCGTTATCCATGGACTGCAATAACGTCGCCGCTACTACTGCCGCCAGCCCCACCTGGCGACCTGCAGAAAGGTCGGTCCCCTGGGTGACAATCAACCCTGCCACACCGAGCGCGATAATAATACGCACCGATGACTGGGTGAGAATATTACTTAAGTTCAACAGACTTAAAAATGTTGGGTCCTGGAAAATAATAATTGCCAGCAAAACTAAAAGAACGACGTAAATACCGCCCTCTTTCAGGTAAGTAAGAAAACTTTTCTTATTTAACGCACTCATGGGAAGCCCCTAATCTTAAAGGTGCAAAGACGCAAGACGCAGAATTTCGTTTTGCGTTGTTGTTTTTGTATCGACAATTCCGGAAACGAGACCATTGCTCATGATCAGAATACGGTCTGTTATCCCTAACAACTCAGGCATTTCAGAGGAGATAATAATAATCCCTTTGCCTTTCTTCGCCAGTTCGGCAATTAACTGATAGATCTCAAACTTCGCTCCGACATCAATACCGCGCGTCGGTTCATCGAGCATTAATATTTCTGGTTGCGTTAGTAGCCAGCGACCAATAATCACCTTTTGCTGATTACCGCCGGAGAGCGAACCAATTTGCGTCCGATGCCCCGGTGTTTTTACCCGCATCGAATCAATCACCCACTGGGTATCGCTTTTCATCCGCGAGTTATCCAGTAAACCAACTTTATTTTTGTAGTTGCGAATATTGGAAATTAACGAGTTAAAACCGATATCCAGATAGGCATAAATTCCCGTTGAGCGGCGCTCTTCAGTTACCAGTGCAAATCCGTGGTTTATGGCTTCGTTGGCATTATGGTTATTGATCTTTTTGCCGTGCAACGTAATGGTGCCAGCCGATTTCTCGCGAATACCAAATAACGTCTCAACAATATCGGTACGTTTCGCCCCCACCAGACCGGCAATACCGAGGATCTCCCCTTTATGCAGATCAAACGAGACATCGCGAATCGACGGCTGGCGCAGTGACGTCAGGTTACGCACTTCCAGAATCACTTCGCCCGGCTTGTTTTCTTTGTCAGGGAAACGTTGGTTAAGAGAACGCCCAACCATCATGGCGATGATCTTGTCCATCGTCAGCCCTGCCAGCGGCTCGGTGGCGATCCACTGACCGTCGCGCAATACGGTGACTTCATCACATAACTGGAAGATTTCTTCCATTTTATGCGAGATATAAACAATACCGCAGCCGCGCTCTTTTAATTTACGGATAATAGTGAACAGATGATTAACTTCTTTTTCGGTTAACGAAGAAGTCGGTTCATCCATAATCACAATTTTCGCGTTATAGGAAAACGCTTTGGCGATTTCGATCATCTGCATTTGCGAAACGGATAATGTGCCGACGCGCGCACGCGGATCGATATCAATATCCAGTTCATCAAAAATCGCTTTGGTTTCGCGGTACATTTTGTCCTGATCGACAAACATGCCTTTGGTGGGATATCGCCCCAGCCACATGTTATCCATCACCGAACGTTGTAATACCAGGTTTAACTCCTGGTGTACCATCGAAATACCATTTTCCAGCGCTTCTTTTGCAGAATGGAAATCGATCTCTTTACCCTGGAATAAAATGGTGCCGGAGTCTTTTTGATAAATACCAAACAGGCATTTTAATAATGTTGATTTTCCTGCGCCGTTTTCCCCCATTAATGCATGGATAGAATGTGGCCGGACTTTTAAATTAACGTTATCAAGTGCCTTAACACCAGGAAAAGACTTGTTGATACCGCTCATTTCCAACAAGTATTCCCCGGAAGACGGAGTCGTTGAGCTGACCATATAATTTTACCTTGTTGGCCATACAATAAGGGCGCAGTAAACGACTGCGCCCAATCAGTCTTATTTCTTGCTGAATTCAGCCAGGTTGTCTTTATCTACGCCAACATAAGGTACGCGGACCACTTTGTTGTCGATTTTCCAGTTGGTGCCATCAGCCGCACCTTTACCATCGGCCAGGTTTTTCGCCAGATCAAAGGTCGCTTTCGCCTGGTTGTTAGCATCGTTCAGTACGGTGCCCGCCAGTGCACCGGATTTCACCAGCGCCAGCGCTTCTGGCAGCGCATCGACGCCAAACACCGGAATGCTGGACTTGTTGTGTGCTTTCAGTGCTTCTACCGCGCCCATTGCCATCGCATCGTTGTTGGCGATAACCACTTCGATTTTGTTGGCGTTCGGGCCAGACAGCCAGGCGTCCATCTTATCTTTCGCCTGAGCGGTATCCCACATAGCGGTATCTAACTGTAACTGTTCAGTTTTAATGCCTTTGTCGTTCAATTCTTTAATCACGTAAGTGGTACGTGCTTCTGCATCCGGATGCCCCGGCTCACCTTTCAGCAGTACGAATTGAATCTGACCGTCTTTGTTCAGATCCCAACCCTGATTCGCCGCCCAGTGTTTAGCAATCAAATCGCCCTGAATAATGCCGGACTCTTTGGAGTCAGTGCCAACGTAGTAGGCTTTGTCGTAGCTATCCAGCGCCTTACGAGACGGTTCTTTGTTGAAGAAAACCACCGGCACGTTTTGCCCACGCGCTTTCTCAATCACCGTACCCGCAGCTGCCGGGTCAACCAGGTTGATTGCCAGTGCCTTCACCCCTTTCGCCAGCAATACGTCGATCTGATCGTTCTGCTTGGACTGGTCATTCTGAGAATCATTCATCAGCAGCTGAACATCTGGCGCGGCTTTCGCATCTTGCTCAATAGCCTTGCGCACCACAGACATAAAGTTATCGTCGTACTTATAGATTGTTACACCAATGCGAGTATCAGCAGCGTGTGCAGCGGCACCGAATAACATGCTGGCCATCACAGCAGATAGGGTTAACACCTTCTTATTCATGGTATCTCCGGTTTTTCTTATGCAGGGTAGTGCTTGAGATAAATGCTCGGCGGGGCAGTAGAGTTAATGAAGTGTTACTGAACGCCGAAGCTCACTTTTTAAAATTCGTTCTTCCATGCCCGGTAACGCTCCAGAAAACGGCTTTAATTGTTGTTATGACGCTATTACCTCGGTGAAAGTGATTATTCACTGTTACATACGGGTTACAACGTTAAAACGGTGCAATCATAGCCATCACATTGTTAAGATACTGTGAAATCACTCACAGATTGAAAGCGGTTACATCGCCAGATTTGTTGAGTTAGTGATCGCCGCCGCATTCTGGCGCGTTGCGACAGAATGGCGACGCACTAACGTCGGCATAAAACAGTGGCTGGCACGAGGATCAATATTGCCTGCTGCCCCCTGCAAGGCCAGTTCGGTGGCTAATTTAGCCATTGAAGCAATGGGATAACGCACGGTCGTTAATTGCGGGTCGGTGTAACGGGCGATGGGAATATCATCGAAACCGATGATTGAGAGATGTAACGGAATCGCAATGCCATTATCTTTTAATGCTGTCAGTGCGCCAGCAGCCATATTGTCGTTATAAGCAAATACAGCGGTAAGTTGTAGATTGCGCCCCAGCAGTTCAACCATCGCCGCCTCACCGCCCGGCATGTCCGGCGTGCCAGTGCCAATCCAGCTTTCCGGCGGAATAATATCCTGCTCTTTCAACGCGCTCATCCAGCCTGCTTTACGCATTGCGTCATCTTCAATGCCGTGGCTGGAAGAAAGATAACCAATACGTTGATGACCGTTATTCAGCAACATGCGCGTCGCCATTCGGGCACCGCTGAGATTATCCAGGCAAACGCAACGATGGGCGTACCCCGGCACAACGCGGTTGATTAACACCATACCGGGAATGTTATCCATAAATTGTGCCAGTTCATCGTCACTCAATGCTTTTGAGTGAACAATCAACGCATTACAACGCTGGCGAATTAACACCTCAATGGCGTGACGCTCTTTTTCCGCTTCATGATAGCTATTGCCTATTAGCACGTATTTCTGATGCTGCTGGGCGACCAGATCCACCGCTTTTACCAGCGCGCCGAAAAACGCATCAGAAACGTCCATCACCACCACGCCAATGGTATCGCTAACCTGAGTTGCCAGCGCCTGGGCATTGGCGTTTGGCCGATAATCCAGCTCACTCACGGCTTTCATTACTGCTTCACGCGTGTCGGCACTGACCAGCGTGCTGTTATTGAGCACCCGGGAAACCGTTGCCACAGAGACGCCAGCCTGACGCGCTACATCACGAATGGTGATCATATTCACTACCTGTTATGAGATTGCAGTAAATGACTGCTTGCTGGCGGCTATTTTGTCAGCACTGAATACAGGACTTCGTGAATCGAGTCACAGCAATGGAAACGGTTACAGCCGTTTTGTTAACGAATGTGATCCAGATCGTTATCTTGATGTTTTAGATATTGCCGGTCCGGCAGCACGCAAAGTTAACTGACGCCAGAGCCATTCCACCGGCCCCTGGCGGAAGTAACGCAGCCAGATAACAGAGAAGAGGATATTCGCCAGCCATACCGGAATAACAAACGCCAGCAGCTCCAGACGGTCAAAATGCATAAACAAACCGAGGTGGTAAAAAAGCGTGGTACAAATCAGCGTTTGCAATAGATAGTTGGTCAGCGCCATCCGTCCGACGCAGGCGATCGCAAGCACCAGCTTAAAGCGGCTTAATTGCGGCCAGAAGCCATAAAACAGCGACGCATAGCCAATCGCCTGAAACGGCGCACTCAGTTCCCGCGGCATTTGAAGTAAGAAGGCACACCAGCGATACGCCCAGTCCAGCTGCCATTGCAGGGCGATGGCAGGAAGGTTAATGGTCACCCCAATCGCCACCAGCACAAAACCAGTACGACGATAGTGACGTAAGCTGAACTGCCCTTTCAGCCAGCCGCTGCGCATCAGCGCCGCACCAATGAGCATCATCCCTGCCAGTTGCCAGCCATACTGTGCGCCCAGTGCCAGTAAACTGTTCCCAACACCATCGGCACGATTATTGATCGCTTCAACGCCGCCGTGAAGCTTCCAGTATTTTTCATACAAAATAGCCGATGCATCCGGCGTCCAGGCGCGGCTGGTCTGGCTGTCGGAAACCAGCCCCAATAACAGCAAAACGCCAAGCCCCACCAGATAAAGCATGACGCCTGTATTAAACAGGCTTTTTACCGATGGCGCATCGCGCACCAGCCGCCAGCAGATTAAGCCCACCAGCCCGTAAGCCAGCAGAATATCGCCGTCCCAGAACAATAAACCGTGAATAAAGCCCAGCAAGACTAACAGCGTTAACCGCGACTGGATCCAGCGTCTGCCACGGGGCAGCAACATTTGCAGGCCAGCACCAAACAGCAGCGCAAAAAGCGTGAGGAATTTCACCTGGCCGATGAGATCGAGAAATGCCCAGGTCCATGCATCCTGCGGCGTAATAGCGCCGTACCAGGCGGGATTGAGATAAGCCGCCTTTGGTAGCCCAAAGGCGCTGATGTTTAATAGCAGGATCCCCAGAATGGCGACGCCGCGAACAAAATCGAGCGTGACGTTGCGCTCCATGGTTCCTGCCTTTTAATCAGTTGTGATGACGCACAGCGCGCAGAAATTCGTGGCGCGTATTCTGACTGGATTTGAACAATCCACCAAGAGAGGTCGTTGTTGTGGCACTGGTTGCGTCGCGGATGCCACGCGCTTTCACGCAGTAATGCACCGCGTCGATAGAGACAGCCACGTTATTGGTGCCCAGCAGCGTTTGTAGCGCAATGAGAATTTGCTGGGTCAGACGTTCCTGCACCTGCGGACGCTGGGCAAAGAACTGCACAATACGGTTAATTTTTGACAGACCGATCACCGAATCTTTCGGGATATAAGCCACCGTCGCTTTGCCATCGATGGTAACAAAATGGTGTTCACAGGTGCTGGTCAGGGTGATATCGCGCACGGTGACCATTTCATCGACCTTCATTTTGTTTTCAATGAGGGTGATTTTCGGGAAATTGACGTAATCCAGACCGGAGAAAATTTCATCGACATACATTTTAGCGATGCGATGCGGCGTTTCCATCAAACTGTCATCAGCCAGGTCGAGATTCAGCAGCTGCATGATTTCGGTCATATGACCAGCAATAAGGCTTTTGCGCGTTTCGTTATCCATTTCATGCACGGGCGGGCGCAGCGGTGTTTCCAGTCCTCGCGCAACTAACGCTTCATGAACCAGGGCCGCTTCTTTACTGAGTGATGGCATTTATGATTTCTCCTGCAGGTGTGACGCCTCCGCCCTGCGTGGGGGCAAAGTTATTAAGCTGATTTACAGCCTGATTATTGTGCGTGAGGCGGCGCACATAATCCAGTATTCACAGCGATAATTATTGTAATTGCCGCTGCCTTTCATCAGCAGATGTTAAAACATCGTTATGCAAATACGGAAGTGAAAGTTACTCACAGCACATTGAATAAACGATATGATGAAGAAATTGCAAACAACACAACAAGGAGCCACGCATGGAAATGCTCGAAGAGCACCGCTGTTTTGAAGGCTGGCAGCAACGCTGGCGACACGACTCCAGTACCTTAAACTGCCCGATGACGTTCAGTATCTTCCTCCCACCACCTCGTGATCACACCCCGCCTCCAGTGCTGTACTGGCTTTCCGGATTAACCTGCAATGAAGAGAACTTCACCACCAAGGCGGGTGCCCAGCGCGTGGCGGCGGAACTGGGGATTGTACTGGTGATGCCAGACACCAGCCCGCGCGGCGAACAGGTTGCCAACGACGATGGCTACGATTTAGGCCAGGGCGCAGGCTTTTATCTTAATGCCACGCAACCGCCTTGGGCGACGCATTACCGGATGTATGATTATCTGCGCGATGAATTACCGGCGCTGATTCAGTCGCAATTTAATGTCAGCGACCGCTGCGCTATTAGCGGTCATTCAATGGGTGGTCACGGTGCATTGATTATGGCGCTGAAAAACCCGGGCAAATACACCAGCGTTTCCGCCTTTGCGCCGATTGTGAATCCATGCAGCGTACCCTGGGGCATTAAAGCGTTTAGCACCTATTTAGGTGAGGACAAAAATGCATGGCTGGAATGGGACAGTTGTGCGCTGATGTATGCCAGTAACGCGCATGATGCGATCCCGACGCTTATCGATCAGGGTGATAATGATCAGTTTCTTGCCGACCAGCTGCAACCCGCAGTGCTGGCGGAAGCCGCGCGCCAGAAAGCGTGGCCGATGACGCTGCGTATTCAGCCGGGATATGATCACAGTTACTACTTCATCGCCTCTTTTATAGAGGATCACCTGCGCTTCCATGCGCAGTATTTACTGAAGTGAAAGTCCGCCCGGTTCGCCGGGCATCTTCTCATCAGAAGCGATAATCCACTGCCATAAAGTAACGACGTCCGTCTTCGTTATAGCTGTAGTCGTCACGACTGAGATCCTTGTCGCCAAGGTTCAGCACGCCTGCGCGCAGTTTGACGTCTTTAGTCACCTGCCAGGCCGCGCCGGTATTCCAGATGGTATAACCGCCCGGTGTTTTAGCCGTCGCGCTGTCGGCTCGTTTCTGCCCGGTATAGTGACCAGAAACATAGAATGACCAGTCTTCCAGTGCCAGCGGTTTCCAGTCCAGCGTACCGTTAGCAGTATGGAACGGCAGATCGGATAGCGGTTTGTTTTCGCCGTTGCTGACATCACGACCATCGTTGTAGGTGTAGTTGATCGACAGTTTCCATTCATCGTTGAACGGAATTTTCAGTTCGGTTTCCACGCCCTGAATACGTGCTTTGTTAACGTTGTAGTAGCTAAATACCGGCACACCGTTCGCTGTAAAACCAACAAAGTTTTGGTAGCCCGGTGCAGCGTTGACGTCAGACGTACGGCTGATGCTGATACGATCTTTCACATCGTTACGGAAAACGGTCACGCTGGATTCCACCCCTTCCAGCCAGCCTTCTTCGCCCATGTAGTAAAGCCCCAGTTCCCAACTTTCGCTGGTTTCTGGTTTCAGATCCGGGCTACCCACAATCTTACATGCGCCACGGCAGGAATTGCTCGTCCAGTCAGGGCTAAGTTGCAACAGAGAAGGTGCTTTAAATGCCGTCGCCCAGCCCCCTTTCACCGTTACGGTGTCGGTGGCGTTATAAACCAGGTAGGCACGCGGACTCCAGTGTTCACCGTAGGTTTCGTGATCGTCCATACGCACGCCGGTCGTCAGCGCCAGCGGCTCGAAGATCCGCCATTCATCTTCAACAAATAGCGCGTACTGGCTGGCAGATGTTTTGGAGCTGGTTCCCCCGGTCAGGTTCACCGCATCGCTAAGTTTGTCGTGACGCCATTCACCGCCAACCGTGAGAAACTGATTAATCGCCGTCAGCGGCAACGTGTATTTGCCGTCGACCGTATTGCTTTCGGAAGTTATCGGGCTGCTGTTGCCAGGGTTTTTGTTCTCGACTTTCTCACCGTAGTATTTCAGTTCGCTGGTGCCGTAATCCCAACGCCCATTATGGCTGACGGAGTAGTTCTGGCGTTCCAGGCGGTTTTTGTCCAGCGAGTCGGAATCACGATCCTGACGGTCGAAACCGTATCCGGCAGTAAAATCGTGATTTTGATTCGGTGTCCAGGCAAATTCCACATTGCCGTCGCGGCTGGAGAATCCTTCAATACGCGGCGTTTCTCCGGTATCGGTGGTCGTTGAGTTTTGCGGGTCATCCTTTTCACGTTTTGCCAGGCTGCCGTAAGCTTTCATTCCCAGCACACCATCAATTAATGGTCCGCTGGTAAAGAACTGACCGTTATAGGTATCACCGCGATCGCGATGTTCCTGAATGGTGGTATCGACGGTAACGGTACCCGACCATTTCTGACCGATTTTTTTGGTGATGATATTCACTACACCGCCGAGCGCATCGGAACCGTACAGCGACGACATCGGGCCACGGACCACTTCAATACGTTCGATGGAATCGACCGGGATCCAGTTCAGATCGAAATCATTGTGGCGGAAGACGGCATTGCGGGAGTTAACGCGTTTACCGTCGACGAGAATCAGGGTGTAGCTGCTGTCCAGACCACGAATACTAACGCCCTTACGGTTATCCCCTTCGTTCGTCAGTTGTACGCCAGGCACTTCTTTGAGGACATCCTTCAGATTCTGTACCGGTTTTCGCTGCAGGTCTTCCTGGGTAATGACGCTGATACTGGCAGGTGCATCTTTAAGGTTTTGTTCAACGGAAGATGCAGTGACAACCATCGTTTCGCCATCATTATCGACCGCTAACACAGGCCATGCACAAGAAATAGCGGACAAACACAGCCCGACCCGTACGAAAGGGTTCAACCTAAACATTCCATATCTCCATGAGGTAACTACGAAAATAAAATGGGTTATCGCTCACATCTTCTTCATGTCCCCTTGCGTACGGCAGCATCGCGGTGGACTTATTTGTATGCAGGTGATCATCCCAGAAAGCCGGAAGAGCCTCTGATTTGTCAGCCTTTTTTGATTGCGGCGTAACGATAATGCAAACGATAACAATTATCAATCCAAATTATAAATTTTATATCCGCATGATTTGTCAGGGAAATGGAATTGAAAAAGCCCTCTCGGTTGAGAGGGCTTAGCAAGGAAGGGAGGAAACTTATTTCTTATCGTTCTGCGGGAACTTCATTTCGCTGTAACGTACGAAGTGTGTTCCTTTAATCAGCTTGTAGCCGAACCAAATAATCAGGAACAGCGGGATACCAATATACGTTGCCGCTACGCCGCCCCAGTCAATGGTATCTTTCAGGAACGCTTCGTAGTTCTGGCCCAAAGTGATAATCAGACACAGAATGAATGCGAAGATCGGCCCCAGTGGGAAGAAACCTGAACGGTACGGCAGATCGTTAATGTCGTGTCCCTGCAATACGTACCCGCGACGGAAACGATAGTGGCTAATGGCAATCCCCAGCCAGGCGATAAAGCCCGTCATCCCGGAGGTGTTCAGCAGCCACAGGTATACCGTCTGGTTGCCAAACATGGAGGTCAGGAAGCACAGACCGGCAATCACCGTCGTCGCATACAGCGCATTACGCGGCACGCCACCACGCGACAGTTTAGCGAAAATGCGCGGCGCTTTACCGTCACACGCCAGGGTGTACAGCATACGAGTAGACGCATACATACCGGAGTTACCCGCTGACAGCACCGCCGTCAGAATAACTGCGTTCATCACCGCCGCCGCAGAGAGCAGACCCGCGTGCTGGAACACCAGGGTGAACGGACTGACGCTGATGTCTTTAACATCGTTACGCAGCAGGCTCGGATCGGTGTACGGAATAATCAGGCTGATAATCAGGATCGCGAACACATAGAACAACAGGATTCGCCAGAACACCTGACGTACCGCGCGTGGAATGTTTTTCGCCGGATCTTCGGACTCGCCTGCAGCAATACCGATCAGCTCGGTTCCCTGGAAAGAGAAGCCGACAATCATAGCTACGCCGATCATCGCCGCAAAACCACCAGCAAACGGCGCTTCGCCGATTGTCCAGTTGCTCCAGCCCGCAGGCTGCGCGCCTTTGAAGATACCGATAATCATCAGCACGCCAACGATGATAAAGACAATAACTGTCGTGACTTTGATCAGTGAGAACCAGTATTCCGCTTCACCAAAGCCACGAACTGAGATGTAGTTCAGCAGGAAGATAACGCCGAGGAACAGCGCACTCCAGATCCAGCCCGGTGTATCCGGGAACCACCAGCTCATGACCAGCTGAGCTGCAACCAGGTCAACGGCGATAGTCACCGCCCAGTTGTACCAGTAGTTCCAGCCCAGCGCGAAGCCAAAGCCTTCTTCAACATAGTTCTGACCGTAAGTGGCAAACGAACCGGAAACCGGCATATATGCAGCCAGTTCACCGAGACTGGTCATCAGGAAGTAAACCATCAGGCCAATCAACATATACGAGAGCAATGCCCCGCCCGGACCTGCCTGAGAAATCGTTGCGCCAGAGGCAACAAAAAGACCTGTACCGATGGAACCGCCAATGGCAATCATCGTCAGGTGACGCGCCTTTAATTCACGGCGTAAGCCCGGCGCTTCTGTGGTTTTAGTTTCGGAAACCATACAAAAATGCTATCCATCTTAAAAATGAGGCGCGATTGTAGCAGACGATTGGCAATCCTTCCGGCAGAAATACACGGTTATAAGACACCTTCATGATCGCCCAGGGATTATAAGTAAAGCAGCCAATCTCTTTTCTGGCGAATGCATGCTGAGGGCGCTGCGTCACGAAATCGACACAGCACCAGCATGTTCTTGTACAGCAACTTAACGCGGTACATTCGCGGGATCGCAATAGTTCAGAAAGCGCCGTAGCGCGTTGGAAAGGTGTTTTTGCCGATGATGTATACGCCACAACGTACGCATCAGGCGCGGCAGAGGGACCGCAACTTCACTTAATGTGCCTGCCTGCAATTGATCTTCAATCACCCGTCGCGACAGGCAACTAATTCCCAACCCATGACGCACCGCATGTTTGATTGCCTCGGAGTTACCTAATTCCATCGCCATCTCAAACTTCGGTAAATGTGACAGCAACAGATAATCGACAATCTCCCGCGTGCCGGAGCCGCGTTCACGCAGGATCCACGGCGCAGCGGCCAGCTGTTCTAAGGTGACCGGACCACGAGCCAATGGCGAAGTCGGCGCGGCGAAAACCACCAGCTCGTCTTCCAGCCACGGTTCAGAAATGATTTCAGTGCTGTGGCACGGTCCTTCAATAAAGCCAATATCAACGCGGAAATCCAGCACCGCTTGCATCACGTCCTGGCTGTTCCCAACGCTAAGTTCAATCGGCAACTGCGGATAATCATGGCGATAACGGGCAATGACTGCAGGCAGAATGTAGTTACCGATAGTACTACTGGCATAGATACGAATCGCGCCGTTGTCTTCGCGAAACAGTTGTTCGATTTCAACCGCCTGTTCAAGCAGTGCCAACGCGCGCGGATAGAGCAGCCGCCCGTGTTCATTAACAACCAGTCTTTTCCCCACGCGATCAAACAGTTGCACGCCAAGCTGCCCTTCCAGGTCGGTCAAGGCTGCGCTCACTGCTGATTGCGACAACGCCAGCATCACCGACGCCTGGGTGGTTGATCCACTTTTCAATACTTCTGCAAAAACTTCCAACTGCCGGAGGGTGATGTGCATAGTCGCTTACCACTTATAAAGATTAATTATAAATATATAATCAATTTTATTTTTAAACCAGTTAGTCGTAACCTTATGCCCGTTTAAAGGAGAGGGTTATGACGAATATCACCTTACAGAAACAACATCGTACACTGTGGCATTTTATTCCGGGGTTAGCCCTGAGTGCAGTTATCACCGGGGTCGCCCTGTGGGGTGGTTCCATTCCCGCGGTTGCGGGTGCCGGGTTTAGTGCCCTCACCCTCGCAATCTTGTTGGGGATGGTTTTAGGCAACACCATCTATCCGCACATCTGGAAAAGCTGTGACGGTGGTGTGCTGTTTGCCAAGCAATATTTATTACGTCTGGGTATCATTCTTTATGGCTTCCGTCTGACGTTCTCGCAAATTGCCGATGTCGGTATCAGTGGGATCATCATTGACGTGCTGACGCTGTCCAGTACCTTCCTGCTGGCTTGCTTCCTGGGGCAGAAAGTGTTTGGTCTGGATAAGCACACCAGCTGGTTGATCGGTGCCGGTAGCAGTATCTGTGGTGCTGCCGCGGTACTGGCGACTGAGCCGGTAGTGAAAGCGGAAGCCAGTAAAGTAACCGTGGCTGTTGCAACCGTTGTTATCTTCGGGACCGTGGCGATTTTCCTCTACCCGGCGATATATCCGCTGATGTCTCAATGGTTTAGTCCAGAAACTTTCGGTATCTACATTGGTTCTACTGTGCACGAAGTGGCGCAGGTGGTGGCGGCAGGTCATGCCATCAGCCCGGATGCAGAAAACGCAGCAGTTATTTCCAAAATGCTGCGCGTGATGATGCTGGCTCCGTTCCTCATCCTGCTGGCGGCGCGTGTTAAACAGCTGTCTGGGGCGAACAGCGGCGAGAAAAGCAAAATCACTATTCCGTGGTTTGCCATCTTGTTCATCGTAGTTGCCATCTTTAACTCGTTCCACCTGTTACCGCAGAGCGTGGTGAACATGCTGGTAACGCTGGATACCTTCCTGCTGGCAATGGCGATGGCGGCGCTGGGTCTGACCACTCACGTCAGCGCGCTGAAAAAAGCCGGGGCGAAACCTCTGCTGATGGCACTGGTACTGTTTGCCTGGCTGATTGTTGGTGGTGGTGCGATTAACTATGTGATTCAAAGCGTCATCGCATAAACCACTACATCTTGCTCCTGTTAACCCGCTATCATTACCGTTTTCCTCCAGCGGGTTTAACAGGAGTCCTCGCATGAAATACATTGGAGCGCACGTTAGTGCTGCTGGCGGTCTGGCAAATGCCGCAATTCGCGCCGCCGAAATCGACGCAACCGCGTTTGCCTTGTTCACCAAAAACCAACGTCAGTGGCGTGCCGCACCGCTCACGACACAAACCATCGATGAATTCAAAGCCGCCTGTGAAAAATATCACTACACATCGGCGCAAATTCTTCCCCACGACAGTTATCTGATTAACCTCGGACATCCGGTCGCTGAAGCTCTGGAAAAATCGCGCGATGCGTTTATAGATGAAATGCAGCGTTGCGAACAGCTGGGGCTTTCTTTGCTCAACTTCCACCCTGGCAGCCATCTGATGCAGATTTCAGAAGAGGATTGCCTTGCGCGTATTGCCGAATCCATCAACATTGCGCTGGATAAAACTCAAGGTGTGACAGCGGTGATTGAAAACACCGCCGGTCAGGGCAGTAACTTAGGGTTTAAATTCGAACATCTCGCGGCGATTATCAACGGCGTGGAAGATAAATCCCGCGTCGGCGTCTGCATTGATACCTGCCATGCTTTTGCTGCCGGGTATGATTTGCGTACTCCAGCCGAATGCGAGAAAACGTTCGCGGATTTTGCCCGTATTGTCGGCTTTAAGTATCTGCGCGGGATGCACCTTAACGATGCGAAAAGCACCTTTGGCAGCCGCGTTGACCGCCATCATAGCCTCGGTGAAGGCAATATCGGTCATGATGCGTTCCGCTGGATCATGCAGGACGACCGTTTCGACGGCATTCCGCTGATCCTTGAAACCATCAACCCGGATATCTGGGCAGAAGAGATCGCCTGGCTGAAAGCGCAACAAACTGAAAAAGCGGTAGCCTGAAGATGAATAACCGGGAGAAGGAGATCCTTGCAATATTAAGGCGTAACCCGCTGATTCAACAGAACGAAATTGCGGATATGCTACAAATCAGCCGTTCGCGCGTTGCAGCGCATATTATGGATTTAATGCGCAAAGGTCGGATTAAAGGCAAAGGTTACATTCTCACCGAGCAGGAATACTGCGTAGTAGTGGGGACAATCAATATGGATATTCGCGGGATGGCGGATATCCGTTACCCACAAGCGGCTTCTCATCCCGGTACAATTCATTGCTCGGCGGGCGGCGTGGGACGCAATATCGCCCACAATCTGGCGCTGTTAGGCCGCGACGTCCATTTGCTTTCAGTGATTGGCGATGACTTTTATGGCGAAATGCTCCTGGAAGAAACGCGCCGCGCCGGCGTGAATGTCTCCGGCTGCGTTCGTTTACATGGCCAAAGCACATCGACGTATCTGGCAATTGCCAATCGAGACGATCAAACCGTGCTGGCGATTAACGATACCCATCTGCTGGATCAGTTGACACCGCAACTACTGAACGGGTCGCGCGATTTACTTCGTCATGCGGGCGTGGTACTGGCTGATTGCAACCTGACAGCCGAGGCGCTGGAGTGGGTCTTTACCCTCGCTGATGAAATCCCGGTGTTTGTCGATACCGTTTCAGAATTCAAAGCGGGCAAAATCAAACACTGGCTGGCGCATATTCACACCCTGAAACCCACTTTACCGGAGCTGGAAATTTTATGGGGACAGGCGATCACCAGCGATGCTGACCGTAATACCGCAGTGAATGCGTTGCATCAGCAAGGCGTTCAGCAACTGTTTGTTTATTTGCCCGATGAGTCAGTTTATTGCAGCGAAAAGGATGGAGAACAATTTTTGCTGACCGCACCAGCGCATACGACAGTAGACAGTTTTGGTGCTGACGATGGTTTTATGGCGGGCCTGGTATATAGCTTTCTGGAAGGAAACAATTTCCGTGACAGCGCCCGTTTTGCGATGGCCTGCGCGGCAATTTCACGCGCCAGCGGCAGCTTAAACAACCCTACCCTGTCTGCCGATAACGCACTTTCATTAGTGCCGATGGTGTAACAATGTTGCCGGATTCGACGCTTGACTACATCTTATCCGGCTCATAACTCGCGCACTACGCTAAGCCAATAAAGAATCCTGCAATGGTGGCACTCATCAGGTTAGAAAGTGTCGCCGCCGCCAGCGCGCGTAAACCAAGCTGGGCGATTTCCGGTGCACGGTGTGGCGCAACCGCAGAAAATGCGCCAACCACCACCCCGATAGAACCAAAGTTAGCGAAACCGCACAACGCGAAGGAAATAATCGCCACGGTTTTAGCATCCAGAGTGCCAGCTGTTTGCAGATAAGGTGAGAAATTGAGGTAAGCGACAAATTCATTAATCGCCAGTTTCTGTCCAATCAAACTCCCGGCAAGATTCGCGTCACTCCAGTCAACCCCCATCACCCACGCCAGCGGGGCCAGCAGGTAACCTAAAATGGACTCCAGCGAGGCATGTTCAAAACCAAACCAGCCGCCAACGCCGCCGATAATACCGTTAATCAACGCAATTATTGCAACAAATGCCATCACCACTGTCGCCACACCTGCGGCGATTTTCAGTCCGGTCATTGCCCCTGTAGCGGCGGCTTCAATAATGCTTTTTGGCGGTGTTTCAGTGAAAGAGAGGTTATTAAAGGAAACCTGCGAAGATTCGGTAGCCGGGCTTAACAGGCGGGCAAACAAGATCCCGCCGGGGATCGCCATTAACGATGCCGCTAGCAGATATTCCACAGGCACGCCCAGTGCGGCGTAACCAATCATTGTCGAACCAGCAATCGAGGCCATCCCGCTACAAATCGCTGTAAATAACTCATTGCGATTCAGCCGATCGATAAAGGGTTTGACGATTGCCGAAATTTCGTTTTGCCCGAGGAAAATGGTAGTGACCGCGACGAATGACTCGATCTTGCTGATATTTAACGCTTTCTGGAAGATACCGCCGAGAATGCGAATTAAGATCCCCATCACACCGATGTAGTAGAGAATACTCACCAGTGCTGTAACGAAGATAATTGCCGGTAATACTCTGAAACCAAAGATAAATCCTGCGCCATCAAACAGCGTGTCCATTTTCGGCCCGACCAGCGAACCGAAGATAAATGCGCTACCCGCGTCGCTGTACGCCATCACTTTATGCACGCCAAAAGCGACTTTTTCAGCGACCCAACGCCCTGGTGGTAACCAAAGCATAATGCCGCCAATCACGACCTGTAACACTAACGCCGCGCCAACAGTACGCAGGCTGATCTTCTTCTTGTTGACTGACAGTAAAAACGCAATTGCCAGCAATACCACCATTCCCAGAACACTTCTCATGACATCCATAGTTATTATCTCTTCATGTCATTTTGGGCGACGGCTTTCTGCCCATCAGAAATAGCCGGGCCTGCATCTTGCGATACTGACCCGGCTTGTTATCAACACTTAATGGGTTTTGATGTAGCCGCGCACGCACTCTTCGACTAATCCCCAGAACCAGTCGGTATCAATAGTGATGCCGACTTTGGTATTAGCGGGCTTGCCAAGAACGCCCAGCTCGTCGCAGACAGTACGCCCATAGCAAGGGCCACTGTTGACGTCCACTTCGACGTACATCTCCTGGGTTTTAATGCCATCAGGGTTAATCAGATAACCGATGCAGGTGGCGTCATGCACCGGGCCGCCAGCCAGGCCGTAGTTTTCGAACTGCGTTTTTAGAGTGAAATTCATGATGTCGCTGAACAGCTCTCCGGCGGGGCCGCCTACCCTTTCCATCCGAGCAATCACGTCCGGGGTGCAAACAGTCTGGTTGGTGAGATCGAGGCCCATCATCACCAACGGAACGCCGGAGGTGAACACCACGCGTGCGGCTTCCGGGTCGGCAAAGATGTTGAACTCGGCAGATGGGGTGAAGTTGCCTGTACCGTAAGCGCCGCCCATCAGCACAATTTCACGGATTTTGGGCAGGATCGCGGGTTGCATACGCATTGCCACCGCGATATTTGAAAGCGGACCAACCGGCACCAGAGTGATATCGCCATCGCTTGCCATCAGGGTATCGATGATATATTTCACCGCATGAGTGCTTTCTGCCTGGCGGGTCAGCGGCTCGAATACCGGGCCATCCAGTCCGGTTTCACCGTGAATATTATCGGCAACAATTTGTTGCCGCATAATGGGCTGTGGCATCCCCGCATAAACCGGAACATTAATCTCCAGTTTCTGGCAAACATTCAGGCCATTAATTAATGTTTTATCAAGCGTCTGATTACCCGCTACAATGGTGATACCTAATAAATCAATCGCCGGATGTTTCGCGGCCATCATTATGGCAATAGCATCATCATGACCCGGATCACAATCCAGAATAATTTTTCTCTTTTCCATTGTTTATTTCCTCTGTTTCCAGTTGCGTTATTTTTTCTACAGCAAAGAAAATTCGACCGGGCCGATGATTGAATCTTAACAACAGCGTACGTATGCTAAATATGAGAAATCTCATAGCGGATAAACATCGTGAAAGAAATCCACAATAATGATCTTAAGCAGCAATTGATGAGTGAATCCGCGTTTAAGGATTGCTTTTCAACGGATGTTTCAGCCGATACGCGGCTGTTTCATTTTTTAGCGCGTGACTACATTGTGCAGGAAGGGCAACAGCCGTCATGGCTGTTTTATCTGACGCGAGGCCGCGCCAGGCTTTACGCCACGCTTGCTAATGGTCGCGTGTCGCTGATCGATTTCTTTGCCGCCCCCTGTTTTATTGGTGAGATTGAGTTAATCGATAAAGACCATGAACCGCGTGCGGTGCAGGCTATTGAAGAGTGTTGGTGCCTTGCGCTCCCTATGAAACATTACCGCCCGCTGTTATTAAACGACACGCTATTTTTACGAAAACTCTGCGTCACCTTAAGTCATAAAAATTATCGTAATATTGTTTCTTTAACTCAGAATCAATCATTTCCGTTAGTGAATCGCCTGGCAGCTTTTATATTACTCTCGCAGGAAGGTGATCTTTATCACGAAAAGCATACGCAAGCGGCAGAGTATTTAGGCGTTTCTTATCGACATCTTTTATATGTTCTCGCGCAATTCATTCACGACGGTTTATTAATTAAAAGCAAGAAAGGGTATCTAATTAAAAACAGAAAGCAGTTGTCAGGACTGGCACTGGAGATGGACCCGGAAAATAAATTCTCAGGGATGATGCAGTAAAAATTATTTGCAATAGAGCGATTGCCGGATGTGACGCTAAATAAGCGCGTACATCCGGCAATGAAACTCAAGCTAAACCAATAAAGAACCCGGCAATGGTCGCGCTCATCAGGTTGGAAAGCGTTGCTGCTGCCAGCGCCCGTAAACCAAGCTGGGCGATTTCCGGTGCGCGTTTTGGCGAAATAGCCGAAAATGCGCCAACGACAACACCGATAGAACCAAAGTTAGCAAAACCACAAAGCGCAAAGGAGATAATCGCAATGGTTTTCACTTCCAGCGTGCCGCCCGTTTGCAGGTATGGGGAGAAGCTCAGGTAAGCGACGAATTCGTTAATCGCCAGTTTCTGCCCAATCAGGCTACCCGCCAGGTTGGCATCACTCCAGTCCACACCCATGATCCACGCCAGCGGTGCCAGCACATAGCCAAAAATACTTTCCAGAGAAGCATTGGCAAAACCAAATCAGCCGCCAATTCCGCCGATAATACCGTTGATCAGCGCAATAATTGCGACAAACGCCATTACCACCGTCGCCACACCAGCGGCGATTTTCAACCCGGTCATCGCACCGCTCGCCGCTGCTTCGATAAAGCTTTTTGGCGGCGTTTCGCTGAACGACAGATTTTCAAATGTGACCTGCGAAGGCTCGGTTGCCGGACTAAGAATACGTGCAAACAAAATACCACCAGGGATCGCCATCAGCGATGCCGCTAACAGGTAGTCAATTGGTACGCCCATTCCGGCATAACCAATCATCATCGAACCCGCAATGGACGCCATCCCGCTACAAATTGCGGTAAACAGCTCGTTGCGATTCATGCGATCGATAAACGGTTTAACGATCGCCGGGATCTCATTTTGCCCGAGGAAAATAGTTGTGACTGCAACAAAAGATTCGATTTTGCTGATGTTGAGAGCTTTCTGAAAAATACTGCCAAGAATGCGGATTAGCAGCCCCATCACGCCAATGTAGTACAGCAGACTGATGAGCGCAGTGACGAAGATAATCGCCGGGAGTACGCGAAAGGCGAAGATAAAGCCCGCGCCATCAAACAGGACATCCATTTTCGGCCCAACCAACGAACCAAAAATAAAGGCACTTCCGGCGTCACTGTAAGACATCACTTTATGTACGCCTAATGCCGCCTGCTCTACCGCCCATTTTCCTGGTGGAAAATAGAGCATGATGCCGCCAATGGCGATTTGTAGCAGCAGCGCGGCTCCAACCGTGCGCAAACTGATGCTCTTTTTATTCACTGACAACAGAAATGCTATTGCCAGTAACACCACCATCCCCACAACACTTCTCATTATATCCATAATAATTTTCCCTTCATGCCAGTAAACCCGGCGTCAGCGCCAGGTTTTGGTATGTATGATCAGTACGGGCGACGGCTTTCTGCCCGTCAGAAATTAACCCGCGAGACGCTGGTATTCTTTGGCAATTTCGCTCGCCAGAATGGCGTTGTTGAACACCAGTTGGATGTTGGATTTCAGGCTGTCACCGCCAGTCAGTTCAGCAACACGAGCCAGCAGGAACGGTGTGCTTTCTTTACCAATAACGCCCTGCTCTTCGGCTTCGGCGACGGCTTGATCTATGGCTGCATTGATAGATTCCTCCGGCATCGCAAACTGTTCCGGGATCGGATTTGCCACCACCAGGCCACCGTTCAGACCGCTTTGCCATTTCACTGCCATTGCACGAGCGATTTCCGTGGCACTATCAAGGCGAATACTGACTTCAAACGGGCTGGTGCGGCAGAAAAACGCAGGCAGCGCTTTGGTCTGATAGCCAATTAGCGGTACACCGAAAGTTTCTAAATATTCGGTAGTTAAGCCTAAATCGAGAATAGATTTCGCCCCGGCACAAACGACGGTGACATTGGTGTGCGCCAGTTCTTGCAAATCGGCAGAAATATCGAAGGTATGTTCCGCCCCGCGATGCACACCACCAATTCCCCCGGTGGCAAATACTTTAATTCCGGCAAGCGCCGCAATAATCATCGTTGAAGCAACGGTGGTTGCGCCATTTTTCCCTGCGGCAACAACAAAAGGTAAATCGCGACGACTAACTTTGGTCACGTTATGCCCTTCACGACCCAGCAATTCAATTTCTTCTTTGCTTAAACCCACTTTCATCACGCCGCCAATAATGGCGATAGTGGCAGGTACAGCGCCCTGTTTACGAATAGTTTCTTCAACTTCAATTGCGGTCTGGGCATTTTGTGGGAACGGCATCCCGTGAGAAATAATGGTCGATTCCAGCGCCACAACCGGTTTTTTGTTTTTTAAAGCGTCCTGCACTTCCGGGGAAATTTGTAATAATTCAGGGGAAATTTTTAATTCAGACATTCTGCGTTCTCCACTAACGATATAACGTTGGCAATCGATAAATCGGGGTTATTGGTGTATTCACAGGAGAGCGCCATTGACGAACATCCCTGTGCGAAACGAACAGATTCGGCAAACGGCATTCCGTCTACCCAACACGAAGCAAGTCCAGCCATCATGGCATCGCCCGCTCCGGTAACATTAATGACATTGGTTTTGATCGGCGCAGACCAACCACTTTCACCGCTGATATCACTGTAATAAACGCCGTCGCCGCCCATGCTCAATACCAGTCGGTTCAGGCCATGTTGATGGAACCAGGCAGCAACTTTTGCCACATCTTCACGCCCTGACAAAGCAATCCCACTCAAGGTTTCCGCTTCAAGGCGGTTTGGCTTCAGGGTGTGGATCTGATTTAGACGGTCGCGCACTTTTACACATTTCCATGCCGAAACCGGATCGACAAATACAGGTACATTGGCGGCATTATCCAGAATCCATGCCAGTGCCTCTTCACTGATATTACAGTCCGCGACAATGACCTTTGCCCTTTGAATAAATTCACGGTGCTGTGCGAGATATTCAGCTGTAATAGCGTTGCTAATATTCATGTCATTTATAGCAACCAGCATTTCACCGGTATTATCGAGTAATGATAAATAGCTCGACGTGTTTTCTCCCGGCACAATCAGGCATTTATCGACATAAACACCAGATTGATTGGTTTGCGTTAGCAACGATTGACCATAAAAATCACTGCCTACTGCGCTCAGTAGCCAGGATTTATTCCCCAGCAACGCCAGGTTTTGTGCAATATTGCGCCCGACTCCACCAGGCGTAAATTTTATTTTACCTGGATTTGAATCCGCATAATTTAATGATTCATGTGAATATCCGGCGACATCAATATTCGCCGAACCTATAATTACGACATAATCCTTTTCGCGCATAGCACGTCCTCTGGTAAAAAATTACCAACCCTGTCAATCCACAAGAATATTGATACTGCAAAGACGGTTTAAACATGTGTTCATATTTAAACATGTGCTCATAGTATGCATGTTTTACGTAAAGTAAATTACCGCCAGAGAGGCAAAATGGGCAGATTTGAGCAGGCTCACAAAACGCGATTAAATGCCTGAATTATAAAAACGGGGAATTTGTGACGGGATGCACAGAACAGGAACAATAAAAAAGGGCAGAAATTAATCTGCCCTTGAGGAAATAACCTTAGTGTTTGATGAAGGTTTCAGGTTTCTACTAAAAGATAAAACCATTTAAATTCATAAAATTACATTCACAAACCGGTCATTCTCTTTGCGCGCATCAAATGTTACAGGGCAGGAAATTTCTGCCCTGTAACACACCTTTTATTACGCTGCTTTCGCTACTGCGTCCACTTCCGGACGTTTCAGGAAGGCATAGGCCAGACCCGCCACCAGCGTACCGGCAATAATGGCTACCAGGTAACCCAGTACCGGCGTAATAGCGCCAGGGATCAGCAGAACAAACAGACCACCGTGCGGTGCCATCAGTTTCGCACCAATCGCCATTGAGATTGCGCCAGTCAGCGCCCCACCCACGATACAGCACGGCAGCACACGCATCGGATCACGAGCAGCAAACGGAATTGCACCTTCCGAAATGAAGCACAGTCCCAATACCAGAGCGGCTTTGCCACCTTCCTGCTGCGCTTTGTCGAATTTGCGACGCGCCACCATTGTTGCCAGGCCCATTGCCAGCGGTGGCACCATACCTGCCGCCATAATCGCCGCCATCGGGCCATAGGTTTGAGTACTCAGCAGACCCACACCGAATGCGTACGCTGCTTTGTTTACCGGACCGCCCATGTCAGTACACATCATGCCACCGAGGATCGCCCCCAGCAGAACCGCATTCGCAGTCCCCATGGTCTGCAGCCAGTGAGTCAACCCTTCGAGAATGCCAGCAACCGGTTTACCGATCAGGTAGATCATCGCCAGACCGACCACCAGACTGGAAATTAGCGGAATGATCAGAATCGGTTTCAGCGCCTCCATACTCTGTGGCAGTTTCAATTGCGTACTGATTAACTTCGCAATGTAACCAGCCAGGAAGCCCGCAATAATACCGCCAATGAAGCCAGAACCAGTGCTGACCGCCAGCATACCGCCAATCAGACCCGGCGTGAGACCCGGACGATCGGCAATGGAGAAGGCAATATAACCTGCCAGTACCGGCACCATCAGCGCAAAGGCTGAACCACCACCAATCTGCATCAGCGCCGCTGCCAACGTACCCGGCTCTTTAAACGCTTCGATACCAAAAGCAAAAGAAAGCGCGATACACAGACCACCTGCAACGACCATCGGCAGCATGTAAGAGACGCCCGTCAGCAAGTGACGATAAGCGCCTGCACTCTCTTTCTTACCTTCAGTGGTCGCCGTTTGAGCTTTGCCCGCCGGTTCATACGGCGTTGCTTCAGCAACCGCTTTATCCAGTTCCTGCGCGGTTTTCTTCAGCGCCAGACCGGTAGAGGTGCGATACATCGGTTTACCAGCAAATTTCGCCAGATCCACTTCAATATCTGCCGCCACAATCACCAGATCCGCTGCGGCTACTTCTTCAGGGGTGATTGCATTACCCGCGCCAACCGAACCACGGGTTTCAACTTTCACCCACCAGCCACGTTTTTTCGCTTCGGTTTCAATGGCTTCAGCCGCCATAAAGGTGTGTGCTACGCCAGTCGGGCAAGCAGTCACCGCAACTACGCGTTTCGGACCGCTGGCGGCAACCGGTGCTGTCGCAGCGACCGGCGCAGTGTAAGGTTTCGCATGGCCTTTGGCTTCACTCAGGAACAGCTCAGGGTGCGCAACTGCCCGGGAAATATCGCCCAGCCAGACATTTTTACCGTTCAGCGCGCTGTCGTTCGGGATGGAATCACCGAGAACAATCGCCATTTCAGCGTCGTTCGGATTGTCGATGATTTCCAGTTTTGCTTTTCGCGCCGCCGCGCCCAGCAGGGTCTTCGCCATATAGGCGCGTGCCTGACCGAGATTAGCGTCAATAATCAGCAGCGTTTTCATTATGCCTCTCCTGCTGTCAGTTAAAAGGTTGTAAGTCGACGCGCGCCATCATTGCGGCCAACTGCGGACGATCGGTAATACCCACATTGCTTTGACTTACCGCCAGGGCTGCAACAGCTGTCGCCAGACGCAGTGTGTGTTCACTGGATTCACGCATCAGCAAGCCATAAATCAGGCCACCAACCATAGAATCCCCTGCGCCAACGGTGCTTACGACATCGACTGACGGTGGTTTGGCGATCCATTCGCCGGAGGCATTAACCCAAAGCGCGCCTTCGGCACCCAGTGAAATAACGACATGCGCAATACCCTGTTCACGCAGCGCATGCGCAGCTTCAATCACATCTTTCATTTCAGGCAGTTTACGGCCCGCCCAGATTTCCAGCTCGCGGCGGTTAGGTTTCACCAGCCACGGTGCCGCTTTCAAACCTGCTACTAACGCTTCACGGCTACTATCAAAGATAATGCAAGGACACTGACTACGCAGGCGAGTCATCCAGTCGGTGAACGCTTCCGGGCTGACGCCTGACGGTAAGCTTCCGCTGACACAGACCATATCGAACTGACCGAGCCAGCTCAGAGAATCAGTCACAAAGCGTTCCCAGTCGGCGGGAGTGACTTCAAAACCCGAGAAGTTGAAGTCGGTCACTTCGCCGTCTTTTTCCGTCAGCTTAACGTTAATTCGGGTGCGCCCCTGTACAACCTGGAAACGGTTGGCAATGCCCAGCTCGCTGAACAGTTGCTGAAAACCATCCTGATTGTCTTTACCGAGGAAGCCGCCAACGGTGACATCAATTCCCAGGTCTTTTAATACTTTGGCCACGTTGATGCCTTTACCCGCCGCATGCAGACCGGTGGTTTTCACCAGGTTCACTTCGCCGCGTTCAATTTCCGGGCAGAAACCAACAAGGTCATAAGCCGGATTAAGGGTGATAGTAGCAACACGTCTGCTCATTATGCGCCCTCCCCAAGACCAGCAGCGATAGCGTCGCCAATGGCTTTCAGCGCCTGTTCAGCATCTGCACCCTGGGCGGTAAAGCGTAGGCGATGACCTTTCTTAACGCCAAGTGCCACAACTTTCATCAGACTACGTCCGTTTGCCGGTTTGCCGGTGCCATCAAGGTTTGTCACGGTAATATCACTGTTAAATTGTTTAATGGTATTGACCAGCATGGTACCTGGACGAGCATGCAGGCCGTGTTCATTGCGCACCACAAACTCCGCGCTTAACACGTCGTCGGTCAGCGCATCATCGCTGGTCAGCAGCGCCAGCAACGTTGCCGCATCCGCTTTCAGCAAGCGGTCAGCTTTATTGTCGAGTAACAAATCAGCGAGACGCTTAAGAACCGCAATGGGCTGATCGTCATTCATCGCCACACTCACCAGCATGGCTGCCGTTTCGCCGTCCACATCAAAAGCATTTGCCGCACGGCTTACCGCAATCGCGCTACGCAGATTGCCTTCGGCGCTATCGCTCAGCCAGATGCCCTGTCCGAGGTTCAGCGGTTGTTCATTGATGGCTTTGGTGACGAAAGTGGCGTCAACTGCCCCCGCTTCTTTCAGACGTGCAGCGTTCAGCGCCTGAAGAGTCAGCAGATCGCTGGCGACGATATCCAGCGTCAGCATTTCGTTGTCGAGCTTCAGCTGCTCACTCTGCTTTTCGCCCATCAGCAATGCGCGAAGTTCTTCTGCTGTTGTTGCTGACTTCAGTTGTTCAGCAACGGAATCATCGCTCAGTACGTGGGTCAGCTGGCGTAGCAGGCCCAAATGTTCATCCGAGCTGGCAGCAATACCGATCGCCACGTACGCTACCTGGCCGTCACCCCAGGTGACGCCTTCCGGGAACTGAAATACCTGAACGCCGGTTTTCAGCACCTGATCGCGGGTGTCGGTAGTGCCGTGTGGAATAGCAATACCATTGCCGAGGAACGTAGAGGTTTGCTGTTCGCGCGCCAACATGCCATTGACGTAGCCTTCAGCTACATTACCGGCCTGCACCAGCGCCGCAGCGACCTGGCGAATCGCCTCTTCTTTGTCTCCGGCCTTTTCGCCCGGATGGATGTCCTGTACGGATAACTGGAACATAGTTCTCCTCTCTTGCTGAATTGAAACGATTCAGCTTCTATGAGAAAAAAAGCGCCAACCTGGCTTAGGGTTAAAGACAAGATCGCGCTGAAACGTTTCAAGAAAGCATAATACTTCTGTTTCAGCACGCAAGGAAAGCCGTAAAGTTATGAGCAAAAGTTTGATGTGCTGCACAATTTTTTGTCATTTTTCCTAATTGCTGATGGGAAAATCCGTTATCAGCAATTTCATTTCAGCAGCGTCAGCAGCCAATCAGCAACAGTGAAATGGCATTTTGATTATTCGTGGCGCTTTTGATTTCGCTGTCTGTTTATTTTCTGACAAGCAGCGTAAACTCCGCGTCTTCCTCTTCCAGTGATCGACCAGCATGCATAACTCCCCCGCAGTCTCCAGCGCGAAATCGTTTGACCTGACCTCGATGGCGTTTTTAATCGTTGCCTTTCTCACCGGTATTGCGGGCGCTCTACAAACCCCGACACTCAGTATTTTTCTTACTGATGAAGTACATGCCCGCCCGGCGATGGTGGGATTCTTCTTTACCGGCAGCGCTGTCATTGGGATTCTGGTAAGTCAGTTTCTCGCCGGGCGCTCTGATAAGCGCGGCGATCGCAAATCGCTGATTGTCTTTTGCTGCGTGTTAGGCGTGCTGGCCTGCACTCTTTTTGCCTGGAATCGCAACTACTTTGTTTTGCTATTCGTTGGCGTCTTTCTTAGCAGCTTTGGCTCGACTGCTAACCCGCAAATGTTTGCCCTCGCCCGTGAACATGCTGACAAAACCGGACGTGAAGCGGTGATGTTCAGCTCTTTTTTACGCGCTCAGGTTTCACTGGCATGGGTCATTGGCCCGCCGCTGGCTTATGCCTTAGCGATGGGTTTCAGCTTTACGGTAATGTATCTGAGCGCAGCGGTAGCGTTTATTGTTTGCGGCGTGATGGTGTGGCTGTTTTTACCGTCGATGCAAAAAGAACTTCCACTGGCGACCGGCACGGTTGAAGCGCCGCGCCGTAACCGTCGCGATACGCTGCTGCTGTTTGTCATTTGTACATTGATGTGGGGCTCGAACAGCCTGTACATCATCAACATGCCGCTATTTATTATCAACGAACTGCATCTTCCCGAGAAACTGGCCGGTGTGATGATGGGGACCGCCGCCGGGCTGGAAATCCCGACCATGTTGATTGCCGGATATTTCGCCAAACGTCTGGGTAAGCGCTTCTTAATGCGCGTTGCTGCCGTGGGTGGCGTCTGTTTTTACGCAGGAATGCTGATGGCGCATTCACCTGCCATTCTGTTGGGCTTGCAGCTGCTAAATGCTATTTTTATTGGCATTCTGGGCGGCATCGGGATGCTCTATTTTCAGGATTTGATGCCCGGTCAGGCAGGTTCAGCCACCACGCTCTATACCAACACTTCGCGCGTGGGCTGGATCATCGCAGGATCAGTGGCGGGCATCGTCGCCGAGATCTGGAATTATCACGCTGTGTTCTGGTTTGCGATGGTGATGATTATCGCCACTCTGTTTTGCTTACTGCGGATTAAAGATGTTTAAGGCGCGGTCAGCATTTCCAGATCGATAAGCCAGGTCATTGCCTGCTGACGCGAGTTACCGCACATTTCAGCGCTGGCTTGTAAGCCTGCACAGACTTTCGGTCGCAGTGGCGAGGTGAAAATTTTACAGCGTTGCTGTTCATCAAGCTGAATGCAGGGCGTATTGGCGGGCTTGCCATCTGGCATACCGGGAATAGGGCTGGAAATTGAAGGGGCGGTGCAACACGCCCCGCAACCCGGACGGCATTCCATACGTTGTTCTCTTAAGGTTAACCACCGGATTGATGAGCGCGCACAGTACCACCTTTTTTGCACCAGCAAAAGTGCGAATACCACTTGCCCGAAAGGCCCGTCGCGAGTACTTTGTCGCGATATTTTTGACATTTTCGACTACAGGAATTTTTCGATGCCAAGAGCGAACGAAATTAAAAAAGGTATGGTACTGAATTACAACGGCAAACTGCTGCTGGTTAAGGACATTGATATTCAGTCGCCCACTGCCCGCGGTGCCGCTACGCTGTACAAAATGCGTTTTTCTGATGTCCGTACCGGGCTGAAAGTAGAAGAGCGTTTCAAAGGAGATGATATCGTTGACACCGTGACGCTGACCCGCCGTTACGTTGACTTCTCCTATGTCGATGGCAACGAATATGTCTTTATGGATAAAGAAGACTATACCCCGTATACCTTCACCAAAGATCAGATTGAAGAAGAGTTGCTGTTTATGCCAGAGGGCGGCATGCCGGACATGCAGGTGCTGACCTGGGACGGTCAACTGCTGGCGCTTGAGCTGCCGCAGACCGTTGATCTGGAAATCGTTGAAACCGCACCAGGCATCAAAGGGGCATCTGCCAGCGCCCGTAACAAACCGGCGACATTGAGCACTGGTCTGGTGATTCAGGTACCAGAATACTTAAGCCCGGGCGAAAAAATTCGTATCCATATCGAAGAACGCCGTTATATGGGGCGTGCTGACTAACTTCAGCCGCATGCAGAAAAGGGATAGCTCAGGCTGTCCCTTTTTTAATTTATTATACCAATCTTCTATTTTGCGCTTCCTGAACACCTTACGCCCTCAATTTTCACTCGTTGATTGATCGCCCTCACACTTCATCGCATTAACAATCCAGACCAATTTCAATTGCTGTCATATAACTTTACACTGTCATTGTTAATTAATCGTTACCAAGACGTGACTCCTATGAATACAATCGCCTCCGTTACGCTCCCGCATCATGTACACGCTCCACGCTACGATCGCCAGCAGTTGCAATCACGTATCGTTCATTTTGGCTTTGGCGCCTTTCACCGCGCACATCAGGCGTTACTGACCGATCGTGTGCTGAATGCCCAGGGCGGCGACTGGGGGATCTGTGAAATCAGCTTGTTCAGCGGTGATCAACTGATGAGCCAGCTCCGCGCACAGAACCATTTATATACCGTGCTGGAGAAAGGTGCGGACGGCAATCAGGCGATAATTGTCGGTGCCGTTCACGAATGCCTGAATGCAAAACTGGATTCCTTAGCGGCAATTATTGAGAAATTTTGCGAGCCACAGGTGGCAATTGTTTCCCTGACGATTACCGAAAAAGGCTATTGTATTGACCCAGCCACCGGTGCACTCGACACCAGCAATCCGCGGATTATTCACGATCTACAAAACCCTGAAGAACCTCACTCCGCGCCGGGTATTCTCGTCGAAGCACTGAAACGACGCCGTGAAAGCGGCCTTGCACCGTTTACCGTGCTCTCCTGCGACAATATTCCCGACAATGGCCATGTGGTGAAAAACGCGGTGCTGGGAATGGCAGAAAAACGTTCGCCAGAACTCGCCGGGTGGATAAAAGAACACGTCAGTTTTCCGGGAACCATGGTCGACCGTATTGTTCCGGCTGCAACCGACGAATCACTGGCGGAAATCAGTCAGCATCTGGGGGTGAATGATCCCTGCGCGATTAGCTGCGAACCGTTTATCCAGTGGGTGGTGGAAGATAACTTCGTCGCTGGGCGTCCTGCCTGGGAAGTCGCAGGTGTACAAATGGTGCATGATGTCCTGCCATGGGAAGAGATGAAACTACGTATGCTTAATGGCAGCCACTCTTTTCTCGCTTATCTGGGTTACCTCTCAGGATTCGCCCATATCAGCGATTGCATGCAGGATCGTACATTTCGCCATGCCGCCAGAACATTAATGCTGGATGAGCAAGCGCCGACACTGCGAATTAAAGATGTCGATTTAACACAATATGCGGATAAGTTAATTGCACGTTTTGCTAACCCGGCGCTGAAACATAAGACCTGGCAAATCGCGATGGATGGGAGCCAGAAATTACCGCAACGTATGCTGGCAGGTATTCGCATACATCTGGCGCGCGAAACGGACTGGTCGTTGCTGGCATTAGGCGTTGCAGGCTGGATGCGTTACGTCAGCGGCGTTGATGATGCCGGAAATGCCATTGATGTTCGCGATCCGCTTAGCGATAAAATTCGCGATCTTGTTGCGGGCAGCAGCAGTGAGCAACGCGTCACCGCCCTGCTTTCCCTGCGTGAAGTTTTCGGTGATGATCTGCCAGATAACCCGCATTTTGTGCAGGCCATCGAACAAGCCTGGCAACAAATCTCACAATTCGGCGCGCATCAGGCGCTATTAAACACCCTCAAAATTTAACGATTTCTGCGGTTAAAGCGGATGAAGCTCGCCTTCGTCCGCTCTCCCCTTCTCTTTTCTGCCATTTTTAGCCAGGATTAACGCTCAGTTAACTTATCAGAGTATTGCGGAGCCGTTGTGACCAGGACCAACCTCATCACCGGTTTTCTCGGCAGCGGGAAAACTACGTCGATTCTTCATCTGTTAGCCCATAAAGATCCCAACGAAAAATGGGCGGTACTGGTTAATGAATTTGGGGAAGTCGGAATTGATGGTGCTTTGCTCGCCGATAGCGGCGCACTGCTGAAAGAGATCCCCGGCGGCTGCATGTGCTGCGTTAATGGTTTACCCATGCAGGTAGGATTGAATACCTTACTGCGTCAGGGAAAACCAGACCGCTTGTTGATAGAGCCGACCGGGCTGGGTCATCCGAAACAGATCCTCGATCTCTTAACCGCGCCCGTCTATGAACCGTGGATAGATCTGCGCGCCACGTTGTGCATTCTCGATCCACGCCTGCTGCTGGACGAAAAAAGCGCCAGCAATGAAAACTTTCGTGACCAGCTGGCTGCCGCAGACATTATTGTCGCCAATAAATCCGACCGTGCGACGCCCGAAAGTGAGCAAGCGCTACAGCGCTGGTGGCAGCAAAATGGTGGCGATCGGCAATTGATTCACAGCGAGCATGGGAAAATTGACGGTCATCTTCTGGATTTGCCGCGTCGCAATTTAGCCGAGTTGCCCGCCAGCGCCGCGCATTCTCATCAGCATGTCGTGAAAAAAGGGTTAGCAGCGTTAAGCCTGCCAGAGCATCAACGCTGGCGTCGCAGTCTGAACAGCGGACAAGGGCATCAGGCCTGTGGCTGGATATTCGACGCTGATACGGTATTCGACACCATTGGCATTCTGGAATGGGCGCGACTTGCACCGGTGGAACGCGTCAAAGGCGTGATGCGTATTCCCGAAGGGCTGGTGCGAATCAACCGTCAGGGCGATGACCTGCACATTGAAACGCAAAACGTTGCGCCACCGGACAGTCGTATTGAGCTGATTTCCAGCAGCGAAGCTGACTGGAATGCCTTGCAGAGCGCGCTGTTGAAGCTTCGTTTAGCGACTACCGCGTAAGGTTGCCTGCGTTTTTCAGTAAGATAATTAGAGAAAATATGATTAAAAATTTGCCGCAAATAGTGTTGTTGAATATTGTCGGCCTCGCGCTGTTTCTTTCCTGGTATATACCCGTTAATCATGGATTCTGGTTGCCGATTGATGCGGATATTTTTTATTTTTTTAATCAGAAACTGGTCGAAAGTAAGGCCTTTTTGTGGCTGGTTGCATTGACCAACAATCGCGCTTTCGACGGTTGTTCACTGCTGGCGATGGGAATGTTGATGCTGAGTTTCTGGCTGAAAGAAAACGCCCCAGGCAGACGACGTATCGTGATTATTGGTCTGGTCATGCTATTAACTGCAGTGGCATTAAACCAGCTGGGTCAGGCATTAATTCCTGTAAAACGGGCCAGCCCAACATTGACTTTTACCGATATTAACCGCGTCAGCGAACTGCTCTCTGTTCCCACTAAAGATGCCTCACGAGATAGCTTTCCCGGCGATCATGGTATGATGCTGCTTATTTTTTCGGCATTCATGTGGCGTTATTTCGGCAAAGTTGCAGGCCTTATCGCCCTTATTATTTTTGTGGTTTTTGCGTTTCCCAGAGTAATGATTGGCGCACACTGGTTTACTGACATCATTGTCGGTTCGATGACCGTGATATTGATCGGTTTGCCCTGGGTGTTGCTGACGCCATTAAGTGATCGATTAATCACCTTTTTTGACAAATCACTACCGGGAAAAAACAAACATTTCCAAAACAAATAACTCACAGTAATTAACATCATCAGGGTTATTTTTATAGTGAGGATAATCCTGATGATGCGCACCGTGCTTTCATCCATCGCGCGCAAAAATCATTCTCTAAGTAAATGAATGGATTGCATGCGTTTCACTCAATCGTACTTTAATTGACCAATCCCGTTTATTAACTTTCTGTATCACTTTTTCTTATAAAAAATCATGTAAAACCGCTCGCCAAGACCGCACCAATCGGGTAATCTCGAACTCGTTTTGCCTCGGCGGTAGATTATCCTCACAGCATATAATTTTGTGCGTTAGTCCACAGATTTGGCCTTAAGGAATTGTTTCAACATGCCCAGGTAATTAGTCTCGTGTCGCTTGGCATTTTTTTATAACGATATTTGTCGTTAAGGACTTCAAGGGAAAACAAACAACATGGTCAAATCTCAACCGATTTTGAGATATATCTTGCGCGGGATTCCCGCGATTACAGTAGCGGTTCTGCTTTCTGCATGTAGTGCAAATAACACCGCAAAGAATATGCATCCTGAGACACGTGCAGTGGGTAGTGAAACATCATCACTGCAAGCTTCTCAGGATGAATTTGAAAACCTGGTTCGTAATGTCGACGTAAAATCGCGAATTATGGATCAGTATGCTGACTGGAAAGGCGTACGCTATCGTCTGGGCGGCAGCACTAAAAAAGGTATCGATTGTTCTGGTTTCGTACAGCGTACATTCCGTGAGCAATTTGGCTTAGAACTTCCGCGTTCGACTTACGAACAGCAGGAAATGGGTAAATCTGTTTCCCGCAGTAATTTGCGTACGGGTGATTTAGTTCTGTTCCGTGCCGGTTCAACGGGACGCCATGTCGGTATTTATATCGGCAACAATCAGTTTGTCCATGCTTCCACCAGCAGTGGTGTTATTATTTCCAGCATGAATGAACCGTACTGGAAGAAGCGTTACAACGAAGCACGCCGGGTTCTCAGCCGCAGCTAATAAACCGTTTGGATGCAATCCCTTGGCTATCCTGACGAGTTAACTGAAAGCACTGCTTAGGCAGTGCTTTTTTGTTTTCATTCATCAGAGAAAATGATGTTTCCGCGTCTTGATCCAGGCTATAGTCCGGTCATTGTTATCTTTTAAATGTTGTCGTAATTTCAGGAAATTAACGGAATCATGTTCATACGCGCTCCCAATTCTGGACGTAAGCTCCTGCTTACCTGCATTGTTGCAGGCGTGATGATTGCGATACTGGTGAGCTGCCTTCAGTTTTTAGTGGCCTGGCATAAGCACGAAGTCAAATACGACACACTGATTACCGACGTACAAAAGTATCTCGATACCTATTTTGCCGACCTGAAATCCACTACTGACCGGCTCCAGCCGCTGACCTTAGATACCTGCCAGCAGGCTAACCCCGAACTGACTGCCCGCGCGGCGTTTAGCATGAATGTCCGTACGTTTGTGCTGGTGAAAGATAAAAAAACATTCTGTTCATCTGCGACCGGTGAGATGGACATTCCACTCAATGAATTGATTCCGGCGCTCGACATTAATAAAAACGTCGATATGGCGATCTTACCCGGCACGCCGATGGTGCCGAACAAACCCGCAATCGTCATCTGGTATCGCAACCCTTTGCTGAAAAATAGTGGCGTGTTTGCCGCGCTGAATCTCAATCTGACGCCTTCACTCTTCTATAGCTCACGGCAGGAAGATTACGATGGTGTCGCCCTCATTATTGGTAATACTGCGCTATCTACCTTTTCGTCACGTTTGATGAATGTTAATGAATTAACCGACATGCCGGTCCGTGAAACTAAAATTGCGGGCATTCCTCTGACCGTTCGGCTTTATGCGGATGACTGGACATGGAACGATGTGTGGTACGCATTTTTACTGGGCGGCATGAGTGGAACTGTCGTTGGCCTGCTCTGCTATTACCTGATGAGCGTACGTATGCGCCCCGGCAGAGAAATCATGACCGCCATCAAGCGCGAACAATTTTACGTGGCGTATCAACCGGTGGTGGATACACAAGCTTTGCGGGTAACGGGCCTGGAAGTACTGCTACGCTGGCGGCATCCTGTAGCGGGAGAAATTCCCCCGGATGCCTTCATTAACTTTGCCGAATCGCAAAAGATGATTGTGCCGCTGACTCAGCACCTGTTTGAGTTAATTGCCCGCGATGCCGCAGAATTAGAAAAAGTACTGCCGGTAGGCGTCAAATTTGGCATTAACATTGCGCCGGACCATCTGCACAGCGAAAGCTTTAAAGCTGATATCCAGAAACTGCTCACTTCCCTGCCCGCTCACCATTTCCAGATTGTGCTGGAAATTACCGAGCGCGATATGCTGAAAGAGCAAGAAGCCACACAACTCTTCGCCTGGCTGCACTCGGTCGGCGTAGAAATTGCTATTGATGACTTCGGCACCGGGCACAGCGCGCTTATCTATCTTGAGCGTTTTACGCTCGATTATCTGAAAATTGACCGTGGATTTATCAACGCCATCGGTACGGAAACGATCACTTCACCCGTACTTGACGCGGTGCTGACGCTGGCGAAACGTCTCAATATGCTGACGGTTGCTGAAGGGGTCGAAACGCCGGAACAGGCACGATGGCTAAGCGAACGCGGCGTTAATTTCATGCAAGGCTACTGGATTAGTCGCCCGTTACCGCTGGACGATTTTGTTCGCTGGCTGAAGAAACCGTATACGCCGCAGTGGTAAGGTGTGCTTACGTCCCTTATTATTCATAGTGAAAGCATGCCGGATTGCGGCTAATGATGAGTAAAAGGAAATCCGTTGCAGATGATTGTGCGCATACTGCTGCTGTTTATCGCTCTGTTCACCTTTGGTGCGCAGGCGCAGGCTATCAAGGAAAGCTATGCCTTTGCCGTGCTGGGCGAACCCCGGTACGCCTTTAATTTCAACCATTTTGATTATGTGAACCCCGCCGCGCCAAAAGGGGGGCAGATAACGTTGTCAGCCCTCGGCACCTTCGATAATTTCAACCGCTATGCACTGCGCGGCAACCCGGGCGCACGCACCGAGCAGCTGTACGACACGCTATTTACGACTTCCGATGACGAACCAGGCAGTTATTACCCGCTGATTGCTGAAAGTGCACGCTATGCTGACGATTATTCCTGGGTGGAGGTCGCTATTAATCCGCTCGCCCGTTTTCATGATGGTTCGCCCATTACTGCCCGCGATGTAGAGTTTACTTTTCAAAAATTTATGACCGAAGGCGTGCCGCAATTTCGTCTGGTCTACAAAGGCACCACCGTCAAAGCCATTGCGCCGTTAACCGTGCGCATTGAGTTAGCTAAACCCGGCAAAGAAGATATGCTGAGTCTGTTTTCGCTGCCGGTGTTTCCAGAAAAGTACTGGAAGAATCACAAACTTAGCGACCCGCTCGCCACGCCTCCGCTTGCCAGTGGTCCGTACCGAATTACGTCCTGGAAAATGGGGCAAAATATTGTCTATTCCCGCGTGAAAGATTACTGGGCAGCAAACTTACCGGTAAACCGTGGACGCTGGAATTTCGACACCATTCGCTACGATTATTACCTCGATGATAATGTCGCCTTTGAAGCGTTTAAAGCCGGTGCCTTTGATTTGCGTATGGAAAACGACGCCAAAAACTGGGCCACGCGCTATACCGGTAAAAATTTCGATAAGAAATACATCATCAAAGATGAGCAAAAGAACGAATCAGCCCAGGATACGCGCTGGCTGGCGTTTAATATCCAACGTCCGGTATTCAGCGATCGCCGGGTGCGGGAAGCGATCACTCTCGCCTTTGACTTTGAATGGATGAACAAAGCGTTGTTTTACAATGCCTGGAGTCGCACGAACAGTTATTTTCAGAATACCGAATACGCGGCCAGAAATTACCCCGACGCCGCGGAGCTGGTGCTTCTGGCACCAATGAAAAAAGATCTACCGCCAGAAGTCTTCACGCAAATCTACCAGCCGCCGGTATCCAAAGGCGATGGCTACGATCGTGACAACCTGTTAAAAGCCGACAAACTTCTCAACGAAGCGGGCTGGGTGCTGAAGGGTCAGCAACGCGTAAATGCCACAACGGGTCAGCCGCTCAGCTTTGAGTTATTGCTACCTTCGAGCAGCAATAGTCAGTGGGTATTGCCGTTCCAGCACAGCCTGCAACGGCTGGGTATCAACATGGACATTCGCAAAGTGGATAACTCGCAAATCACCAACCGCATGCGCAGTCGCGACTATGACATGATGCCGCGCGTATGGCGGGCGATGCCGTGGCCCAGTTCCGATTTACAGATTTCCTGGTCATCGGAATATATCAATTCCACTTATAATGCCCCCGGCGTGCAAAGCCCGGTTATCGACTCGCTGATCAACCAAATTATTGCCGCGCAGGGAAATAAAGAAAAATTACTGCCGTTGGGGCGAGCACTGGATCGCGTATTAACGTGGAATTATTACATGCTGCCAATGTGGTATATGGCGGAAGACCGTCTCGCCTGGTGGGATAAATTCTCTCAACCCGCAGTGCGCCCTGTTTACAGCCTGGGTATCGATACCTGGTGGTATGACGTTAATAAAGCGGCCAAACTGCCGTCAGCCAGACAACAGGGAGAGTAGATGGGCGCTTATCTGATTCGCCGTCTGTTGCTGGTGATCCCAACGTTATGGGCGATTATCACTATCAACTTTTTCATCGTGCAAATTGCGCCTGGCGGTCCGGTCGACCAGGCTATCGCCGCCATTGAGTTTGGTAATGCCGGAGTATTACCCGGCGCAGGCGGTGAAGGTGTTCGCGCCAGCCATGCGCAAACGGGCGTCGGCAATATCAGCGACAGTAATTACCGTGGCGGACGCGGACTAGATCCAGAAGTGATCGCCGAGATCACTCATCGCTACGGTTTCGATAAGCCGATCCACGAACGTTACTTCAAAATGCTCTGGGACTACATCCGCTTTGATTTTGGCGACAGCCTTTTTCGCAGCGCCTCGGTACTGACGCTGATTAAAGATAGTCTGCCGGTTTCCATCACCCTCGGATTATGGAGCACGCTGATTATCTATCTGGTGTCGATTCCGTTAGGCATTCGCAAAGCTGTTTATAATGGTAGCCGCTTTGACGTCTGGAGTAGTGCATTTATCATCATCGGCTACGCCATTCCGGCCTTTTTGTTTGCCATCCTGCTGATTGTCTTCTTCGCGGGCGGCAGCTATTTCGACCTATTCCCTCTGCGCGGCCTGGTTTCCGCTAACTTTGATTCGCTGCCGTGGTATCAGAAAATCACCGATTATCTGTGGCATATCACGCTGCCGGTGCTGGCGACAGTGATTGGCGGCTTTGCGGCGCTGACCATGCTGACAAAAAACTCATTCCTTGATGAAGTGCGTAAGCAATACGTGGTGACTGCGCGTGCGAAAGGGGTAAGTGAGAAAAATATTCTCTGGAAACATGTGTTCCGCAACGCCATGCTGCTGGTGATTGCCGGTTTTCCGGCGACGTTTATCAGCATGTTTTTTACCGGCTCGCTGCTGATTGAAGTAATGTTTTCGCTCAATGGTCTTGGCTTACTGGGCTACGAAGCGACCGTCTCGCGCGATTATCCTGTAATGTTTGGTACTTTGTATATTTTCACCCTGATTGGCCTGCTGCTGAATATTGTCAGTGATATCAGCTATACGCTGGTCGATCCGCGTATAGATTTTGAGGGACGTTAATGTCGCGACTCAGCCCCGTCAATCAGGCCCGTTGGGCGCGTTTTCGTCATAACCGTCGCGGCTACTGGTCGTTATGGATTTTCCTCGTCTTGTTTGGTTTGAGTTTGTGCTCTGAACTTATCGCTAACGATAAACCGTTGCTGGTACGTTATGACGGCAGTTGGTATTTCCCGTTGTTGAAAAACTACAGCGAAAGCGATTTTGGCGGCCCGCTGGCAAGTCAGGCTGATTATCAGGACCCGTGGCTGAAACAACGGCTGGAAAATAACGGCTGGGTACTGTGGGCACCGATTCGCTTTGGTGCTACCAGTATCAACTTTGCTACCGATAAGCCCTTCCCTTCTCCACCCTCCCGGCAAAACTGGCTGGGAACGGATGCCAACGGCGGCGATGTGCTGGCACGTATTCTCTATGGCACGCGGATCTCAGTTCTGTTTGGCCTGATGCTGACCCTCTGCTCCAGCGTGATGGGCGTGCTGGCGGGGGCGCTACAAGGCTATTACGGCGGTAAAGTCGATCTCTGGGGGCAACGTTTTATTGAAGTATGGTCGGGGATGCCGACGCTGTTTTTGATTATTTTACTTTCCAGCGTCGTACAGCCTAACTTCTGGTGGCTGTTGGCAATTACCGTCTTGTTTGGTTGGATGAGTCTGGTCGGCGTGGTGCGGGCGGAGTTTTTACGTACCCGTAATTTCGACTACATCCGCGCGGCGCAGGCGCTTGGCGTCAGCGATCGCAGTATCATCCTGCGTCATATGTTGCCAAATGCCATGGTCGCTACCCTCACTTTTTTACCGTTTATTTTATGTAGTTCGATCACCACCCTGACCTCGCTCGATTTCCTCGGCTTCGGTCTGCCGCTCGGTTCACCGTCACTCGGTGAACTGCTGTTACAAGGGAAAAATAACCTTCAGGCCCCGTGGCTTGGGATCACCGCCTTCTTGTCGGTGGCGATATTGTTGTCTTTGCTGATCTTTATTGGTGAAGCCGTCCGCGACGCATTTGATCCTAATAAGGCGGTGTAGCATGACGCAAACTCTGTTAGCGATTGAAAATTTGTCGGTGGGTTTTCGCCATCAGCAAACCGTACGCACAGTAGTCAATGATGTTTCACTACAGGTTGAGGCTGGCGAAACGCTGGCGCTGGTGGGTGAGTCTGGTTCAGGTAAGAGCGTTACCGCGCTGTCAATTTTACGCCTGCTCCCTTCCCCGCCGGTTGAATATCTCTCCGGCGATATTCGTTTTCATGGCGAATCGCTGCTTCATGCCAGCGATCAAACGTTGCGCGGTGTACGCGGTAATAAGATCGCCATGATTTTTCAGGAGCCGATGGTGTCGTTAAATCCATTGCATACCCTGGAAAAACAGCTTTATGAAGTGCTTTCACTCCACCGCGGGATGCGTCGGGAAGCGGCTCGTGGCGAAATTCTTAACTGCCTTGATCGCGTCGGTATCCGCCAGGCGGCAAAACGGCTGACAGATTATCCGCATCAGCTCTCCGGCGGCGAACGCCAGCGGGTGATGATTGCGATGGCGCTGTTAACGCGACCGGAATTATTAATTGCCGATGAACCGACCACCGCACTGGACGTCTCTGTCCAGGCGCAGATTTTACAGCTGTTGCGCGAACTGCAAGGAGAGCTGAATATGGGCATGCTGTTTATTACTCATAACCTCAGCATTGTCAGAAAACTGGCCCACCGCGTGGCGGTAATGCAAAACGGTCGCTGTGTCGAGCAAAATAACGCCGCTACGCTATTTGCCTCACCCACTCATCCTTACACACAAAAGCTACTCAACAGTGAACCGTCAGGCGATCCAGTGCCGTTGCCAGAACCTGCCTCAACGTTGCTGGATGTTGAACAGCTTCAGGTTGCCTTCCCCATTCGCAAAGGGATTTTGAAGCGCATTGTGGATCATAATGTGGTGGTGAAAAACATCAGTTTTACGCTACGAGCGGGTGAAACACTGGGTTTAGTGGGCGAGTCCGGTTCCGGGAAAAGCACGACGGGACTGGCGCTGCTGCGACTGATTACCTCTCAGGGCAGCATCGTCTTTGACGGTCAGCCACTACAAGATTTAAATCGCCGCCAGCTGTTACCTATTCGTCATCGCATTCAGGTGGTATTTCAGGATCCAAACTCCTCGCTCAACCCACGACTCAACGTTTTGCAGATTATTGAGGAAGGCTTACGGGTTCACCAGCCGACGCTTTCTGCCGCACAACGCGAACAACAAGTGATAGCCGTGATGCATGAAGTGGGATTAGATCCTGAAACACGCCACCGTTATCCGGCGGAGTTCTCTGGTGGTCAGCGGCAACGTATTGCGATTGCCAGGGCGTTAATTCTTAAGCCCTCGTTGATCATTCTTGATGAACCGACATCATCACTCGACAAAACGGTACAGGCGCAAATATTGACGCTATTGAAATCATTGCAACAAAAGCATCAATTGGCCTATTTGTTTATCAGTCACGATTTGCACGTTGTCCGCGCGTTATGTCATCAGGTTATCGTACTGCGACAAGGGGAAGTAGTGGAACAAGGACCGTGCGCGCGCGTGTTTGCCGCACCGCAGCAGGAGTATACGCGTCAGCTACTGGCGTTGAGCTGACGCTTAAAAAGGATTGTAGTTTGAAAAGGGTTCGGCAATTGCCACACCAAAATTTTTCAATCGGCATGTTGCAGCAAACTCGTCCTGGCGATTTACAAACAGGCACGGCTCACCTTCACACTCCAGTACCGAGCATGGAACTTCGATGTCGCTTAACGCCTGGCTTAGTTTGTACATCACCGACCATGCATTATCACCATCCGGGCTAAGCAATTTAAGCGCCACCAGGCTGTTGTCACCGCACGGTCCATTTTGCGGAATCGGTTCAACCTTCGAACCTGCGAAACCAGCAGACCAGCGATAGTTCTGCGGCAGTCGATGGACGATTGAGAGTTGTAATGAAGTCACTTATTTTCCCCGGAAGCACATTTACTTCACAATTTATTTACATCAATTTTAACACATCATCAACAATCCGTCTTTATACAGATCGTAAAGATTGATGCCTCGCCTGCGTGGCCTCTATGGCTCTGATTTAAATAATATCTGCGGGCGTGGTCACGTTTGCGGGGCTATATGTACCCGTTTCTGCGATCTAACTCAACCTTTTTAACTACAATGATGTGACTTTTTACATAAATTGATTTTACATAAAATAAACATATATCGGGGAAATGATGGATTTGTGGTTGACATGCATCAACAAAGGAAGCCTTTTAGCTTCCTCGTTGTGCAATAGATCACCGTTTTTTCGGCCGACTGGCGTACAGACAGAAGAGAATGGAGCTGGTTGCGCAGAATGCAATTGACCAAATCATCGGCCATGCAGAGTTAAAGGTCGCAAGAGAAAGCAATGCGCCAACAATTGCCCCTATGCCGAAACGGAAGGTTCCTGCCAGCGAAGATGCCGTTCCCGCCATATGGGGAAACTCATCCAGAATGACCGCCATCGCATTGGATGACACCATCGACACGCATCCGACAAATGCCGCAACACCAACCACCAGCGACCAGAACCCCAGGCCCAGCAGCGCACTAATGACCATCCATGCCGCCACCATAAACTGGATCCATAATCCTGCCCGAAACATATTTAACGCGCCAATACGACGAACAAAGCGGCTGTTAAAGATGGTCATCACGAACAGGAAAACAATGTTTAGCGCAAAGTAATAACCAAAGTTTTCCGGAGCGACGTGGTTAATTTCAATATAGACAAACGGTCCGGCGCTCAGGAACGAGAACATCCCGGCAAAGCTGAAACCGCTGGCCAGCATATAACTCAGGACACGCTTATGACGGAACAGCGCCGCAAAGTTACCAATAGTGGTACGAATGTGAAAAGGCTGGCGACGCTCCGGTGGTAAGGTTTCTTTGATCAGAAAGAAGATCATTGCCGAAGCCAGAATCGCCGCCACAGCGAGGATCCAGAAGATATAATGCCAGCTCAGCCACACCAGCACCCAGCCGCCAACTATCGGTGCCATCAGCGGTGCAATGGTCGTCACCAGCATGACAAACGACATCATCCGCGAGAACTCTTCTTTCGGGTAGATATCACGCATCAAAGCGTTGATAACCACGCTGGCCGCAGCCGCAGCCAGCCCGTGGAAGAAACGCATCACAATCAGCTGATCGATGGTGTTTGCCAACGCACACGCCACCGCGGCGGCGGCAAACACCAGCGTACCGCCGAGCACCACCGGCTTACGCCCGAAACTGTCTGCCATCGGCCCGTAGATTAACTGCCCCAACGCAAAGCCCAGAATATAAGTACTGAGGGTCATCTGCGTACTGCCTGCCGGTACGCCAAACTGCGCTGAAATTACCGGTAGCGCGGGCAGATACATATCAATCGACAGCGGCATCAACATGGCCAGCAGGCCAAGGATAAAAACAATAGCAAACGACGAATGCTGTCGGGTGGTCACAACGGGCTCCTGAAAGTCATTGAAAAGTTAGACGACGCTGGCAATTTCTTCTTCAGTTAACGGACGATATTCACCGGGGGCTAAATCAGCATCCAGCGTAATGCCGCCAATACGTTCACGATGCAGCTCAACCACATGGTTACCCACGGCGGCGAACATACGTTTCACCTGATGATAACGCCCTTCGCTGATGGTCAGACGAACCTGCGTTGGGGTAATCACTTCCAGCACCGCCGGCTTAGTGAGATCTTTTTCGTTATGCAGCTGCACGCCTTTAGCAAATTGCTCTGCCGTATCGTCAGCTACGGGTGATTCCAGCGTCACCAGATAGGTCTTCTCGCAATGATGGCGCGGGGAAGTAATGCGGTGCGACCACTGACCATCATCTGTCATTAGTACCAGACCGGTGGTATCGATATCCAGACGCCCTGCGGCGTGCAGTTTCCACGCTACCGGTTCATCCAGAAAATAGAGCACCGTTGGGTGATCCGGGTCGTCCGTGGAGCAAACATAGCCCTGAGGCTTATTGAGCATGAAGTAACGTGGACCGTGTTGCTGCGCCAGCGGGTTGCCATCGTAAGCGACATCATGTTCAGGGAGCAGTTTGAACGCTGCATTACGGACGATTTCGCCATCGACGGTGACACGATTGCCGCGGATTTCACGCCCGGCAATAGCACGGCTAACGCCGAGTTGCTGTGCGATAAATTTATCAAGTCGCATGTGTGTGATTTTGCCTGTAAAAAACGGAGGTCGGGTAATGACCCGAAAATCTGAACTGTTGTCTGCCCAGTATAGCGGTCTAATAACTTCCCTCAAGGGAAAAAGATCCGTGGCATACTATTAGCAGAATAATCTACCTACGCGAGACCATGATTTTTACACTCCGCCCATATCAGCAAGAAGCCGTGGATGCCACGCTCAACCATTTTCGTCGTCATAAAACCCCTGCCGTTATCGTGCTGCCCACCGGTGCAGGTAAAAGCCTGGTGATAGCGGAACTGGCGCGGCTGGCGCGTGGTCGCGTGCTGGTGCTGGCACACGTTAAAGAACTGGTGGCGCAAAACCATGCAAAATATCAGGCGCTGGGGCTGGAAGCCGATATTTTTGCCGCCGGGCTAAAGCGCAAAGAGAGCCACGGTAAAGTGGTATTTGGCAGCGTGCAGTCGGTCGCCCGTAATCTTGATGCCTTTCAGGGTGAATTTTCGCTGTTGATTGTCGATGAATGTCATCGTATTGGTGACGATGAAGAGAGCCAGTATCAGCAAATCCTCACTCACCTGACAAAAGTGAATCCCCACTTACGCCTGCTGGGGCTGACTGCCACGCCTTTTCGACTGGGCAAAGGCTGGATTTATCAGTTCCATTATCACGGCATGGTACGCGGGGATGAGAAAGCCCTTTTCCGTGACTGCATTTATGAGCTGCCGCTGCGTTATATGATTAAACACGGCTATCTGACGCCGCCAGAACGGCTGGATATGCCGGTAGTGCAATACGATTTCAGCCGCTTGCAGGCACAGAGTAACGGGCTTTTCAGCGAAGCCGATCTCAACCGCGAGCTGAAAAAACAGCAACGCATTACCCCGCACATCATCAGCCAGATCATGGAGTTTGCCGCAACGCGCAAAGGAGTGATGATTTTCGCCGCCACCGTTGAACACGCCAAGGAGATAGTGGGACTGCTGCCTGCCGAAGATGCAGCACTAATTACTGGCGACACACCCGGCGCTGAGCGCGATGTGTTAATTGAAGATTTTAAAGCCCAGCGTTTTCGCTATCTGGTCAACGTCGCGGTACTGACCACTGGATTTGACGCCCCGCACGTCGATCTTATTGCTATTCTGCGCCCTACCGAATCGGTGAGTCTTTACCAACAAATTGTCGGGCGCGGTCTGCGTCTCGCTCCAGGCAAGACTGATTGCTTAATTCTTGATTATGCGGGTAACCCTCACGATCTCTACGCGCCGGAAGTTGGTACACCGAAAGGCAAAAGTGACAACGTTCCGGTACAGGTTTTCTGCCCTGCCTGCGGTTTTGCCAACACCTTTTGGGGGAAAACGACCGCCGACGGGACATTGATTGAACACTTTGGTCGCCGCTGTCAGGGATGGTTTGAAGATGACGACGGTCATCGAGAACAGTGTGATTTCCGTTTCCGTTTTAAAAATTGCCCGCAATGTAACGCGGAAAACGATATTGCCGCCCGCCGCTGCCGCGAATGTGACACCGTACTGGTTGATCCGGATGATATGTTAAAAGCGGCGCTACGACTGAAAGACGCGCTGGTATTACGCTGTAGCGGCATGTCTTTGCAGCATGGGCACGACGAGAAAGGCGAATGGTTGAAAATCACCTATTACGATGAAGACGGCGCGGATGTGAGTGAGCGTTTCCGTCTACAAACGCCCGCCCAGCGTACCGCCTTCGAACAACTTTTTATCCGTCCGCATACGCGCACACCGGGCATCCCTCTGCGCTGGATCACCGCCGCCGATATCCTCGCCCAGCAAGCCTTACTGCGACACCCGGATTTTGTCGTCGCCCGCATGAAAGGTCAGTACTGGCAAGTGCGTGAAAAAGTGTTCGATTACGAAGGTCGTTTTCGTCGGGCGCACGAATTACGCGGTTAATGGTAGTTTTGATTGATGTATAAGGCGATTGAGTATAGAATCTCGCCCGCTTTTGCATACGCAAAGCAGATCACTTACCTGTTGCTGGGTCGCCTGTAGCAGGATTAATTTAAGAGAGAAAGAAATGTTTACTATCAACGCAGAAGTACGTAAAGAGCAGGGTAAGGGTGCGAGCCGCCGCCTGCGTGCCGCTAACAAGTTCCCGGCAATCATCTACGGTGGCAAAGAAGCGCCGCTGGCTGTCGAACTGGATCACGACAAAGTCATGAACATGCAAGTTAAAGCTGAATTCTACAGCGAAGTTCTGACCATCGTTGTTGACGGTAAAGAAATCAAAGTTAAAGCTCAGGACGTACAGCGTCACCCGTACAAACCGAAGCTGCTGCACATCGACTTCGTTCGCGCTTAATTGCTGAATAAGTTGTAAAAAACCCCGCTCCGGCGGGGTTTTTTGTCTCTGCAAATTATGCCTGATTACGGTATTGCTATTTTTTGCAGGCCAGATAAGGCGTTCACGCCGCATCTGGCATTCAGAACACAAAACCGATTAATTGCCGCCAGACGTCCGGCGCTGCAATTGATCGCGCAAATTCGGCGGCGTGCCTTTAATGGTCAGGGTATCGGTTGCTGGATCCCAGAAGATGCGTTCACCTAACAGCATCGAATCAAAGTTAATAGTCAAGCCACCGCCGCTACCGGCAAACTTCGTCAACTGACGCAGTGTGCTACGGTCTGCCGGGAAGCTCTCTTCCAGTTCGTAGCCTTTTTCAGCCGCAAACTCCGTGAAGCTCACTTCGCTGACGCCTGCCAGCTCTTTCGACAGCGATTCCAGTTCAATCTCTTCACCTGCCTGTAGCTGCTCATTACAGTAGCTATAAACCTGCTGGCGCACGTTCTGTCGCTCTGCTTTATCCAGTTGTGCTTCGGCAGTGAAATCATCGACCGCTTGCAACAGCCCACGGTTTTGCGCTTTCGCGTTTAACCCTTCGCTGGCACCGAGGAAATCCATAAAGAAATCCGCCACTTTGCGCCCTACTCGCCCTTTCAGGAAAGTGAGATAGCGGGTCGACTCTGGATTGGTTTCCCACTCGGTTAAATCGATACGCGCAACAATATCCGCATGATTGATATCAAGATAATGGGTTGGGTTGATGTCGAGATTTTCGTTAACACGCATACTGCTCAGGTTACTCAGAACTGCCACCAGCAGATACTCCACCGCCAGATAGCGATAGTGGCAAAACAGCACGAATCCACCGTCAGCAAAAGGATATTTCGCTAATTCGTCACGCAGGCGACCGGTTGCCGCGCGGCTAAATGCCAGAAAGTCCTCTTCGCCCTGACGCTGTAAGCGCAGCGTCTGCGCCAGTTCACTCTCTTCGCTAAACAAGCCGTAAGCTTTATTTTTGGCGCTATAGACCCGATGCAGTTCTGCCACCATCTCAACGACGGTTTCTGTCGGTTCCAGCAATGAATCGCGCAACACCAGCTCAAGGTTCTGCTCATCACGCTTGATAAGCTGGTGCAGAGCAATCTGGTTGATATCCAGACTCATGATAAACTCTCCTTTAAGACCGGGCGGTATTCAACCACCGCCGGTTAAGCGACGCAATAAAAGATGGCGGTCATTTTACAGAAGGCAGCGTAACGAGAATGATTTAACGCATAAAAAAGCAGAAAAAAAACCGTTGCTACGGTAATATGTTGCCCTTTCATCAACTAACTGATTTCGATTTATGCCACAAATTTCCCGCTACAGTGATGAACAGGTTGAACAATTGCTCGCAGAGCTACTCAACGTACTGGAAAAACATAAGGCTCCGACCGACCTTTCCCTGATGGTGTTAGGCAACATGGTCACTAACCTTATCAACACCAGCATTGCCCCGGCCCAACGCCAGGCAATTGCCAACTCTTTTGCCCGCGCCTTACAGTCCTCTATCAACGAAGACAAAGCGCACTAAGGGAAACAGATAACAGGTTATGGTAACTCATCGTCAGCGCTACCGTGAAAAAGTCTCCCAGATGGTCAGTTGGGGGCACTGGTTTGCACTGTTCAATATTCTGCTTTCGCTCGTCATTGGCAGCCGTTACCTGTTTATCGCCGACTGGCCGACAACGCTTGCTGGTCGCATTTATTCCTACGTAAGCATTATCGGCCATTTCAGCTTCCTAGTGTTCGCCACCTACTTGCTGATCCTCTTCCCGCTGACCTTTATCGTCGGCTCCCAGAGGCTGATGAGGTTTTTGTCCGTCATTCTGGCAACGGCGGGAATGACGCTATTACTGATCGATAGCGAAGTCTTTACTCGTTTCCATCTCCATCTTAATCCCATCGTCTGGCAACTGGTTATCAACCCAGACGAAAATGAGATGGCGCGCGACTGGCAGCTGATGTTCATCAGCGTGCCGGTTATTTTATTGCTTGAACTGGTGTTTGCGACGTGGAGCTGGCAAAAGCTGCGAAGCCTGACGCGTCGTCGACGCTTCGCGCGCCCGCTGGCCGCATTCTTATTTATCGCCTTTATCGCCTCGCATGTGGTTTATATCTGGGCCGATGCCAACTTCTATCGCCCGATCACCATGCAGCGCGCTAACCTACCGCTTTCGTACCCGATGACGGCGCGACGTTTTCTTGAGAAGCATGGTCTGCTTGATGCGCAGGAGTATCAACGCCGTCTCATTGAGCAAGGTAATCCAGACGCCGTTTCCGTTCAGTATCCGTTAAGCGAACTGCGCTATCGCGATATGGGCACCGGGCAGAATGTGCTGTTGATTACTGTCGATGGCCTGAACTACTCACGCTTCGAGAAGCAGATGCCTGCGCTGGCAGGTTTTGCTGAGCAAAATATTTCGTTCACGCGCCATATGAGCTCCGGCAACACTACAGACAACGGCATCTTTGGCCTGTTCTATGGCATCTCGCCGAGCTATATGGACGGTATTCTGTCGACCCGTACGCCTGCGGCATTAATTACTGCGCTTAATCAGCAAGGCTATCAGCTGGGGTTATTCTCATCAGATGGCTTTACCAGCCCGCTGTATCGCCAGGCATTGTTGTCAGATTTCTCGATGCCGAGCGTACGCACCCAATCCGACGAGCAGACCGCCACGCAGTGGATCAACTGGCTGGGCCGCTACGCACAAGAAGATAACCGCTGGTTCTCGTGGGTTTCTTTCAATGGCACTAACATTGACGACAGCAATCAGCAGGCATTTGCACGGAAATATAGCCGGGCGGCAGGCAATGTCGATGACCAGATCAACCGCGTGCTCAATGCACTACGTGATTCTGGCAAACTGGACAATACGGTGGTGATTATCACTGCCGGTCGGGGTATTCCACTGAGCGAAGAGGAAGAAACCTTTGACTGGTCCCACGGTCATCTGCAGGTACCATTAGTGATTCACTGGCCAGGTACGCCGGCGCAGCGTATTAATGCTCTGACTGATCATACCGATCTGATGACGACGCTGATGCAACGCCTGCTACATGTCAGCACACCTGCCAGCGAATATTCGCAAGGTCAGGATTTGTTCAACCCTCAACGCCGTCATTACTGGGTTACCGCCGCGGATAACGATACGCTGGCAATTACCACCCCGAAAAAGACGCTGGTGCTGAACAATAACGGTAAATACCGTACTTACAACTTACGTGGTGAAAGAGTGAAAGATGAAAAACCACAGTTAAGTTTGTTATTGCAAGTACTGACAGACGAGAAGCGTTTTATCGCTAACTGATTAATTATAAATCAGTTAGCAAAATATCTTACTTGCAATCGGTGTGGAAAACGGTAGTATTAACAGCCACGAGTCGGCACGTAGCGCAGCCTGGTAGCGCACCGTCATGGGGTGTCGGGGGTCGGAGGTTCAAATCCTCTCGTGCCGACCAAATCTACCATAGTTAATCATCGTTTTTATGAAAAAAGCCCGCTAATTCATTGAATGGCGGGTTTTTTTATTGTTTTTAATCATCGTTATTCGACGGTAACAGTAGTTTTCAGACGTTTTTTTTAGTTATATGTTTAGTTATACGGGCTGGCGCATAGCTAAATCCGTATAACTAGAACCTGTTTTTTCCCGTGGATTCAAAAACGTATGGCAAGAAAGGCAACCCCACTCACCACCACACAGCTCAAAGCAGCTAAACCAGCGGAAAAAGAATACACCTTACAGGATGGCGGCGGGCTTTTTCTCGTTGTTAAGCCGTCTGGTTCGAAACTATGGCGATTCAATTACTATCGCCCATCGAATAAAAAACGAACAATCATTAGTTTGGGATCGCTTGATGAAGTCTCCCTAGCTGATGCCAGAAAGCGCCGTAGCGAGTACAGGACGTTAATTGCGGCAGGAACCGACCCGCAGGAATACGAACGGCAAAAACGCGAAGCAGAGGCTCGACGACAGGGCAACACGTTCGAAAATGTGGCCGCATCGTGGTACGAAATGAAAAAAAACCAGAATCTCGCCCACAATACGATCAAGGACATCTGGCGCTCGCTAGAGAAATATGTATTCCCGTATATCGGAAACACACCGATAGATACTCTCACCGCTCGCCGCTTTGTTGAGATACTCACGCCCATCAAGGCACGTGGCAATCTGGAAACGCTAAAGCGCGTTTTGCAGCGAATAAACGAGGTTATGGACTACGCCGCCAACAGCGGGATAATTGACATCAATACCGCCGCCAATGTTCGAAAGGCATTCCCCACCCCGACCAAAAAGCACATGCCAACTATTCGACCAGAACAGCTACCGCAACTTATGAACGATTTAACGATTGCCAGCATAGAACGACAGACCAAATTGTTGATTGAGTGGCAGTTGTTAACTGCAACCCGCCCAGCCGAAGCCTCCGCCGCACGGTGGGAAGAAATCAACCTTGAGGCGGCAACCTGGACGATACCAGCCGGACGCATGAAGATGCGCCGTGATCATGTGATCCCCCTTTGCGCTCAGGCGATGGCAGTGCTTGAAGCCATGAAGCCGATTAGCGCACGAAGGGAGCATGTTTTCCCAAGTCTTAAAAATCCAGTGAAACCAATGAGCAGCCAGACAGCAAACGCAGCATTACGGCGAATGGGTTACGCTGGTGTGCTGGTATCTCATGGACTACGCGCCATATTCAGCACAGCGGCGAACGAAGAAGGATTCGAGCCGGACGTAATCGAGGCCGCACTCGCACACGTGGACACGAACGAAGTTAGACGGGCATACAACCGAAGCAACTACCTAGAAAAACGTAAAGTGTTAATGTGCTGGTGGGGTGATTTTGTGGAATCTGCTGCAACCGGAATAACCATCGCCAGCGGGCACAGGGGATTACGCGGAATAAAATAAAATATTTAAAAATTATTGGTTCCTAATTGACACCAACCAGGAGCCAATTTGGAGCCAATTTGGAGCCAATTTGGAGCCAATTTGGAGCCAATTTAAACCGCTTAGTTTTATGTTAGAAAAATACATTTAGCTCTCTAACGCCCATTATTTAAACTCAGAAGACTCATTATTTAAAGTTAGAATACCCATTATTTAAAGTCAGAAGAAAAATAAATAGTTTTTGCTAAATGGCTCTTGACTTATTTTTTTATGATTTTGTATTCTTTTTTCTATACTTTCACATGTTACCGTCATTTCCATTCAAAAAGTGATATTTTGCTGTCTAGAGGAGAAATAAGATGAGGGCTATTCTTTTAAGACCAGAGGTAAAGGCCTTGCTACGCATTAAATCTGATTCGACCCTAACGGAGATGGTTAACAAAGGCGGGTTCCCCAAAGGATTCCGTATCGGGCTGCGTCGCATTGGCTGGTATGAAGATGAGGTACTCGCCTGGTTGAAAGAACGTGAGAGGGAAACTCGTGAAGCGTAAGTGTGATTAACGCTCGCCTGATTACTATCAAGCAACAAGACAATTAAGAGAGAACATTATGAATACTGGCAAAAATGCCCAAACAGGGGCAGGTTTTCGTTCAACCATAAAAAATATGGCTGATGTTATTATTCAGTTCAAACCTTACGAAAGAATCAATTGAACTAATCGCACTTCCGTTTTAAACGGAAACGTACAATCGCATAGCTTAAACGACAAAAGAAATATGCTTGTTACAAATAAAACAAAGGCGACCGCAGAGGGCCGCCAGAGGACATGTATTAAACTTGAATACATCGCCAACAATGCCATATTTACGGCTGGTGGGCAATGTAATTTGTATGGTGGACATACCATCAACACATCCGACCACATGAGCAAGAAAACGGGATATACTCCCTGCGCACCTCATAAAACGGGTGTCGGGATTACCACCCCGCTGGAGTTACAGGCGATACAGACGCGCCAGGCGTCTTTTTTTGTATCGGCGCACGCGCACGCCTTATCAATGGTGGGCTGTATGGGGCTGACTTCGGTCAGGCTGGTTTCCTGTAACACCAGTTGTGGTAACCCTGTACAGTCCACCGCCAGCGAGCTTACCACCTCCGGCGGTGGGTATATCCCAACGTTACAGGAGGCTGCCAAATGGCTACTACCCCTACCCTCGAACATTCTCAAAACACATTTATCTGGCGCTTTGTCATCTTTAATCCGACTGATTCCCGTGTTGTTCACGTCGAGGCATCAACCGAACGAGAAGCGCGTAACTGTTGCCCGTCCGGCTGTGTTGCTGTATTCGCTGCCCGTATTCGTCAGGGGGTGAGGCATGCTTAAGCGATTTCAGATAACCGCACGCGCTGTAAATCATCAAGGCCACGTTATTGATAATCAGCAAAACGTGAACGCCACCAGCGTTAATGCAGCTATCGCAATATTGAAAGAAGAGTTAATCGGCTGTGGGTTCACGCAGGTGATGATCCGTGCCGTAATTGAAGTGGCGACAGTTCATTAATCTCATTAATACAGCTTTAACAAAAACGTAATTCGATAAATGAAAGCAAAAAATTCTGGCTTTACTGCCAGCGGTAAAACTCGTCCTGAATTCATGCACGGCGATATTTACCGCGATAAATACGGCAGCACGGTAATGATTAAGGGCGTGAGTGAACGACGCATGATCTACCGCCGTGAAGGATACGAATATGACTGCGTGATGCCTGTTTATCAGTTCCAGCGTGATTTTACGCTGGTGGATCATCGTGAAACCGTAAATCAGAACCGTGCAGCAAGATATATCCGCAAAATCCGCGAAATGCTGGTTACTGGGGGCAAGAAATGAAACGCGCACCGAACTTAAAGCACCAGCCAGCCGACAAAATGACGGAGGTTATCATTTTTGCGGGTAGTGATGCGTGGAGCCATGCGAAAGAGTGGCAGGAATGGGCAGGTAAGCATATTGCCGCCGACAATGTGCCGCCTGTCGTTCTGTCAGATGAACACCTGAAAGATATTACCGGTTATCAGATTATTGATGATAGCCGTCAGTGTGTGCGTGTTTACCGCGCAGGGCACATCACTGAACGTAGCCTTACACAGATCGTCACATTGCTGGCTGTGGCTGGCGTGAAGACCGTATACGAATATGCGGGGATAACTGACACCAGCCCGGCGGATTTATCCGACCAGTTGCCTCGCCTCAAAGACGAATACGAGCGCGGGGAAAGTCTGGTGTTGCCCTTAAAGAAAAAAATCACAGAAAGCCAGGGCGATGATGAATTAAAACCCCGCGTTGAAAGTCGCGCCGATGGTGTTTTCTGGGTAACGCCCAAAGTTGACAAACAGTCAGGCGAAATTATCCGGCCTGAGGCGTGGTTATGTTCCCCGCTTGAACTACTGGGAACGGGAACGATCGGTAAAGAGCATTACCGCGTGATGCGCTGGAAAAAATTAGCAAATCATGAAGTCATCACAATGGCGATCCCGTGCGGTGGCATTGGCGACCGTGACGGCTGGCGGCTGCTGAAAGATCACGGACTCAATGTGACAACCAACGGCAAATACAGGGCTATCCTGGCTGACTGGATGCAGTTAAGCGGAAACCATGAGGAATGGCAGTTAAGCACAACAACGGGGTGGCATTTTGGCGCGTACATCATGCCGGACGGTTCAGTCATTGGTGAGTCTGAAAAACCGATCCTGTTTACCGGAAAAACGGCTGCCGTTAATGGTTATTCCGTAGCAGGAACGACAGAGGGCTGGCGCGATACAGTGGCGCGACTGGCTGGTGGTAATCCGTCCATGATGCTGGGTGTGGCGGTATCGTTATCAGCACCATTAATCGGGCTGGTGGGCGCTGACGGCTTCGGGGTACATCTTTTCGAACAATCATCGGCAGGGAAAACCACCACACAGAACATCGCATCAAGTTTATGGGGAGAGCCGGACGCGCAACGGCTGACTTGGTACGGAACGGCGTTAGGTATCGCCAACGAGGCAGAGGCACACAACGACGGGCTGTTACCCCTGGATGAAATAGGCCAGGCCGGAAACGCGCGGGAGGTGTCCACATCGGCTTATACGCTGTTTAACGGTTCGGGGAAATTACAGGGGGCGAAGGACGGCGGCAACAGGGAGATAAAACACTGGCGAACGGTGGCGATCAGTACCGGAGAAATGGACGTTGAAACATTCCTCAAAAGTGAGGGGATAAAAGTCAAGGCGGGGCAGCTTGTCAGGTTGCTTAACGTGCCGATGGAGAAGTCTACGCAGTTTCACGAATACAGCACAGGAAAGGCGCACGCAGACGCGTTAAAAGCCGCCTGGACAGAAAACCACGGGGCGGCGGGTCGTGAATGGATTAAATGGCTGGCAGCCCACCAGCAGGAGGCTAAGGACACGGTAAGGGCGTGCCGTGAACGGTGGCGCAACCTAATACCGGAGAGCTACGGCGAACAGGTTCATCGCGTAGGGGAACGATTCGCCATACTGGAGGCCGCGCTTGTGCTGTCCGGTCATGTTACGGGCTGGAATGTTCAGACGTGCTGTGATGCCATTCAGCATAACTTTAATGCCTGGGTGAAGGAGTTCGGCACGGGTAACAAGGAACACAGGCAGATTATTGAACAGGCAGAGGCATTTCTTACTGCCTACGGCATGAGCAGGTTTGCGCCTGTCAATTATGACCCTGCAAGCCTGCCGATTTCAGAACTGTACGGCTACAGGGAAAGCGAGGGGCGTTACGGTGAGCCTGTTTTGTTTTACGTCCTGCCGGAGCCATTTAAATCGCATGTGGCGAAGGGATTTAACAAGGATGCCGTAGCAAGAGCCCTTCACGAAGCCGGAATGCTGAAAAAGCCAGCCAGCGGGGAAGGATGGCAAATCAGAACACCACGTCTTAAGCACATGAAGGGGGCACGACTAAGGGTGTACGGCCTTTTACTTGCACAGGATCATGATGATGAAGGTGGTTAATCTCTCGCGTGTAGGTTTAAAGACTCTTGTCCCACCTGTCCCAACCTGTGAGAAACACACATAACATACTGAATTATATTGGGTAATATCAGAAAAAGTGGGACAAGAGCGGGACAAGTTAAGGTGATTTTGGGACAAGTTAGGAGCATTTTGGGACAAGTCAGCAGGCGTTATTTTTTGCCTGGCTGGTGGACATTAAAAATCCAACCAACATTTAAAACCGGAGAGCAGACAATATGACGGCACAAATATCAGCTTACGGGCGGCTGGTGGCTGACCCGCAGTTAAAAACCACCAGCAAGGGAACACCAATGGCGCTGGTGAGTATGGCTGTTCCCCTTCCGTGCAGTCAGGCATATGACGGAACAGCGACGATGTGGTTATCCGTCCTGGCGTTTGGCAGACAGGCCGATGCACTGGCAAAACACCAGAAAGGCGAACTGGTGAGCGTGGTGGGTAACATGCAGATAAGCCAGTGGACAGACCAGAACGGGGAAATGCGGCAGGGCTGGCAGGTCATCGCAGACAGCGTAATCAGTGCGCGAACCGTGCGACCAGGAGGCAGGAAAGGACAGCAAGGGCAGGCTACTGACGCACTGAACAGGACAAAGCAGCAGACGGGCCAGCAGGATGACCCGTATGAGGACGAAATACCATTTTAACTGCCAGTGGATTCACTAACAGAGGTTAACAAATAATGACTACACTGACTATTAGCAGAAAACCGAAAGGCATTTACGGCATACCACAGAAAAAGACACAGACGACACAGCAGCAGGATAAAACCACATCAGCGCATAAAGTGATACCCGGCAATCAGAACGCACAGCAGAGCCGCAAACAGAAGCCCACAGGGGCGACACCGTGGCGGCATATGACCAAACGCCAAGGCAAAAACCGCAGGCGCGTTAACCGTCTTATTGAACTATGGCCTGAATTATTCAGCCTGGAATCACCGAAGCCGCTTAAGGTAGGGATATTTGAAGACCTGATACAGGATATTGCCGTCAGGGCGCTGGCTTTTGGGTCAGGGGCATTACGTGCGGCGCTAGCATCTTATGCTCATTCTCCGCGTTATTACCGTGCCTTAATGGCTGGTGGCGTGCGTTACGATCTGAATAGCCAGCCATGCGGCGAGGTGACACAACAGGAACAGCAGGACGCGGAAGCACGACTGATGGCACTGAAAGAGAAGCGCAAACGTAAGTCGAACAAGGAGCAAGCTGGCGTATGAGTATGATTCACGACAGCAAAGCGGAAGATCTGGAGGCTAAAGGCCTGTACCGGAGAGCGGCGGCCCGATGGGCTGAGGTCATGCAACAGGTGAATACCGATAAGGAGCGCGAACAGGCAGTAAAGCGTCGCGCGGAATGTATCCACAAGGCAGCACGTTCGCCCGTCATGCTGGATAATTTCGGGGGCTTGAGAGAGGCAGCACACCGCACACAGGCGGATATGGGGATAGAAATCGCAAAATCTGTCTGGCGGAACTACCAGACAGACAAGGTTTTATAGTGGCAGTTCTGCATTATTTTTTGTGTTATTGAGTTGTAGAGCGTTTCAGGAGTTTTTTGAATCACATGAACGTTTCGCTGGTGGATATTCTCGACAAGTTGCAGCCAGGCCGACGCGTGCCAGCTCGCCGCAGTGCCTGGCATCTTCCGTACATCGTCTTTCTCGAACGGCGCGGAAACGATTTGATTGCGTTGAATCCCGTCACAGAGGATAGCGTTACGCTATCTCCTGAGAGCCTACTAGCCACAGACTGGGAGTACTGCTAAACACAAACGCATCGAGGGTGCTGGCGTGTTGCCAGCCCCACCCCATCCGAAATGATCCCCCAAAAAGTGCAAAATGATCCCCCATTAACGAACAGAAAACAAACAAATAAAGAACAACAAATGAGCATTATTTGCAATTCTTGACAAAAATCCCCCCTATTTATAACCCTACCAAATTTAAAATTACATCTACAAAACAATAAGTTACAAAATCACCAACGGATCATTTCGGAAAAAACGGTTAGTGCCTTTTTCGAAAGGGGATCATTTTGTTGCTTAAACTCATATGCGGATTACATATCAATACGCTAGTGATAGCCGTTCTTGAATGCCACAGAAACGCGCTGTAATCGATTCTGGCGCAATTAGCTGTGCTAGCTAATGATTTCCTATCTGGGGATGTTGCGCACGTCTGGATTGCGTTACCACCGAAGATTGTGCGCGTATGGTGGCTGTTACGGTGGCCTCCCGACAACGCAAAATTGCGGCGGCACTGTCGGTTTACCGCGCTAACACGGCTTGATTCACTCGCTCGACTTGTCCCACCTCCCCCCCAACTTGTCCCAAAACAGCCTGGACTCGTCCCACTTTACCTAATTTATTTTTAACAAAATCAATTTGTTAGGTGCTAGTGGGACAGGCGGGACAGGTGGGACGGGTGGTTTTGTATATATATACGAAAAATTGCATTCAGGAGGGGGGGCGAAATTCCTGCAATCCATTACTTATGGAACTGTCCGCCCCGTCAAATTTTTACGCCCGCGCAATTAAAAAAATGCGTCACGCTGGTGGGCATGATGCCGATATGCTTGTCGGGTTCAGCTTTTTAAGGCGGCTGTAGATGTCAGGTTATCCGTGCTTATCCACCAGCCAGCTTCATAGCGGATAGCAGGAAAATGATAACGGTTAAAGCTGTACATTTTTGCAGCAAATTATTTTAGTTATACGTTTGGATATACAATTTCAAAACTCAATTAATCTACATCTTTAAAATCATGCAGTTACAGGCTCAATTAAACTACTCTCGTGAAAAAAACCAACCGTAAAGGTTGGTTTTTTTATATCTGCATTTAATTCGATAAACAGACCGCGACACATCACGGCCTGTTTATTGTCTGTTATCAGAACGACCAGACCACACCCGCCTGAGTATTCCACGGTGATTCTACCCCTGCGCCATTGCCATAGCTGACAGACAAATGACCGCTTAACGTCGGGGTAAACGATGACCTTATCCCAGCCTGATAAACGCCACGGGTTCCAGCCACATCATTATTAAATTTGCCATCGTCATTAACTTTCACCTGGTTAGAATCGGCGTATTCCTGACGTACGGCGGCTTTCAGCCAGGGTTCCAGCGTCGTACCGTTTTGCAGGTCCATGTGATAGCTTACCGCCGTTCCCGCTTCAGCGCGTAATATGCGGGTATTTCCCACATCCGCACGCATGCCGTTTGATAACGTGTAGTCCTGACCATCTGTGGTAAAGCCGGTAAAGGCCAGATAAGGTCTAACACTCCACAATCCGTCAACCCAACGGAACCCGCTCTCGACATGAGCACCCGCGCCGTTACTATTGTAATCGCCAAACGCTGTTGCCCCATTACTCATCTTGCCATGGATGGTGTTGGCAAAACGGTCAACTTTCACCACCCCATCAACATAGGCACCGTTCTGATGCTCCCAACCGGCATAAGCCCCCAGGGTATAGCTATCGACATTGCCTTTGCCGCCGCGATCAAAACCAATATCAGAATGAGAGTAACCAAAGAACAAGCCGCGAATTGTACTGCTTTCTTCACGGGAGAAACGGCTATCGATACCGAGCGTCAGGCCCGTCAATGTTTGCTCAAAGCCAGCTCCCGCATCAGTGGTCACGTTGTTGCGGGTGTTAATTGCCGAACTCCACATCGCCGTATCGTAACTAACGCCTTTTACGCTACCAAGACGCTCACGCACGGTGTCCAGTTCTGCATCAAATACCAGCGGTTGTGCTGCCGCCATATTCAGCACATCAGTGGTTGAAGGGGTAATTTGCGCGCGATTCTCTGCCAGACTCCAGCTATGGTTGCCATTATCCAGCAAGGTATATTCATACGTACCGATATCAACAACGCCTCCGGCATTGCCCAACGTAAATGCAGCATCACCGCCGCCCGTTGTTACCAGTGTAAGGCTATCACCTGCTGCCGGGCTGGCCCCCGTGTCCGTCACAAATATTTTGAAATCACCTGTTGCCTGACCGGTGACGTTGAGCTGATCGCTCTGATGATTAGCCATATCGGTACGCATATAAAAATTTCCGTTTCCCGACAGGGTATTGGTAGTCAACATAGTGAAATTTTCCGCACTTGCCGTCACAGATGATCGAGTCACTGGTTCAGCCATCATAATCACATTTGCGCCGGACATCGCAAGGTTGGCTAAGTTGAGGCGAGTGTTTTGGTTCGTCGTAGTGTTATCGGCAATGATGGTCCATGCGCTATTTTCGAGCGAAACATCCGCTTTGCTGGTATCCACGGCACCATGCGTTCTTAAAGAAGCGCCCTCAGAAACCACGACACTACCCACCAACATAGCGGGTGCATAATTTATTTGCGGCTTCATGACCTCAAGAATGCCATCATTCCCTCTGACTGAAACGTTAACCATCGTGCCAGCCCAGACATTAGCGCGGCCATTGTTGATAACCATATTTTCAGAGATGGCTTTAGAGGAATACGTTATACTTCCATTCTGATCTGATCGACCGAGATCATATACCGCATTTGCCTGCACTCTCGTACCAGTATCCTTTCCCAGCGATTGCATAGTGGCATGCTCATCAAGGATAGTGTCAATGGCCTGCGTGTCCTCCATAACAATGAGCCCGGAACCATCATCCAGTTCATAATTTTTTGACACACCATCTTTTATACTAAATTGGCCTTTACTGTTTGTACCACTCACTTCCAGTGCATTCGTTGAGACAATTAATTTTCCGCCTGCTTTTTTATCAACGCCAGTTGCAGTCCCGCCATCCATAACCTCCAGTAAGCCGCCACTATCCACAGTGGTATTATAAGCGAAGTCATTTTCTTCAACTCGCAAACTTCCGCCGTTTTCCAACAGCATATTATTAGCAATACCATCCTTGATATCGAACTGACCGAGACGGTTTGTTCCGAATACCTCCATGGCCCGCGTGGTTGTTTTAATCGCACCGCCTGCTTTCTGATCTACCGCAAATGCTAATCCCCCCTCTTTAACCTCCAGTAATCCTCCCTTTTCGATAGCGGCAAAGACGGTAATCCCATCTTTTTCAATAATTAAGCGCCCGCCTTTAATGGTGGTATCATTCGCTGCGCCATAAACCTGTAGCACACCATTATTGAGGGTAGTCTGGTTTGCTGCGCCACCCATTTGAACAATTTGATAACCATCATTTAATACTGAGTATTCTGCGGTGCCATTCATTTCAATGTACTGATACCCGCCGTTAATTTCAGTATTACTACTTATACCAAATTCTTTAATATGCTGTTCTCCGCCAGGATTGATTTTCGTATTATTGGCGGTCCCATAAACCAGCTGGATATCTTTTTCCAGGACAACACCATCAACTGTCTCACCATACTCAACTGTTGATGCCAATGCTATGGGTGAATATAACGCTGTAGCCACCAGAACAGATATTGCGGAACGACAAAGAGAAACAGAACCAGATTGATGCATTGAGCTTTCATCCTATGAAATTAATTGCTGTTAAAAGCATTGGGTAGAGAAAATACCCATAGCTCCATACCCGGAGTCAGTTTTTAAAAACTGTTTAAAGAAATGCACAAGTATTGTGATTGATTTTTTAGTTGTTTTTCTTGATGAGAAGCTGATGCAAAATTCCGTCTTTATAATGAAAATGATGCCAAAGCGAACGACAAGGTTGTAGTTTTCGCTACATGTCCATACATAAAATGGGGTAACATTCACGCGCCTGGTAGCGTTACCAACGCTACGCTCAAACATAATGATTCTAATAAAACCTCAGGAGACTACTATGCCTGAAGCAACGCCTTTTCAGGTGATGATTGTGGATGATCATCCACTTATGCGACGCGGTGTTCGTCAGTTACTGGAGCTTGATCCTGGCTTTGAAGTGGTCGCCGAAGCGGGCGACGGCGCGAGCGCGATCGATCTGGCGAATAGACTGGATATCGACGTGATCTTGCTGGATCTCAATATGAAAGGTATGAGTGGCCTGGATACCCTCAATGCCTTGCGCAGGGATGGCGTTACCGCGCAAATTATTATCCTGACCGTATCAGATGCCTCCAGCGATGTCTTTGCGCTGATAGACGCAGGCGCAGACGGTTATCTGTTGAAAGACAGCGACCCGGAAGTGTTGCTGGAAGCGATTCGTGCCGGAGCGAAAGGCAGCAAAGTCTTTAGCGAACGCGTCAATCAGTACTTACGTGAACGTGAAATGTTTGGAGCAGAAGAAGATCCCTTCAGCGTGCTGACGGAGCGCGAGCTGGATGTTCTGCACGAGCTGGCACAGGGGCTGTCAAATAAACAGATTGCCTCGGTGTTGAATATTTCCGAGCAGACAGTAAAAGTACACATTCGCAATCTGCTGCGTAAACTCAATGTCCGCTCACGCGTGGCGGCCACCATTCTGTTCCTGCAACAACGCGGGGCACAATAAAAATAGCCCGATGGCATCACCATCGGGCCTCTTATTATTTACTCTCCTGCGGCGACAAATGTTGCATCGCCTGCGCGATACTACGTTCAATCACCGCACGGCGAGTATCGTTGGCAGGTAAGAGTTTCAACATCATCTCCCACGCGGCAACGGCTTCGCCAAATCGCTGCTGCTCAAAGGCATTAAACGCATACATGCTTAACACACGGATATTACTATGATCCGTTCTCACCAGCTGACGTAGCAGTTCACCGCCGAGGCGGTTGTCGTTGGGATCAGATGAACGTGTCAACGCTTCAGCGTATCCCAGTGCAGCATCGCTGTTTTTCGGATCGAGGCGATACGCAGTAGCGTATGCATCGGTGGCGATACTGGCGTTACCCAGCGCCATGCCAACGCGGCCCAACATAATCCAGCCTTCTATATCTCCCGGATTTTTTTGCAGTTGAGTACGCATCCCCAGCGCAAGGCGCGACATCTCTTCTTCGTTGAGCGGATCGGCTTTCGGATCCAGCGCCCTGTCCAGTAACGCCGGAGCCTGTGCCGTGGCCTGCTGCCAGATTTTCACCTGCTGATAATTGCCCGTCTGGTAGTAGCTGACGCCAGCCACAATTAACGCCACCACAATACCCGGCAGATAAACAATATATCCGGCACGCTTACCTTCCGGCACGCTTTGTTCAGGAAACGCGTCCGGCACCACGCGTACCCGACGCCGCGAACGGGCGTAAATGACCCAACCTCCAATGCCAATAGCCACTACCGGAAGCACCCACAGCAGCACGGTCAGCGGCGTTAACGGCGGATCGTAAGTGACGAAGTTGCCGTAACGCGCCACCATATAATCGACAATCTCTTTCTTACTTTTACCTTCCTGCATCAGTTCATACACTTTCTGGCGCAGGTCGGTGGCAATCATCGAGTTGGAATCGGCAATGCTGTTGTTCTGGCATTTCGGGCAGCGTAGTTCTTCAGTGAGTTGCCGGAACTGCTGCTCCTGCGCTTCATCCTTAAACTGCAACACGTCGATGGTCGCCAGCGCTGAGCCGGAGATCATCAGCATCAGCACGCCCAATAAAAACCTCATTGTGCGGCCTCCTTACTGTATTTCTCCCACAGCGGCTTGATCTCTTCTTCCCAGACGCGAGGATTGAGATCGCCCGCATGGCGATAGCGAATGATGCCGTTGCCGTCGATGAGGAACGTTTCTGGCGCGCCATAGACACCGAGATCCAGTCCTAACATGCCGTCGCCATCAAACAGGCTTAGTACGTAAGGATTGCCCAGCTCTTTCAGCCAGCTGATTGCCTTCTGGCGATCGTCTTTATAGTTCATGCCGACCACGCGGATGCCCTGCGCAGAAAGCTGATTCAGATATTGATGTTCCGCACGGCAGGTCGGACACCAGGTCGCCCAGACGTTAAGCAGCACTGGTTTGCCCTGAGTCAGCACATCCGCCTGATAAAACTGCCCCGGATTGTCCAGTGATTCGAGGCGAAACTTCGGCACTGGCTTGCCAATGAGCGCCGATTCCAGATTGGTCGGATCATCCCCTTCGGCATTACGCGCCAGCTGCCACAGCAGCGCCGCGGCAATCGCCAGGAAGATAATCAACGGAATTAACAATACTTTGCGCTTCATACAGCCTCCGGCGCAGTTTTCTGCGGGTTCACGCGCTTACGATAGCGAGGATCAAACAGACACAGCAGTCCGCCCAACGCCATCATCAGCCCGCCCGCCCAAATCCAGCGAACAAACGGTTTGTAGTAAAGACGCACAGCCCACGCGCCGTTTTCCAGCTCTTCACCGAGCGCGGCGTACAGGTCACGCATGATGCCACCGTCAATCGCCGCTTCGGTCATCATCGACCCAGCAGTGTTGTAATAACGTTTTTCCGCATACAGCACCGTTTCCGGCTTGCCATCTCGCGTTACGCCGATAGTCGCCACACCGCCGCGCCAGTTCGGGCCAGTCACCTCTTTGACATCACGGAAGGTGAAGCGATATTCATGAATATCGACGCTATCGCCGGACTTCATGCGCACATCACGCTCAACGCTATAGTTCTGGCTAAAGGCAATGCCAACAATTGTCACTGCCAGCCCCAGGTGAGCCGCCACCATCCCCCAATAACTGAAGTTGGTTTTCGTGCCGCGTGAAATACGCAGCGCAGCTTCCGCAATTGCCAGCACCGCAATCCAGCAGGCCATTGCCAGGCCGAGCACCGTCATCGCAACAACTTTGCTTTCGAACAGCCACGGCAACAGCAGAGACAGCACCAGCGTAGAGATGAAGGCGATAATCAATAAATTGCGGATTTTACGTGGGCGATCGCGCCCCCAGCGCACCAGAGGACCGACACCCAGCAGTAGCGCAAACGGCACCATCAGCCAGGTAAACATGGTGTTGAAGAACGGTTCGCCAATCGAAATACTGCCCAGTCCCAGTTGCTTGTGCACCAGCGGCAGCAGCGTCCCCAGCAACACCACCAGCATCGCGGCGACCAGCAAAACGTTGTTCGCTAACAGCAGAGATTCCCGCGACCACAGCGCATTGTTTACGCGTGAGCGAACTTTGTGTCCACGCGCGGCAAACAGCAGCAGCGAACCGCCAATCACCAGCACCATAAAGGCGAGGATAAACATACCGCGCGCCGGATCAGACGCAAACGCGTGTACCGATACCAGCACGCCGGAACGCACCAGGAAAGTCCCCAGCAGACACAACGAGAAGGCACTGATTGCCAGCAGTAATGTCCACGCTTTGAAGCTGGCGCGTTGTTCAGTGACCGCCAGTGAGTGCATCAGCGCAGTCCCCACCAGCCACGGCATAAACGAGGCGTTTTCTACCGGATCCCAGAACCACCAGCCGCCCCAGCCGAGTTCGTAATAGGCCCATGCGGAACCGAGCACAATGCCGAGCGTCAGGAAGATCCACGCCGCCAGCGTCCACGGGCGGGTAAAACGCGTATAGGTGCTGTCCAGACGCCCACTCAACAAAGAAGCAATGGCGAAAGCAAACGCCACCGAGAAACCGACGTACCCCATATAAAGCAGAGGCGGATGGAAGATCAGCCCCGTATCCTGTAACAGCGGGTTAAGATCGCGACCTTCAATCGGGAAGTTCGGCAACGTGCGTGAGAACGGGTTAGAGGTAAAGAGAATGAACAGCAAAAAGCCGACGCTGACCATCCCCATTATCGCCAGTACGCGGGCCACAATATCCAGCGGAATACGCTGACTAAAAATCGCCACCGCAAAGGTCCAGCCGCTCATCAGCAGCACCCACAGCAGAAGCGAACCTTCATGCGCGCCCCAGGTAGCCGCCACGCGATACCACACCGGAAGCTGGGTATTGGAGTTGCTGGCAACATAGGTGACGGTAAAGTCGTTGACCACGAAAGCATTGACCAGCACCAGAAATGCGCCAGCTACAGACATAAACAGCAGCCAGGCAAACAAGCGGGAAGACGCCATCATGCGCGCATCTCCGCGCGCCACGCCCCATAGCGGATACACGGACAGCAGCAGCGCAACTCCTAGCGCCAGACACAGCAGTCCGTTACCAATTTCCGGCATCATGATGCTGGGTCCTTATAAACACTCGCCGGGCGACGGTGATTGGCTTCCATCGCTTTCTCAACTTCTGGCGGCGTGTAGTTTTCATCATGTTTCGCCAGCACTTCTTTCGCGAGGATATGATTGCCTTTTTCCAGTTCGCCCTGCACCACAACGCCCTGCCCTTCACGGAACAGATCCGGCAAAATGCCTTCGTAAGAGACATCTACTGAACCTTCAGCGTCGTAAATGGTGAAAGTTACTTTTAGCGAATTGGGATCGCGCTGCACACTACCCGGCATCACCATCCCGCCAACGCGCAGACGCTGACCGACTTCCGGCATTTGCTGAGTTTCACGCTTGCCGTAGAGAATTTCCCCCGGCGTATAAAAGAGATCGATATTCGAGCGCAGCGCATATAGCACCAGACCGATAGTCAGCGCCAGCCCTGCCAACACGGCACAGGCAATCCACAAGCGGTTTTTACGGCGAATATTCATGCAGCCTCCTGCTGTTGCGCAGCACGTAAACGCGCCTCACGCGCCCGCTGTTGCGCCACGCCACGCAGAATTGCGCGATGCTGCATCACCGAGTGCACGACCAAAACCACCAGCGGAATAACGGTCATCACCACCGCCAGCCAGACAAAAAAGGCGTAACCGCCCATTGCGAAAAATTCATTCCAGGAAGCAAATGCAGGGGTCATTTACGGCCTCTTTTCAGTATCAGTTCACTCACCCACGGACGGCGTTTTTCCATCAGCAAAATCAAATTACGCATCCGCATCAGCGTCAGCGTGGTAGACAGCAGCAGGAAGCCAAAAATCGACCAGCGCAGCGGCGAACGCATCGCCGGATCGATACTTTGCTGCATCCGCGTTGATCCCTGATGCAGGGTGTTCCACCACTCCACGGAGTAATGAATAATCGGCAGATTCACCACGCCAATCAGCACCAGAATACCTGCCGCACGGCCCGCCAGACGCCGGTCGTCGAAGGCGTGCCACAGGGCAATTACACCAACATACAGAAACAGCAGCACCAGTTCAGAAGTCAGGCGTGCGTCCCATACCCACCAGGTGCCCCACATCGGTTTTCCCCATGCAGAGCCGGTAACCAGGGCAATAAAGGTAAACACGGCACCAATGGGGGCCATCGCCGCCACCGCCAGGTTGGCCATTTTCATCTGCCAGACAAGGCCAATAAACGCCGCCACCGCCATTGATGCATAAATGCCCATCGACCAGATCGCCGCAGGCACATGCAGGTAGATAATGCGGTAGCTATTTCCCTGTTGATAATCAGCCGGAGCAAAGCCGAATCCCCAGATCCAGCCGACGGTAAGCACGACCACACTGGCAATTGCCAGCCACGGTATAAACCAGCCACAGATTTGATACAGCCGTGGTGGGATCGCCAGTTGATGCAGTGTTTTCCACATAGTTTCGATACCAGACTCGAACAAAAATCAGTAATCCAGCGTTATTGAATGCTGATTCGTAACGCTGCCGCCGTCGCAAAAGGACTTAATGTCGCGGTGCCTGCCAGCAACGCGCCTAAAATTGCCAGATACCCATCAACGGGCAAATGCATAGAAGCCGCGTCCATCGCGGCGGTGGCAAAGATGAGTAATGGGATAGTCAGCGGTAATACGAGAATGCTGAGCAGCACACCACCGCGCTTAAGTCCCACTGTCAGCGCCACGCCCGGTGCTCCGAGAAAGCCAAGCGTAGGGGTTCCCAGCAGTAGCGTCAGCGCCATCACTTGCCAGCCATAAACATCCATTCCCAGTAGCATTGCTACCAGGGGCGAAAGGATAAGTAACGGCAGACCGGTTACCATCCAGTGCGCCATCACCTTCGCCAGCACAACGGCGGGCAAGGGTAACGGCAACAACATCAATTGTTCAAGACTGCCGTCCTGCAAATCGTCACGGAACAGACGCTCCAGTGCCAGCAAGGATGAAAGCAGTGCGGCAACCCAGATAACGCCCGGTGCAATACGCGCCAGCAGTTGCGGCTCCGGACCGATACTGAGCGGAAAAAGGGTAATGACAATCAGGAAGAACCACAGCGGGTTGGCGATTTCGGCGCTGTGGCGAAACGCTACGCGCAGCTCAAGACGGAAAATGCGCCAGAACATCATGCGGCCCTCGTTTGCGTCAGTGAAATGCGGCGAATTTTACTTTCAGCAACGTTGAGCGGCTGGTGGGTAGTCAGAATCACAATCCCCCCCTGCTCCGTATGCTGCGCCATACGCTGGGTCAGACGATCGACGCCGTTAACGTCAATCGCGGTAAAAGGCTCGTCGAGGATCCATAACGTGGCACGGGTCAGCCACAGACGCGCTAAAGCGACGCGGCGTTGTTGCCCGGCAGAAAGTTGATTTACCGGAATATCTTCGAATCCGGCAAGCCCGGCCTGCGCCAGAGCTTCCAGACATTGTGCGGTATCGCCATCGCGATGATAAAAGTGCAGATTTTCTAACGCCGTCAGCCGGGTTTTGATCCCCGGCTGATGGCCTATCCATAACAGGTTTTGATGGTAGCTGTCGCGAACCTGATGCAAGGGCTGCCCTTGCCAGAGAACGTCACCCGCATCAGGGCGAGACAACCCCGTCAGCAAACGGAGAAGCGTTGTCTTCCCCGCGCCGTTGCTACCGGTGATTTGTACCCACTCTCCTGCGTTCAGCGTAAATGACAAGCCACTAAATAAGGTTCGTTCATCCCGCTCGCAAAGTAACTCTCTGGCTTCAAGCATACCCACGCAATAACCCTGTTAAAAACCTGGCTCGACTTCGCGCATATCGGGCAGCTTGTGCGCTATCCCTTTATGGCAATCAATACAGGTTTGCCCATCTTTCACCGCCTGGTCATGCATCTTCGCGGCAACCGATTTCTGGGCGGTTGTATCCATATACTCGAAGTTGTGACAGTTACGGCACTCCTGCGAGTTATTGTCCTTCATGCGCCGCCACTCATTCTGTGCCATCGTCAGGCGATGAGCTTCAAATTTCTGCGGCGTGTCAATAACGCCAAAAATTTTACCATACAGCTCTTTACTTGCTTTGAGCTTGCGTATCATCTTCGGCACAAACTCGTGCGGAACGTGACAATCCGGACAGGTCGCACGAACGCCGCTACGGTTGTTGTAGTGCACGGAATCCATGTATTCCTGATACACCGTGTTACGCATTTCGTGGCAGCTAATGCAGAACTCTTCGGTATTGGCTTTTTCCATCCCGGTGTTAAAGCCGCCCCAGAAGACGATGCCGCCAACAAAGCCGATCAACAGCAGCGTCCCCAGCGCCAGACGGCTGGGGGTACGCCACCATTTCCACAGGCGCTTAATCAGACCAGGCTTACGGTCAGAATTTCCCATAATAACCTCTTATTTCCCGTAACCTTTTGACGGGGTAAAGGTATTCCCCACGATTGGCGCGGTATCAGCCTGCGGTACGTGACATTGCAGACAGAAATAACGACGCGGAGCCACTTCCGCGCCCACTTTGCCGTCGCTGTCCATAAAGTGAGTAGGACTGATGCGCGGTGCGCCAGTGGTGCGATAGCTTTCGACACCGTGGCACTGCAAGCAGCGGTTGGTATTGGTCGTTACCTGATAACCTTCAACGCTATGCGGGATCATTGGCGGCTGATTCACATAGTTCAGCGGCATCCGTTCCTGCTCTTTTGGCATCCGAATGGCCCCTTCCTGCGTCCCGGATACTTCCGGCGACTGGCTAAAATCGACGCCATTAGCCGCCCAAACCGCGCCGCTCACCACCAGGGCCAGCATCGCCGTCCATTGACACAGCGCTTTCTTCAGGTCATGGCTTTTCATGATTTCGCTCCCGAACTCCATCGTGTAGTTATTGTAAATACATCCTCAGAACAGACATCCACGCAGCGACCGCACGTCATGCAATCGCGGCTGGTGACCTGCACCGGGCTTTGTTCATCCAGCACCGGGGCACGTAGCACATGCGGTTCCGGGCAAACATGAAAACAATCCATACAGCGGTTACATTTCTGCCGATCGGTGGCCGCAACGGTAATGACACCTTTGCTACCCAGCACGCCATACAGCGCGCCAACCGGACAAATGTGCCCGCACCAGCCGTGTTCAACGACCAGTAGATCAAATAAAAACAGCGCGAGAATAAGCAGCGCGCCGCTGCCGAATCCCATTACCAGACTGCGCCCCATCAGGGAAACGGGGTTGATCCATTCCCAGATGAGCGTGCCGGTTAAGGCCGATCCCAGCAGAATGACCACCAACAGCACGTAGCGAATGTGGCGAGGGATCGTCGCAGACTGATTGAGGTCAAATCGTCTGCGTAACCAGTTCGCTAAGTCGGTAATCGGATTCAGCGGGCAGACCCAGCTGCAAAATAATCGCTTTCCTGCCAGCGCGTAGAGCACGGTGATAATCACCGCACCGGTCAACGCCACCGTGGCAGGCAGATGACCGCTGGCAAGACTTTGCAGCGTCATCAGCGGATCGGTCAGTGGAACGGTGTCGAATAACAGGCTACTGCTGTAGTTGCCGTGCAAGATCCACACACCAAACCACGGGCCGCTCAAAAACATCCCCAGCACGAAGAACTGACAAAGGCGACGCAATACCAGCCAACGGTGACTGCACCACCAGCCTTTTTTCTCCAGCGCCTCGCGCCCGGCGTCACGTTTACGATTTGCCATTGTTCCCCTCCAGCCAGCCGAAGCGGTAATGGTGACCTAACTCCCCTTTCGCCAGTGACAGCGGTAACACCTTGATTGCCGGTTGTTCCAGCACGCACACTTTTTCGCACTTACCGCAGCCGGTACAGGCGTCGCTGTGAACCGTCGGCAGAAAGCGGGCGTGCTTACCGGTACGCGTGTTGCGCTCCAGCTCCAGGGTGATGGCCTCATCAATTTTCGGGCATTCGCGATAACAAACATCGCAGCGCAGCCCCTGAAAGTTGAGACAGTTTTCCTGGTCCACCAGCACCGCCAGCCCCATCCGCGCGTCGTCGATCGATTCAATCTCACGATCCAGCGCACCGCTCGGGCACACTTTGGCGCACGGAATGTCCTCACACATTTCGCAAGGAATATCCCGTGCGACAAAATATGGCGTGCCCGCCGACAGGCCAGAGGCCAGCGTCGCCAGTTTTAAGGTGTCGTAAGGGCAAGCCTGAACACACTGACCGCAACGCACACAGGCACTGGCAAAGGCGTTCTCGTTTATGGCTCCGGGCGGGCGCAACCGCACGCCAGATGCGCGTGCGGTTTGCTGTTGTAACCCCAGCGCCACACCCACGGCAGCCAGCCCGCCAGCTGTGCGAACGACATCGCGCAGAAAGCGGCGGCGACCATTTTGAGGTTTCGCTGACCGGGACATAATGGCTTACACCTTCTCCAGTTTGACCGCGCACTTCTTGAAGTCCGTCTCTTTCGAGAGCGGATCGGTCGCATCCAGCGTCAGTTTGTTAACCAGCTGTGCGGCGTCGAAGAACGGCATGTACACCAGGCCCTGCGGCGGACGGTTACGACCGCGCGTTTCAACAATCGAGATGACTTCGCCACGGCGAGAAACCACTTTCACTTTGTCGCCACGGCGCAGATCGCGCGCTTTCGCATCCAGCGGGTGAATAAACAGGACCGCTTCCGGGAAGGCGCGGTGCAGTTCCGGTACACGGCGAGTCATACTGCCGGTATGCCAGTGCTCCAGAACGCGTCCGGTAGAGAGCCACAGGTCGTACTCTTCATCCGGTGCCTCCGCCGCCGGTTCGAACGGCAGCGCGAAGATCACCGCTTTGCCATCCGGTTTACCGTAGAACTTGTAGCCTTCGCCCGCTTTCACGTACGGGTCGTTACCTTCGCTGTAACGCCACTGCGTTTCTTTACCGTTCACTACCGGCCAGCGCAGACCGCGCGCTTTGTGGTAGTCATCGAACGGTGCCAGATCGTGACCGTGACCGCGACCAAACCATGCGTACTCTTCGAACAGCCCTTTTTGCAGATAGAAGCCCAGCTCGCGGGATTCATCGTTCAGCTGATCTTCCGCCAGTTCGGATAGCGGGAATTTGCTCACTTCCGGGGTGGCATACAGAACCTCGTACAGCGTTTTGCCACGCAGTTCCGGTTTCTTCGCCAGCAGCTCTTCCGGCCATACTTCTTCTGTTTTGAAGCGGCGGGAGAACTGGACTAACTGCCAGAGATCCGATTTCGCTTCGCCCGGTGCCTGTACCTGCTGACGCCAGAACTGAGTACGGCGTTCGGCATTACCGTAAGCGCCCTCTTTCTCTACCCACATTGCGGTCGGCAGGATCAAGTCGGCGGCCAGCGCACTGACTGTCGGATACGGATCGGAGACGATGATGAAGTTGCGCGGATCGCGCCAGCCCGGCATACGCTCTTCATTAATGTTCGGCCCGGCCTGCATGTTGTTGGTACACATGGTCCAGTAAACATTCAGCTTGCCGTCTTTCAGCGCACGGTCTTGTGCCACCGCGTGCAGACCGATTTTCGCCGGAATGGTGCCGCTCGGGATATTCCACTTCTTCTCGCAGATATCACGGTGTTTCTCGTTAGTCACCACCATGTCCGCAGGCAGACGGTGAGCAAAGGTGCCCACTTCACGCGCAGTACCACACGCGGAAGGCTGCCCGGTCAGGGAGAACGGACCGCAACCCGGCTGGGAAATTTTGCCGGTCAGCAGGTGCAGGTTGTAGACCAGGTTGTTGGCCCACACGCCACGAGTATGCTGGTTGAAGCCCATCGTCCAGTAGGAGATGACTTTCTTGTTCGGATCGGCATACAGCTGCGCCAGTTGTTCCAGCTGATCTTTTGGTACGCCAGTCATTTCGGCGGTTTTTTCCAGCGTATACTCGGCAACGAAGGCTTTGTAATCTTCAAAGCTCATCGGTTCGGAGGCGTCAGAACCCGGATTCTTCGCTGCTTTTTCCAGCGGATGGGTCGGACGTAAACCGTAGCCGATGTCCGTCGCCCCTTTGCGCAGGTTAACGTGCTTGCTGAAGAAGTCCTGATTTATCGCATTGTTTTGAATGATATAGTTGGCGATGTAGTTCAGGATCACCAGGTCAGATTGCGGCGTAAAGATGATGCCGTTATCCGCCAGCTCGAAGCTACGATGCTGGTAGGTAGAAAGCACCGCCACGGTGACGTTCTGGTTAGAGAGACGACGGTTAGTGATGCGTGACCAGAGGATCGGGTGCATCTCCGCCATGTTAGCGCCCCACAGCACAAACGCGTCAGCCTGCTCGATGTCGTCATAGCAGCCCATCGGCTCATCCATACCAAAGGTACGCATAAAGCCAACTACTGCCGACGCCATACAGTGACGCGCGTTCGGGTCGATGTTGTTCGAACGGAAGCCCGCTTTAAACAGCTTGGACGCGGCATAACCTTCCCAGATAGTCCACTGACCAGAACCGAACATACCGATCGACTCCGGCCCTTTTTCTTTCAGGGCGGTTTTGAATTTCTCTTCCATCACATCGAAGGCCTGATCCCAGGTGATTGGGGTAAATTCGCCTTCTTTGTCATATTTACCGTTTTTCATACGCAGAAGCGGCTGCGTCAAACGGTCTTTACCGTACATGATTTTGGGCAGGAAATAGCCCTTAATGCAGTTCAGACCACGGTTAACCGGTGCGTCCGGGTCGCCCTGACAGGCCACCACACGCCCCTGCTGCGTTCCGACCAGAACGCCGCAACCAGTACCGCAGAAACGGCACGGCGCTTTATCCCATTTAATGGCTTCCTGCTGACCAACAACGGCGCGGGCAACGCCCGGCACGCTGAGACCGGCAGCCGCCGCAGCGGCCGCAACGGCGTTAGCTTTCATAAAGCTACGACGACTGAGTTTCATGGTGTTTCCTCACCTTGCTCTTCCTGCTGGTGATAAACCAGCGACACCGCCAGCACGCCCTCTACGTTGCGTACTGACTCAATGGTTTGGATCAGCGTTTCGCTGTCTTCTGCTTCCACCACCACAATCAACTGACCGCTCGGCGCGTCGCTGACAGCAACTTCACAGCCGGGAAAGGCGTTCAGTTGGGTGCTGATGTCTGAAATTCGTTCGCTTTTGGCCTGCACGACCAGGCTGCAAACTTGCCAGTTAGTGTGCATGGAGATACTCCGCAGTTATGGCTGATACCGGACAGCTGGCTGCACATGCTCCACATCCGTTGCAAAGTTGGCTATTAAGTTGCGGCTGGTAGATCCCGGAGAGCGTCGGGCGAAAGATAATTGCCATTGGCTCACAGCTATCCTGACAGCGGCGGCATTCAACTGACTGATACGCCAGGCACGCGTCCCCAATGGTGAACTGCAAATCCCAGGCCCTGGTGTGGCGCGGAGAAAATAGCGATTCGGGGCAAGCCTGCGCGCAGGCGTAACAGAAGCTGCACTCGTTATTTTTGAAGTTAACGCTCGGATAGCCGCCCGCGCCGCGTTGCAGAATGTTGTTTTCACAAGCATTAATACAGGCGTCGCAGCGGGTGCAATGGGTCAGAAAATGAGATTCATCACCGGACCAGGGCGGACGGATACCGTTACTGGCTTTGCGCCAGCGACCAGTGAGTATGCCCCGACGGGATGCATCAATCTTCACATTGACCTTCCATCATTAACGCGCTCTGAAAATTGAGAGCGACCAAATAAACCGCATAATTAATAAGCCATTTTTATAGCCGCTAAGATATTAAAGGATGTGTCAAAGATGCATACCCCGATCGGGGTAAAACCTGTAGCAGGATCAAAAGAGTGGCGGGAAGCGTGGCAAAAACGGGCTTTTGCTCACATTTCAAATGGTTATAAACATATTTATATAGCGATTAATTCACCAGAAATATTTCTGTTGGTTTGCTCTCTCATCAGAATTTAACACTAAAAGAGCAGGTAAAATTATCTGAATGTTCTTTAAGTTATTCATAAAGCAAATTAATAAATCTGATGAATATGTTAACCTTCAGCGACATCATCGGTGAAAACCTATAAATGAAGAAGGAAAGCAAAAATGAAGACCATTCTACCTGCAGTATTGTTTGCCGCTTTCGCCACCACCTCCGCCTGGGCGGCAGAGAGCGTCCAGCCACTGGAAAAAATCGCGCCTTATCCGCAAGCTGAAAAAGGCATGAAGCGTCAGGTGATTCAGTTAACCCCGCAAGAAGATGAATCTACCCTGAAAGTAGAACTGTTAATCGGTCAGACGCTGGAAGTCGATTGCAATTTGCATCGTCTCGGCGGGAAGCTGGAAAGCAAAACGCTGGAAGGCTGGGGCTATGATTATTATGTCTTTGATAAAGTCAGTTCCCCGGTTTCGACGATGATGGCCTGCCCGGATGGCAAGAAAGAGAAGAAATTTGTCACCGCGTATCTGGGCGATGCCGGAATGCTGCGTTATAACAGCAAGCTGCCGATCGTGGTGTATACGCCAGACAATGTGGATGTGAAGTACCGCATCTGGAAGGCGGAAGAGAAAATTGACAACGCGGTAGTCCGCTAAACTGCCGTGAAGTGCTCCACCCCGTAGGTCGGATAAGGCGGTCACGCCGCATCCGACATCTAACGCCCAAGCCGGTTGCCTGATGCGACGCTGGCGCGTCTTATCAGCATACGCCACATCCGGCATACCATGCCGGATGTGGCACATCATTACAACGCAATATCCGCCACTTCTTTTTGAACGGGTTGCGGTTTCAACTGCGGTTTCGGCGTACTATCTGCTGCTTGCGGTTTGTCGTATTTCAGCCCCAGCACTTCGCTGGTGTACTGCAACTCGCGCTCCGTTGCCGCTACATCACCGTTCAGCTTGCGTCCATAAGACGGAACGATCGCCTTCAACGTTGCCTGCCATTGCGGGCTGGAAACGCGATCGCCAAATACTTTTTCCAGCAGATTCAACATAATCGGCGCGGCGGTTGACGCACCTGGCGATGCCCCCAGCAGCGCGGCAATAGTCCCTTGCTGGTCGCTGACCACTTCGGTACCCAGACGCAGTACGCCACCTTTCTCGGCATCACGCTTGATAATCTGTACGCGCTGTCCCGCTTGCCACAAACGCCAGTCCTCTTTTTTCGCCTGCGGATAGTACTCTTTCAACGCTTCAAAACGATCCTCTTCACTCAACATCACCTGACTCACCAGATATTTCACCAGATCGAAATTATCCAGCCCGACGTGCATCATCGGCATCACGTTAGAGGTGGTGGTGGAACTCATCAGATCCCACAATGAACCGTTTTTGAGGAATTTGGTTGAGAAGGTGGCAAATGGCCCAAACAGCACGACGCGTTTACCGTCCAGAACACGGGTATCGATATGCGGAACCGACATCGGTGGTGCGCCAACGGATGCTTTACCGTAAACCTTCGCCAGATGGTGATTAACCACGTCCGGGTTTTCCGAAACAAGGAACTGTCCGCCCACCGGGAAACCGGCGTAGTCTTTCGCTTCCGGAATACCCGATTCCTGTAACAACTTCAGCGCCGCACCGCCCGCGCCGATAAAGACAAATTTGGCGCGGATGTTCTGTGCAGTGCCGTTTTTCAGATCGGCAACAGTGACGGTCCAGGTGTTATCGTCATTACGCTTTAGGGCGCGGACTTCGCTGCTGAGTTGCAGCGAAAAATTAGATTTCTTCTGCAAGGAAGCAATTAACTGGCGGGTGATCTCGCCATAGTTCACATCAGTACCAATTTCCGTACGCGTGGCTGCAACTTTCTGTTGCGGATCGCGCCCTTCCATCACTAACGGTGCCCACTCTTTGATCTGCGCGTGATCTTCAGAGTAACGCATACCGCGAAACAGCGAGCTTTGTTGCAACGCGGCGTAACGGGCGCGCAGGAAATTGACGTTATCCTCGCCCCAGACAAAGCTCATATGTGGAACGGTATTAATAAATGAACGTGGGGTTCGCAGCACACCACGTTCGACCTGGTGTGCCCAAAACTGGCGGGAAATCTGGAATGCTTCGTTAATGGCGACTGCTTTTTCAATACTGATGCTGCCATCGGCGTTTTGCGGAGTGTAATTGAGTTCCATCAGTGCAGAATGCCCGGTTCCGGCGTTGTTCCAGCCGTTCGAACTCTCCTGCGCGACACCCTCCAGGCGCTCCACCATGGTCATCGACCATTCAGGCTCCAGCTCGCGTAAATAGGTCCCCAACGTGGCGCTCATAATGCCGCCGCCAATCAACAGTACATCAGTTTCCTGCTCCTCGGACGCTTTCGCTTTTGCCGCCATCGAAACGGCATTAAGCCCCACGGCCATCGAGAAGAGCATGGCAGTCACTTTTTTCATCTTGTTAATGCCTTACTTTTAGTCGCTTTATTGCAGTTGAGATTTGCGCGGCATCAACGGTAACACTTAAGTAACAACATTTAAATAATGTTTATAAATTATATTCTAATTTTAGAAACATTATAATTTCGTTGATTAATTATAGGGTTATTAGAAATGAAGGGATTTTTAGCATATTGACCTGGCGGCAGCAGTCCGCCAGGTCAGCGTCGTAATATTATGCCGTCCGGGCAACGGCATCACGCGAAGCAGCATCGCGCTCTTCGCCTGTCAGCTCGCTAAGTTCCCCGTTGCGCATTTCCAGCAGGCGGTCGGCGTGGATAAAGTAATGATCATCATGACTGATGGCGAAAATAGTTTTACCCATCTCCTGCATCAGCGGCAGCAACACCTGATAAAACTCACGACGGAAGTGTGGATCCTGATCCGCCGCCCATTCATCCAGCAGGATAATATCGCGTTCTTCTGCCAGCGCCAGCAACAGCGCCACGCGTTTTTTCTGCCCTTTTGATAACTTCAGGTTAACAATACGCCCGTTGCTTAACTCAAGCTTATGAGCCATTTTCAGCTGCGCCAGCCACTTCTCAACCAGTTGCGGGTTAGCGGGTTGCCCCTCCGGCCCCAGCAGTTGATCAAACAGCCAGACATCGGTAAACACTGCCGAAAACAGTTTGCGATAATCTTCCGGTTGTTCGCCGCTGACAGGGTTGCCATCCAGCAAGATTTCGCCGCTTTGTGGCTGATACAAGCCCGTCAGCAACATCGCCAGCGTCGATTTTCCACTACCGTTGCCACCAATCAGAAACAGCAGCTCGCCACGTTTGATGGTGAGATTAATCGGCCCAACGGAAAACTCGTTATCCTGATAAGCAAACGTCACGTTACGAAGCTCCAGCGTTTGCCAGTTGGGAAACGCCTGTGGGCGCGGAAACTCTGCTTTGAAAGGCGCGAGTGCGAATTTGTTCAGCTTGTTAAACGCCACCTGCGCCGTCAGCAGCGTCGGTAATGCGCCAACCGCCGAAAGCAGCGGCGTACGCAGGAATAACAGCGTCAACGAATAGGTCGCGGCAACGTTGGTATCAGCCCAACCGAGACTGTTCGCCATCCAGAACACCAGACCGATTGCGCCCAGCATCATGATGTTTGACCAGTTCACGGCACTAAGATGGAAGGTATCTGCGCGGATAATATGATGGCGATACTCTTGCGCATCAGGAATGTAGAGGTTGTTAAACACATACTCGGCGCGTTCCCGGTTCAGAGTCAGCTCTTTGCGCCCTTCGAGTACGGTTTGAAAATCCGTGTACAGCTTGTCTTCGGTTTCACGCAGGGTCGCCATATGTTTGTACACCCGCGCCACCAGCACAAAACCGCCCCAGATGGTGATCGCCATCCAGATAGCCGTTACCAGCAACATTTTGCCCGACAGCATCCACAGATACGCCGCGGAACCGATAGTGAGAATGATCCCCTGCACCAGCTCCGGCAGACGCACAAAAGCAATGGTGATATTGCGCACATCGCTGGTTAACCCCGCCAGCAACGAGGCGCTACCGAGTTGTTCAATGCGCTCGACGTGGGTATCCAGAATCCGCTTGATAAATTCACTACGCAGTCGGTAAACGAAGTGATGCCCCAAAGTGGTGAGCGCCAGTTGCGATCCGAGAGTGACTGCCATCAACAGCAGCAATAATCCCAGAAACTCCGGCAACACCAGCAGACTGGTATCCGCCGTTTCGATAAGGCGCTGATTGATAAAAGCAATTAAGCCAATGCCTAATGCCGCACTGGCGAGGCTTAGCGCCATCACACTGATAAATGGCCAGCGATACTGCCGCCAGACAAGTACAAGAAGTTCCATGCAGAAAACCCGGACAATGAATTACAGCCCGCAGTTTAAACATCTTCGCGCACACAGCAATAATAATTCTTATTTTTATTCTTTTTTACCTGCCTGACGGAATGTCAGGTTGTAGCGGCAGTCGGCGGTGAGTGGATGAAACCCCGCTTTCAACGGTTGAATCCCATGATAAAACAGCCGCGATTCACCGCCCCATACCACCACATCGCCATGTTCCAACAACAATCTTTTTAGCGGATCATTTCGTTTCAGGCCGCCAAATTGAAAAATCGCGGGTAAGCCCAGAGAAACAGAAACAATTGGCGCGCGCAGATCCGGTTCGTCTTTATCCTGATGCAGCGACAGTTTCGCGCCAGGAGCGTAGCGGTTGATAAGACAAGCATCTGGCTGGAAATCTGGATAGCCCGCCGCCGTAGCCGCACGTTGACATAAATCATGAAAGCTTTGTGGCATGGCGGGCCACGGTTTATTTGTTTGCGGATCAATGGGCGAATAGAGATAACCTTGCCGATGGGTCGTCCAGCCCAGATGCCCACAGTTGGTCATCGCCACCGACATGGTATATCCGCCTGGAGTGACCATCTGGCGAAACGGCGACTGGCTGGCAACGTCATTAATATCGCGGATCAGTTGCTCCGCAGCGTTAAAAGCAAAACGGTGCAAAATCACCGCTCCAGCCGCCAGTAGTTCTTGCCACGGTTCAGCATCGGCAAACAGATCCAACATTACCTCTCCTCATTCTCAGCTTCGCGGCGCAGCAGTTGTGCTTTACGCAACACGCCCCAGCGGTAACCGGAAAGTGAGCCATCACCACGGACCACCCGATGACAAGGTATAACGATAGCGAGCTTGTTGGCGGCACAGGCGCTGGCAACGGCCCGTACCGCTTTCGGTTTGCCGATGGCGTTCGCCAGTTGCTGATAACTGACGGTTTCACCACAAGGTATCGTGCGCAGTGCCTGCCAGACTTGTTGCTGAAAAGCAGTACCGCGAATGTCCAGCGGTAACGTCAGCGGCATATCGCGTTGATTGAGGCTGGCGATCACTTCACGCACATGTTGCTGAAACGTCAGATCGGCAGGCGCGTTGTCGGCAGCGGGAAACATCTGCTGCAACTCGCTGATTAGTGTCGCATCATCATCGCCCAACAATATCGCGCAAATCCCCCGCTCGCTTTCTGCCACCAGGCAACGGCCCAGCTCACAATCAGCCAGCGCGTAACGCACCGCCAGATTTTCGCCACCATGACGGAATTGTTTAGCCGTCATGCCCAGCGTTTCATCGGCTTTGCGGTAGTAACTGCTGCTGTCGGGGAATCCGGCGTTAAGAATAGACGTCGTCACGCTCTCCCCTTTCGCCAGCGATTCGCGCAAACGGCGAGCGCGCCAGGCCTGTTGCCAGGCTTTAGGCGTCATTCCGGTAGTCGCTTTAAACAACCGATGCAAATGAAATGGACTCATCGCCACCTGGTCGGCTAAGGCTTCCAGCGTTACAGGCGTTTCCTGTTCCAGCAGTCGACACGCGTGGGTGATTTTATCCAACCGATGTTGCTGGGCATTGGCTTTATCGGGTTGGCAGCGTTTGCAGGGGCGAAATCCGGCGGTGAGTGCCTCGCTGGCATTTGCGTAGAAGGAGACATTTTCCCGCAAGGCATGTCTGGCGCGGCAAGACGGACGGCAAAAGATGCCTGTGGTGCGCACGGCGAAAACGAATTCGCCGTCGGCATTCGGGTCACGGGCTAAGACAGATTGCCAGCGTTGATCGTCAGTTAAGCATGTGGCGTTTTTCATAATCAGCTCCCTGGTTAAGGATAGCCTTTAGTCTGCCCGGTCACCATCACGCAAAAACCAACAATCTTGCGCTTTAATTTTTTTCGCTGATAAGGAAGCTTTTAAACTGCGGCGACATCCAGGTTTTAAAATTATCGCCCTCTTTGGTGATCATATAAACCGCCAGCCCTTCCCGGCGAACAACCTCTTTGGCTTTCTCCGGCCCCAGTACCATCAAGCCAGTATCCCAGGCATCGGCTTCCAGCGCCGTCGGGGCAATCACCGTCACGGATACCAGATTGTGTTCGATGGGACGCCCGGTTTGCGGATCGATAACATGAGAAAGACGTTTACCGTCCAGTTCGTAATAGTTACGGTAGCTGCCAGAGGTGCTAATCCCATGACCGTTGATATCCACCACGGCCTGAACCGCGTTTTCTTTATCGGTTGGTTTTTGAATCGCTACCCGCCACGGCTGGCCTGCACCGTTCATACCACGGCTGTTCAGCGCGCCGCCCACCGACACCAGATAGCGGGAAATCCCTTCCTGCTCCATCAAGCGTGCCAGGTGATCCGCCGCATAACCTTCACCGACGGTAGAGAGATCGACATATAAATCCGGAAGATCTTTTTGCAGGTACTGCTGATGATACTGATTGATGACAGTCAGGTGCTGTAAGCCGGTTTTGGCTTTCATTGCATCAATTTGTTCCTGGCTCGGAATTTGTACTGGTTGTTGTTCCGGGCCAAAGCCCCACAGATTCACCAGCGGCCCAACAGTAATATCCATCGCGCCATCGGTCTTTGCGCCAATACGTAGCGAGGTGGTGACGATATCGGCCATCGCTTCACTTACCGGCCACGGTGTCAGACTTTGCGAGTCGTTAAAGCGCATCAGCGCAGAGTCTTTTTTATAGGTCGAAAGCAGCTGATCGTCAGCGTCCAGCTGGGTCTGAATCTTCTCTTTAAGTTCAGCACTGCGTTTGGCGTCAATGCCAGGGATGCTGGCACGCCAGAAGGTTCCCATGGTTTTGCCTTCAAGAACGGTAACTTCGGTAGCGTGGGTTTTGGCGGGTTGTGGTTTTTGATCGCAACCAACAAAGAAGAGCGCGGCAGCCAGCAGTGCCACGCGGGTAAAGCTTATTTCCATACGTGATTATCCTCATGCGAACGGTCGCAAGAGTACACCAAAAAAACGCGTTTGTACGCTGAAAACAATGAAAAAAGGGCCCGCAGGCCCTTTGTTCGATATAAATCGAAATTAGAACTGGTAAACCAGACCCAGAGCTACGATGTCATCAGTGTTGATGCCAGCGTCACGGGTGAAGCGGTTGTCGTCCAGCAGGTTGATTTTGTAGTCAACGTAGGTGGACATGTTTTTGTTGAAGTAGTAGGTCGCACCAACATCAACATATTTCAGGATATCTTCGTCGTCGTAGTTACGACCATTGATGACACCCAGGTTTTTACCTTTAGACTGCAGGTAGGCTACAGACGGACGCAGACCGAAGTCGAACTGGTACTGAGCAACAGCTTCGAAGTTCTGTGCTTTGTTTGCCCAACCCAAGGAACCTACGCGAGTTGCGTTGTAGGTCTGGGTGTACTGAGCAGCCAGGTAGATGTTGTTAGCGTCGTATTTCAGACCACCAGTGTAGGTTTCAGCACGGTCGCCGTTACCGATGTAAGCAGCGGTGTTCTGAGCATCAGTACGTTTGGAGCTGGAAACTGCAGCACCGATACCGAAGCCTTCGTAATCATAAGTGATAGAACCGCCAACGCCGTCGCCGTTCTGACGCAGAGCATCACGACCGTTGTTGGTCATGCCCTCGCCGCTTACGCTACCGTTTTTGCCCTGGTACTGAACAGCAAAGTTCAGGCCGTCAACCAGACCGAAGAAGTCAGTGTTACGGTAGGTCGCGAAGCCGTTACCACGCTGCTGCATGAAGTTGTCAGAACCGTAAGTGTCGCCACCGAATTCTGGCAGTACGTCGGTCCAGGAAGTTACGTCGTAAACAACGCCGTAGTTACGACCGTAGTCGAAAGAACCAACATCCTGGAATTTCAGACCTGCGAATGCCACACGGGTCCAGGAGTTTTCTTTGTTGTCTTCAGAGGTATTGCCCTGGATCTGATATTCCCACTGGCCGTAACCGGTCAGCTGGTCAGTAACCTGAGTTTCGCCTTTGAAACCAAGACGTACATAGGTCTGGTCGCCGTCTTCTGACTTGTTGTCAGAGAAATAGTGCAGGCCGTCTACTTTACCGTACAGATCTAATTTGTTGCCGTCTTTGTTGTAAACTTCAGCAGCGTTTGCTGCGCCTGCTACCAGCAGAGCTGGGACCAGGAGGGACAGTACTTTAACTTTCATGTTATTAACCCTCTGTTATATGCCTTTATTTGCTTTTTTATGCCACTGCATACTGATTAACCCTCATTAATCAGTCGGCAAGTCCATTCTCCCCAAAAATGCAGAATAATCCAACACGAATATGATACTAAAACTTTTAAGATGTTTCATTTATCGCTATAGATGTTTCAAAATGTAAATAGAAGGGAACTTTTTAAGATTATTGCGGAATGGCGAAATAAGCACCTAACATCAAGCAATAATAATTCAAGGTTAAAATCAATAACTTATTCTTAAGTATTTGACAGCACTGAATGTCAAAACAAAACCTTCACTCGCAACTAGAATAACTCCCGCTATCATCATTAACTTTATTTATTACCGTCATTCATTTCTGAATGTCTGTTTACCCCTATTTCAACCGGATGCCTCGCATCCGGTTTTTTTTACCCTTCTTTACACACTTTTCATTATTCTGTGCTACCACAGAAAAACTATAACGCTTGTTAACTATTTCACAAATAATTAACATCGGCATAATTTCCAGCAATCTTCGTTTATTTGCAATTAATTTCGTTGGGCTTTTTGTAGGTTATTTGTACAGCAAAATGGCGCTTGTACATCTATTTCACCCAATGCAGGATGATAAATATCACGGGAGAATAGAGAATCATCAATCAGGTAAGAGTCTGGAATTTCACACTGTACCCTTTATACTGCCCTATCACTTCGCGAAGTTTTAACAGGTCATAAACACGAATGCGTCAGAAAGAGACAACGGCCACGACCCGCTTTTCACTCCTACCGGGGAGCATTACCCGCTTCTTTTTACTGTTGATCATTGTGTTACTGGTGACGATGGGGGTAATGGTACAAAGCGCCGTTAACGCCTGGCTGAAAGATAAAAGTTACCAGATTGTCGACATTACCCACGCAATCCAAAAGCGCGTCGATACCTGGCGTTACGTGACCTGGCAGATCTACGACAACATTGCCGCGACGACCTCCCCCTCCTCCGGAGAAGGTTTACAAGAGACGCGCCTGAAACAGGATGTCTACTATCTGGAAAAACCACGCCGCAAAACGGAAGCGTTAATCTTTGGCTCTCACGACAACTCAACGCTTGAGATGACTCAACGGATGTCCACCTATCTGGACACATTGTGGGGCGCAGAAAATGTACCGTGGTCGATGTATTACCTGAATGGTCAGGATAACAGTCTGGTGCTGATCTCAACCCTGCCCCTCAAAGATCTCACCTCCGGATTTAAAGAATCGACCGTCAGCGACATTGTTGATTCACGTCGTGCAGAGATGTTGCAACAGGCCAACGCCCTCGATGAACGCGAAAGTTTTTCTAACATGCGCCGCCTGGCCTGGCAGAACGGTCATTACTTTACCTTGCGTACCACGTTCAACCAGCCAGGACATCTGGCAACGGTCGTGGCTTTTGATCTGCCGATTAATGATTTGATCCCGCCGGGTATGCCGCTGGACAGTTTCCGCCTTGAGCCAGACGCGACGGCAACGGGAAACAATGAGAATGAGAAAGAAGGGACGGATAGCGTCAGTATCCACTTTAACAGTACGAAGATTGAAATCTCCTCGGCACTCAACTCTACCGATATGCGACTGGTCTGGCAGGTTCCTTATGGCACCTTATTGCTGGATACGTTGCAAAACATTCTGCTGCCACTGCTGCTGAACATCGGTTTGCTGGCGCTGGCGTTATTTGGCTATACCACATTTCGCCATTTCTCCAGTCGCAGTACAGAAAGTCTACCCAACACGGCGGTCAATAACGAATTGCGCATTTTACGGGCAATCAATGAAGAGATAGTCTCACTGCTGCCGCTCGGCCTGCTGGTTCACGATCAGGAATCGAACCGCACTGTCATAAGTAACAAAATTGCCGATCATTTGCTGCCGCATTTGAATCTGCAAAACATCACCACCATGGCGGAACAGCATCAGGGGATTATTCAGGCGACGATTAATAACGAGCTGTATGAGATCCGCATGTTCCGCAGCCAGGTCGCGCCGCGCACACAAATTTTCATTATTCGCGATCAGGATCGCGAAGTGCTGGTAAACAAGAAACTCAAGCAGGCGCAGCGTCTGTATGAGAAAAACCAGCAGGGGCGGATGACCTTTATGAAAAACATTGGCGATGCGCTGAAAGAACCCGCACAGTCCCTGGCGGAAAGCGCGGCTAAACTCAACGCCCCGGAAAGCAAACAACTGGCGAATCAGGCTGATGTGCTGGTGCGGCTGGTCGATGAAATACAGTTAGCGAACATGCTTGCGGACGATAGCTGGAAAAGTGAGACGGTGCTGTTCTACGTGCAGGATTTGATTGATGAAGTTGTGCCTTCAGTGTTGCCTGCCATCAAGCGTAAAGGTCTGCAACTGCTGATTAACAATCATCTGAAAGCACACGATATGCGCCGCGGCGATCGCGATGCCTTACGACGTATTTTGCTGTTACTGATACAATATGCCGTGACCTCAACGCAATTGGGAAAAATCACCCTTGAGGTTGATCAGGATGAGTCCTCCGAAGACCGCCTGACGTTCCGCATTCTGGACACTGGAGAAGGCGTAAGCATTCATGAAATGGATAATTTGCACTTCCCGTTTATCAACCAGACCCAAAACGATCGCTATGGCAAGGCGGACCCGCTGGCATTCTGGCTGAGCGATCAACTGGCGCGTAAACTGGGCGGTCATTTAAACATCAAAACGCGGGATGGGCTTGGTACACGCTACTCTGTGCATATCAAAATGCTCGCAGCTGACCCGGAAGTTGAAGAGGAAGAAGAGCGATTACTGGATGATGTCTGCGTAATGGTGGATGTTACTTCGGCAGAAATTCGGAATATTGTCACTCGCCAGTTAGAAAATTGGGGTGCAACCTGTATCACACCCGATGAAAGATTAATTAGTCAAGATTATGATATCTTTTTAACGGATAATCCGTCTAATCTTACTGCCTCTGGCTTGCTTTTAAGCGATGATGAGTCTGGCGTACGGGAAATTGGGCCTGGTCAATTGTGCGTCAACTTCAATATGAGCAACGCTATGCAGGAAGCGGTCTTACAATTAATTGAAGTGCAACTGGCGCAGGAAGAGGTGACAGAATCGCCTCTGGGCGGAGATGAAAATGCGCAACTCCATGCCAGCGGCTATTATGCGCTCTTTGTAGACACAGTACCGGATGATGTTAAGAGGCTGTATACTGAAGCAGCAACCAGTGACTTTGCTGCGTTAGCCCAAACGGCTCATCGTCTTAAAGGCGTATTTGCCATGCTAAATCTGGTACCCGGCAAGCAGTTATGTGAAACGCTGGAACATCTGATTCGTGAGAAGGATGTTCCAGGAATAGAAAAATACATCAGCGACATTGACAGTTATGTCAAGAGCTTGCTGTAGCAAGGTAGCCTATTACATGAACAATATGAACGTAATTATTGCCGATGACCATCCGATAGTCTTGTTCGGTATTCGCAAATCACTTGAGCAAATTGAGTGGGTGAATGTTGTCGGCGAATTTGAAGACTCTACAGCACTGATCAACAACCTGCCGAAACTGGATGCGCATGTGTTGATTACCGATCTCTCCATGCCTGGCGATAAGTACGGCGATGGCATTACCTTAATCAAGTACATCAAGCGCCATTTCCCAAGCCTGTCGATCATTGTTCTGACTATGAACAACAACCCGGCGATTCTTAGTGCGGTATTGGATCTGGATATCGAAGGGATCGTGCTGAAACAAGGTGCACCGACCGATCTGCCGAAAGCTCTCGCCGCGCTGCAGAAAGGGAAGAAATTTACCCCGGAAAGCGTTTCTCGCCTGTTGGAAAAAATCAGTGCTGGTGGTTACGGTGACAAGCGTCTCTCGCCAAAAGAGAGTGAAGTTCTGCGCCTGTTTGCTGAAGGCTTCCTGGTGACCGAGATCGCTAAAAAGCTGAACCGCAGTATCAAAACCATCAGTAGCCAGAAGAAATCTGCGATGATGAAGCTGGGTGTCGAGAACGATATTGCTCTGCTGAATTATCTCTCTTCTGTGACCTTAAGTCCGGCAGATAAAGACTAATCATCTGTAGGCCAGATAAGACGCGTCAGCGTCGCATCTGGCATTTGCACTGAATGCCAGATGCGGCGTAAACGCCTTATCCGTCCTACGAATCCCGCGATTTCCTGACCCTCTCGGCATATACCGTTAGCGTCTGTTTTATCACATCCAGCGTTACCGGCTTCGACAGGCAGCTGTCCATACCAGACTCCAGACACCGCTGCTTCTCTTCAGCCAACGCATTAGCAGTTACTCCGATTACCGGCAACGTCAGTCCCAACTGACGAATGCGTTGCGTCAAGCGGTAACCATCCATATTTGGCATGTTGACGTCGCTAAGCACGATATCAATATGATTCTTGCTAAGTACATTAAGCGCATCGACGCCATCATTCGCGGTTTTACATTGATAGCCCAACGATCCCAACTGATCTGCCAGAAGACGCCGGTTAATCGGATGATCATCCACAACCAGAATCATCATATCGTCGTTATCGCTGACCGCTTTGTCCGTCGACGGCAGAGCGTTAGCAGGATCATCGCTCTCCATCTCGATCAAATAAATACGCGCCAACAATGCCGGTAGCTCATGCGGGGCAGCCACACTGTGTACCCACTCCCCTGGCGCTTTCTCCAGCGGAATACCAATATGGCGACGACAGAAGGTCACTACCGCTCTACCCTGCCATTTTTTGCTCACTACCTCGTCAGTGATTAACACATCTTCGGGAGTCGGTTCCTGCCCTTCGTATGTTGTAACGACGATGCCGCTGCGCTGCAAACTGGTTTCCAGGAACTGACAGAGCGACGCATTGCGGACCGCCAGCCAGCAGCGTTTACCACTCAACCCTTCCACGCCTTTTTTCTGCGGGTACTGAGCGCCGTACAACGGAATACGCACGGTAAACTGGCTGCCCATTCCCGGTTCTGAATCTACCGAGATATCGCCGTCCATCATGCTGATCAGTTTTTCACAAATCGCCAGACCCAGACCGGTCCCCTGGAAGTTTCGCTGTACGCCCGTTCCGACCTGGAAGAAGGGATCAAACAAGCGCACGACTTCTTTCGCCGGAATCCCCACGCCGGTATCGCGAACACGGATAGAGAGATAATCGCCATCAGCGCGAACATGCAAAACTATACAGCCGGTATCGGTGAATTTTATGGCGTTACTCAACAGGTTGGAGATGACCTGCTGTAAACGCATCGGGTCGCCATTTAAGGCCACTGGCACATCCGGTTCAATAAAGCAGTACAAGCCTAACTGCTTGCGTACCACCAGCGGTAAATAGTTGGCGGTGATGTGGTTCATCACTTCACGCGGTGAAAACTCACGCGGTTCGATCTTCAACTGTTCTGATTCAATTTTCGAGAAATCGAGAATATCGCTGATAATTTTCAATAACAGGCTGGAAGAGTTGTTCATTGCCGTCACCAGACGATCGACGCCTTTCGGTAACTCTTTGGTTTGCAACAGATCCAGGTTACCGATAATGCCATACAGCGGCGTTCGCAGCTCATGACTGACGGTGGCAAGGAACATCGATTTTGACTGGCTCGCCTGTTCCGCTGCTTGTGCCATCTCCTGCAACGACTCTTCCATCTTCACGCGCGAAGAAACATCCACCAGCACACAAATGGCCACGTTTTCATTACGATAGCGCGAATGGACGAAGCTGATTTGCAGATTGGTATTGTTGCTGGTCAGGACATCAACAAAATTGACCTGCTGCCCACAGATAATTTGTGTCAGCCGTTGGCGATCCTCATGCGTAAGCATATTGAGATAGGTATGCGCCAGTTCGTTACTTAAAATATTGACGCCATCAGCGGTACGCAAAATGCAGATACCCACTGGCGCGGAGGCGACAATCTTGCGATTAAACTGCTCATGTTCTTCCAGTCGCAGGGCGTCGCTTTCCGCCGGAATGAAAATACGTCGCTCGTACATCCGCGCGAGAGTAAACAATGCAGCTCCGGCAAGCACATTCAGCAAAATTGCGTTAAGGATCAACATGCGAATGCGTTCCAGCACCTTATCAACCGGCACCGAATAAACGATGCTTAGCGATGAGGGTGGCAGATTTTTCTTCAGCACCAGCTCCCGGAACCCTTCCGTATAGCCAAACCAGGAGCGTTCCTGCATCCAGCGAGGATCGCCCTTAATTTTACTTTCTGGTCCGGTAAGCGAAATGAGGGTATGACCATTTTCATCAAGAATGGTAACCCCCATCGGCAACGTACCTGGTAAGAAAAAGTTCTCCATCCGGATGGTCTGCTCGACACCCAAAAGCGCCTGCAACCGGTTCGCCAGATAAACTGGCGTCAACGCGTAAAAATACCCGACGCCAGGGCGCGGACCTTCGCTGATCCAGTAGAGGTTACTGCCGCTATCATCTTGTGGTGCATTTCGATATTTATTGATGCGTTCATGCAAAGCTTTCAACGCGGTATCGCGTTCCACTGGCATATCACGCAGACCGAAATTGGCCATGCAAAGGTTATCGCTGCCGATTAAAAATACCCGGTTGAGATCGTAAGCCGCAGAGAAATTATCGCGCCAGTAGCGCATAAACCACGCCAATGACTCCAGAGAGCCTCGCCAGGTGTTACTCATTGCGGAACAATCGGAGTCGGCAAACAGCGGTTCAAACGCAGGCACATCCGCCTGCGTTTCTCGTCCACGCGGGGAAAGCACACCGTTTTCTGCCGATAAGCGATTTTCAGCGATGTACTTCAGCTCTTTCATCACATCAGAGGTACGTTGAATAAAGCGCTGAGCCTGATCGGAACTCAGATTAAATTCCTGACGAATTTCCGATTCTCGCTGATGTAACGCATTCACGATGTAAAAAACGGATGAAAAAGCAATCAACAGCCAGAGCACTAACGCCAATGCTCTGAACATGTAGCGCGAGGCTTTCAGGGTTGTACGAAAAGAAGCAAGGTATTTCAAAGGGGCGAAGCTCCGCCTCAGGTGACCGATGGAGTGTGGTTAAGGTAGCGGTAAAAGCGTGTTACCGCAATGTTCTGTCACCATTGCAATAATGCGTATCGCTTAGAAACCATTGCCTTAATCAGGAAAGCCGGAGTAAATGGACAGTTTTCCGTACGAACAACAAGAAATGACCAATCTGCCGACGCTTGTTAATGGTTATATCCTGGCGTCGGCAGATCGCCCAGCAGTCTTATCTGAAAAAAGAGAGAGCCAGGTTGTGTGAAAGGATGGATCACCAGTCAAAACTTTTCACCAGCGTCAACTCGCCAGCATTACGCATCGGTACAATAAATGTTTCCTGTTTCTCATTGACCGATCCTTCATCGGTGATCAGCGTCAGTTGGGCGGTCGTCAATTCCGTTTCGCTGCGTCCGCCATAGTAGTTGATATACACCTGATAGCGTCCGTGAACTGGCGCTGGCATGGCGAAAATCTCGGGTCCGTACCCCGTCGTGACATCCATATCCAGTGCACCACTGTTTTTCAGCACGGTGTTACCGTACCAGGCGTGTTCGCCATCAGGTGTGACAACGTGAAGATCGAGGTCGGTATTGTCCGTATCCCAGGAGAGAACCAGCCGTAAACGCGCGCGGATCACTCCAGCGCCCGGCGTTGAGTAAAACTGCATTTTTTGTCGGCTTTGCCCATCTGGGCTGATGACCTGCACGCTGTTGCTGCCTTCAGTGAAAATATAAGGGCGTGCAAATGAACCATCGGATTCAATTCTCTGCGGCATACTGGCACCGTTGACCACCAGCCGGCCCTGCTGAACTTTACCCGCCGCAGCATAATTCTTTATTTTGCCGCGGATCTGCGCTGAGATATTTTGATCATCTGCCATGTTGACGGACGACGCCGGGTAATTGATCGATTGTGAAAAACTGGCATCTTCACCCTCTGCCGGATGCCAGCCAGATAGCGGTGCATCAATCTCGACTTCCTGCACACCTTCGCCATGGGCAACATGCGAAAGCGCCACCAGTAACAACGGAAGAAAAATCTTTCGCATAGCATTAGTCCATTAATAATTGTCGGGTCAGCATTTCGATATAGTTCTCATCAAGCCCGGTGGGATAACCATCAAAGGCCAGGTGCAGATACTCATGGGTTAAATCCAGCCGATCCTGAAGCGTAAAGAAGTTACGAATAAACAGCCGTTTCTGCTGCCGATCGGTATAGGGGAAACCTGAGACTAAACGACAGACCGCAAACACGTCTGGTTCGTTGTACCCTGTCTCGCCTTGTAACATACGCCGCCACTGCGGCATTTTTTTCGCCAGCCAGGCTTTCGCTTTGGGTAATAACTGGCAGGTTGAGCGTGGCGCTCCCCAGCGGCTAAGGCTGTTGTCGGGATAAGCAAACGCGAGTATCTGGTCGTAACGCTCTCCCTGCCCCGCCTGGGCCGTGGCTTGCCGCCAGGAAAGCGTCCCTTCGGTAGCGCGACTGCCGTGATAATGAACCGAATCGCCCGCATAGATAAGATCCTGCGTCCAGGCGGTCATCGTTCGCGCCCCCGTGGTCGCTGGCGAAGCAGAAACACGCTGCGTGGCGCTGCTGTCAGGGATGGTCAGGCAATCGCCTTCCCGATTGGCGTTTTGCTGTAAAAAAGTGCGTATCGCCACGGTCATGGCTTTCGCTGCCTCAGGTGGCGTACTTTTCGCCTCGCGATCCAGAACTCTGGCAACATACTCTTCACGATCGAGATGCGACTGCAATTTCAGTTTGCCCTTTTCGCTCAGTAAGGTCGTCTCACCGTGGCTGACAAATGTAATGTGGTTACCATTGGCAAACGTCACACGATAGTGCCCATTAAGTACGCCGGGTTTTACTGCCGTCGTACTCTTTTCCGCCGTGATTTTCTTCAGCGGATAGCGGGCAAACAGCTCCACCAGGACACATTGCCCGCTGGCAACTTGCGTCGGCACTGGCAAAACCCGATTAAGCACCGTCGCATAACGGATCAGTACCGTTTTGCTGGTGCCGCTGCCAGTAACCCACAGCGGTGTACCATCGGTTAACCAGCCAGCAAAACCACCCTGACGGATTTCCTGCTTATCATCAGCAAACCAGCTCCAGGTTTTCACCCGTACCCGACTACCGAGCATGGATGCGACACCGATTTTCGCCTCGTCCAGCACCACATCCAGTAAGACTTCCTGAGCTTTGTTTTGCGCAGGTAACGTCGCTAATGAATCAAGCAGCGATTTAACCGTTACCGAGGTTTCTGGCTTCAGCGTAGTAAGAGACGCTAACCACGCAGGTGCCTGACGCTGTTGCCAGTATTGCCCCCACACATCTGCGCCAATATGCAACCGCTGCGGCGCAAAATAGAGCCCACAGGAACGTACCAGCGCGGTATCGCGCGTTATACTCTCCCCAGCCTGACAACAATAAACCTCTTCCGGGGAGTTTCCGCGACACTGGTAGGGCTGCTCCGGTTGATGGGTATCCTCCAGCCAGGCGTAAACATACAGTTTCCACAAACTCCCTAACGGCGTGGTGAGCGTGTCAGGTAATGCCGAGACTTTGGTCACGCCTGACGACGATAACTGATACAGTTGGTCATGCTGCGCGCCCCGCAGCGCCAGTTGTAACGGCGTCTCCTCCGCAAGCGTTGGCAGAGTAACCAACGCTAATAGCCAGACGATTCTGCGCCAGTTCACTTATTTCACCTGCATCCCGGTCCATTCGCTCCCTGCCGCAACACTTTGCTGTGCAGGTGCATAGGAACGCACATAACGAGCAGGAGGCAGAACGAATTGCCCTTTTTGCGAGAAGCGCAGCAAATGGCGGAAAGTGACCGTTCCCGTCAGTTCTTTCACCGGCACCATATAGGCCAGTTCGCCCATTTCATTTCGCGCTTTTTCCAGCAACTGCCCCTGCTGTTTCGCGGCGTTGGGTTTATTGACTGAAATGCCCCATGTTGTGCGCTCAACGTCGGCTCCCGGCGGGAGCGGTACTTCCACCTGACCATAGCGCAGAACTGCATCCTGCTCGCTGGTAAGCGTAATTTCATCGAGATACAGCGCATCGCTGTCAATCTCATTGCTGGTCACCGGCTGCAGAGTAAAGCTCATCTCTTCTTCACCGGGGATAAGCCGATACAACTGGCGTTCAACGGTCACCGGAATGTTACTTTGTTGAGCCGTTTTTGCCGGTTCACGCCAGCGGACCTGCACATTTTGCGGCGATAATTCGTCACCAAAAGAGAGAATGTCCGGCACGCCCTGACCAACCCAACGCCAGTATTCGCCCCCTCCAGTTAACTTATGTTTGGCCCATGCGCCCGCAGGCGCAGGCAAAACAACTGGAGGCATTGTCGCCATATATTTCGCCAGCCAGTTCATGGCCAGCGCGCGTTCAATAGTGGATTGCTCAGCGGTCAAACCACTTAAAATAGCAGCCGCCTGGGTAGCGTCGCCCCCGCTATTGAGCAGCGCAACTGTGTGCGCCAGCGGCTGATTGCTGTTTGCCGCTTTATCCCACGCGTATTGCTGAATCTGTGGCATCACAGTGGACTTCAACTGCGCTTTTTTCAGCAACGTCATGGTTAAGACGTTTGCCACCGCATCTGCTAGTGGAGATTCCGGTGTATCGAGGATCAGGCTGTCATTGATATCGCGGGTGTCTTCCTCAGAGAAATCTTCAGTTTTAGTTCCGCGCCGGGCGATAGCTTCATCCAACCCTTTCAACAACGTTTTGCACGGCAGATTCATCTCCTGTGCCCACGCCAGCACCAGCGCCCGATGCAATAACGGCATGTTGTCCGCCTGCTCGGCATAACTGTCGAGCATATGTTGCCAGTATTCCGGTTGCTGCGTTACGCCGAGCGCCTGGCTGGCCTGCCAGTCGGCGTACCATGCCCATGCCGTAAGGAAGGCGTCACCATTGCCATCTTCACCCCACCAGGTAAAGCGCGCTCCGGGCCCCGCCAGTTGCATCAGCCGCAGACGGTTATCCTGAATCATCTGACGAATGTCGTTAGCGGCGGCACTTTGATGATCGGCAAGCGAACGCCAGGCGAGACTGAGCGGGATCAGACGGCTACCGGTGTTGATCACGCCACCCCACGGTTCATCGACTAACGCATCAAGATTGTTACGGAAAATCTCCTGCGGCGTTTCACTACTTTGTAGCCGGATATTGCTCGCCTGCTCGGGCAACATCAGCGCGTTATCGCCACCGCCGAGCATGACATTTTTCTGCTGTTCAACGGGCCAGCTGTTATCCACAAAAGACAGTTTTGTGCTAATGCTGTCCTGCACTTGCCCATTTTGTTGCAGTTCTGCGCTTAACAAGCCAGATTGCTGAATGTTCTGCGTCAGCGAAATATAATTCGCCCCTTTGTGCAGCGTCAGCGTCTGGCGCATCTCAGCGCCTGCAAATTTAGTCACCAGCGCCACCGGTTCGTTATCCTGCTGACTGAAGATAAACAGTCCTGCTGCCGGTTTGTCGCCCATGCGATACACCGTTGGCATACTCCACTTCATGTAGAGATTTTTTTCCGAACGCAGATAAGCACTCCCCTGCCCGACCAACCCGTCGCCGCTCATCCCACGCGCGGTAATGCGCCAGCGGGTTAACGAATCAGGCATCAGGAACGTGAAATACGCTTTGCCTTGTTTATCGGTTGTGAGTGACGGCATCCATGCCGCGGTATCCACCTCTTCACGCCGTGGACGTTCAAGCATTTTTACTCGCCGCTCGCTGCGGTTAGTCGCGCCAGGCGCAACCGGCTCGCTGGAGAGCGACTGGTCGTAGCTGATAAACGACAGACTGGAGCTGGTACGCACATTGTTACGCCCCAGCGGATAGAAAAATTTGCCGATATTCGGCGCGATTTCCGGTTGCAGCGCGTAGATCATTTCATCGACCACACCAACCGTTAGCTGCGCAGAAACAGGTTTACCTTTTAGCGACGAGGTTAATTCGACATTGACCAGTTCACCAGGCTGGTAATGGGTTTTGTCCGTTTTCACCCGGATATCCAGCTGGGGAACGGCAACTTTGATCCCGGCGTTCTGAAAACTGTACTGACCGTTACGGGTATACAGCACCGAAAAAGTGATGTTAGGCGCAAAGGAATTGCTCACCGGTACGCGGGCTTCATACTGGGTATCGTTTAAACGTTGTAACGTCAGCCAGTTTGCCTGATGCGATAGCAGCGACTGCTGTTCAACGCGATCGCGTTCCAGCGTCAATAATGCTTCATCAATTGGCTCCGGGAAGGTAATCAGCATCTTCGCGGTTTCGCCAGGCTGGTACAACGTTTTATCTGCCACGATATCTACCGTACCAGTATGCGACGTGCTGCCCTTACCGCTGACTGCATGGCTTAACCCGGCGAGAATTAAGCCGTCTTTATCGCGTAACGTCAGATTGTAGTTACCCGGTTTATCGAAATTGACGGTAAAGGATTTGCCGCCTGACGGTAGCTCTCCGCTATGGCTCGTGCGGTCTTCGAGACGCAACCATTCATACGTAACAGGAACCTGTTTTGAAGATTCCAGCGCGGCATAACGGAACACAACCGACTCGCCACTATTACTGTATTGTGCGGCGGTACTTAAAGAGTAATGCGCCAGGCCGCGTTCAATGAGGATCTCTTTGGTGGTGGTGACGCGATACGCTGCGCCGTCACTGACGGAGACGGTTAACAAATAGCGGCTCGGTTTATCGGCGGCGGGAAGGTTTAACGCTACATTGCCTTTATCGTCAGAAACAGCGTCGCTACCTTCCAGCGACACCGGGAAACGTCCGGCATAACGCAAATCGTTACCAACCATTGATAATTGCTGAGCGCGCAAACTCAACTGCACGCTGGCATCTTTTACCGGTTCGCCATCCGGATAGAGTAGTTGCAGTTTGCCGCTGACCGCTTCGCCAGTTTTGAAATCTTTTTTGTCGAGGGCTAAGCCAATCTCAAAATGTGGTTTGATGTAGTTGGCTACGCGAAAACTGCTGCTATAGACCTGTTTGCGGTAAGCCAGGCGTAACTCATAACCTCCGGCGACGGCATTTTCTGGCAGGCGGAAACTCCCCTGCCCGCCATTACGCGCATCCAGCGTGACATTGATGGTTTGCAACAGACTGCCGTTGGCGTCCAGCACTGAAAGCTTCGCCGGGGCGCTAACGATGGGGGATGAATGCAACGGGTCGTGGAACTCGCGGCCCATCACTTTGACATCAACACGATCGCCTGCGCGATACAGAGGGCGGTCGGTGAAGATATACAAGCGGGTGTTGTAAATTTCGCTTTCGTAGAAAAAATTCTCGGAGACAAAAACGCCGCCTTCAGCATCTTTACCCAGAATGTATGAACGTTCCGGCGATATATGTTGTAACTGCAAGGTACCGCTGTCATCGGTCACACCGCGGGTCATCACGCCAAGACCGTCAGTCCACAAGATCTCTGATCCCGGCTTCGCTTCACCCTGTTTTTTACCCGCGGTCCACACCAGGAGCTCGTTACCCGACACTTTGCTAAGCGCCACGGTATCAGAGACAAATACCACCGTCGTCGCCCGATATCCACCGACCATCGCCTCGACGAGGTACAGTCCCGGCTCTTGTTTGCCGAGAGGAATATAGATGTTACCCGGCTGCGGCGAGATGAAATTGCTGGATGCGCCTTCCAGTTTTACCCCTTGCTGCGGCTCGACCGGTTTAGCCTGCCATAGTGGGTAACGGAACTGTTCCACCAGTGGATATTTTTTCAGCGGTGAAAACTGGCTGTTCTGTACATAACGGGAAGGTTTAATAATGGCATTGCCGAGCTGTAATTCGGGTAACGCCTGAGTCACATTCTGCCGAGACTGAGAAGAAAAAGTACGCTGCATCACGCGGCGAGATTTGCCGTACCAGTTATCCCACAGCCAGGTCAGCGTATTGTTCAGCCCGTCGCCCAAATATTGCGGTTGCACCACAATGCGATGCAGGTTTTTCTGCTGGCGCAAAAATGCCATCGGGTCAGGAATACGATACAGGCGAACGTCCACGCCGCCGTACTCTTCCATCTGATAGCGTCGATAATCACGCCCCGGCGCTTCCAGTCGCACTTTCGCCTCTTCACTGCTGCTAAAACTGCTGTCAGCGAGCAAAAAGAATGTTCCCCCGGCGGGCGGCGCATAGTTGCTGGAAGGAAGCGAATCATCAGCATTGGCAAGCCTTGTTCCCACAAGAGACAGGGACAAGCACGCTGCTATCGCGCCAGAAAATTTAAACGATAAATGCCAATGAAATTGGGATTGGAATCGTTGGGTATCCATCGGGTGTCCTTCCATGTCATAAGTTGTTGCAGACTGACTGCGCGCATTCCGTTGTCAGTTTTCGTGGCGCTTCCGGTGTGGTAGATGACGTAACGCCCCATCCAGACCATTAAGTGCTGGGCATCGCCCTGATCGAAAAAAATCATATCGCCAGGCAGCGCCTGGTTTATGTCCTGGCCAATGAACTGGCTGTTATATTGAATCAAATTAATCGCGGTCACATAGGGGCCGGTTTTTCCGTTCCCCTGATTCCAGTTTTGCGCCAGTTGACGCTGTTCAGGTGTTAGCGTCATTTCAGGCGGCAAATACTGACTTGCTATGCCGTTACTTTTTAGCCATTTGCTGTCGTGAATTTTCAGCGCCTCGTTCGCCGAAAATCGCACCAGGCCCGCACAATCCTGCTGATACCAGCGCGGACTTGGCCCCTGGCGGAGCTGTTCCTGTGCAATGCGTACAAACCACGCGCGAAACAGCCCGGATTGTTCGACATTCAGCATTTCGCTATGGGCAACAACACAACACAGCCAGCAAATCAGCGCCAGCAGCCCGTGCCTCATAGCGGCTGCCAGGTTATGGGTAGCCACTGCCAGGCGGCATCGGGTTCCATCTGGGCCAGCTTCATGACATAACGAGGTTGTTGAGATAAAGCGTCCAGCTTCGGCATTAATAAAGTTTGTGCAGCGTTATAAAAAACCGGTTCGAGATTCTTCGGCAGACTGGTCAGCGTTTCGTTACGCAGCAGTTTCGCCACGCCTTGTGGATTGATATAGAGTGGAACGATGCCATCAGTGGGTATTACATCCACCATTGCCGGGCGGGTTTTATTCAGTGTTTGCAGCGCGTTATTAACCAGCGTGTCATCGAGGGAGAAAAGCAGCGTTTTGTTTTGCATCGCCAGCGACACGCGGAAAAAATAATCCGACATTAATTGATCTGGTGGCGCCGCCTGTGTTTTCGGATACTGGCCGTATCGGGAACTCACTTCGCGACGCCAGATTTGCGCTTCGCCCTGCTGAGTCTGGCTTACCGGCAAAACACCTTCTGGCGCTTTGCTTTCGTGCGCACCAATATTTTGCGTAAACAGTTTCCCAGGCAGTTGTGCCTGTTCGGCTGAGCCATCAAATTGACCAACAAATAGCGGGGTTTGTAATTTTGAGTCTTCATACCAGCACAGCCCGGCGGCACCATCTAACGCCCCGTTCAGCTTGTCGTTTTCCTGGCTGATGTGCGAAAGCATCTCTTCGGCAATACCATGCGAATACGGCACCGCCACACAGAAGCTGGCCCCGGCAGGCATACTGTTCCATACCGGCGTAAAATCGAAACTGGCATCTACGCTTGCGGATTCATCATTTAACGCCACAAAACTGTGCCAGCCGTCGTTACCCATTTCGAAGCGTACGCCAGCAAAAGAAGGCATTAACCGCTGGTAGCCAAAACCCAGCAACCTGGCGCTGGCCACGATGCGCTGGCGTACTGGCGTTTTTTCGGCAGTACGCTCTTCCAGGCCAAAGCTGGCTTGCCAGCGTTTTTTGCCGCTCAACAAATCACTTGCGATCGCCGTGGCTTCGGTATCCTGCTGATCATCTTTAAACAGCATATCCGTGCTGGAAAACACCAGCATCTTGTCCTGATATGTCGCGAACATCAGGGCGTTATTGCCGTTATAGCGCAACTGATAAACAGGAATAGTTTCACTATTTATCTTGATGCTACTGATTTCCGTTTTGCTTAACTGGCTGTCGCTGGTAGCGGCAAACAACAATGGCTCCAACAGTTTGCTTAAACCACTGCGCTGGATCAGCACCATGTAATGTGAAAGATGGCCTTGTTTATCGTGCCATAGCGCCGCCTGCGCGGGCTGATCTAAGAGTGACGAAAAGAGCTTATCTTTCAGCGTGAGATCGTGTTCATAGACAATGCGGCGAATGCTGCCTTCAATGCCCAGACGATCGGCATGATTCTGATAATAGAAAACGAAATCTTCACTCAGAACATCGTGGAGAAACGGAATGGTAAGGAGGTCTTTGGGAAGCTGGCTCAGAGAGTCGCTGTCGAGAAAGAGGTCCGGCTCATTGAGATCGATTTGCAGATTGTTGTGCACCACCAGCGGCGACAACGTTTTTTCTGGCCCACTGCCAGCATATTGCAACGCCCAGACGCCAGCGGAAAGCAGTGCTATTGCGCCTAAACCTACAAGACCATAGAACCGCCAGCCTTTCGCCTTTTTTTCACCACTCATTGCCACATTCCTTGTGTAAAGCCAGCCATTTTTTACGAGCACAGCAAAACTTTACCGCGCCCTAATACGACAAAAGCCCAGACTTTGCAGCCTGGACTTTTCAATTCAAACAAGGGAGATAGCTCCCTTTTGGCATGAAGAAGTAAAATTATTCTTCTTCTGGCTCGTCGTCAACGTCCACTTCCGGAGCGATTTCATCGTCCCCTTCCGCGGCACTGCCGTCGATGGTATCCAGATCTTCCTCGTCAACCGGTTCAGCAACACGTTGCAGACCCACTACGTTTTCATCTTCCGCAGTACGGATGAGGATCACGCCCTGGGTGTTACGGCCTACGATGCTGATTTCCGAAACGCGAGTACGTACCAGCGTACCGGCATCGGTGATCATCATGATCTGATCGCAATCATCTACCTGTACCGCGCCAACCACTAAACCGTTACGTTCAGTAACCTTAATGGAGATAACCCCTTTCGTCGCACGCGACTTGGTTGGGTATTCCGCCACCGCGGTACGTTTACCGTAACCGTTTTGCGTTGCGGTAAGGATTGCGCCATCGCCACGAGGCACGATCAGAGAGACGACTTTATCGCCTTCGCCTAAACGAATACCGCGAACACCGGTGGTGTTGCAGCCCATCGCACGGACAGAAGACTCTTTAAAGCGCACCACTTTACCTTCGGCGGAGAACAGCATTACTTCATCTTCGCCGCTGGTCAGGTCAACGCCGATCAGCTCATCGCCGTCAACCAGTTTGATCGCCACTTTACCGGCGGTACGCAGACGGTTGAATTCGGTGAGGACGGTTTTCTTCACAGTACCGTTAGCGGTCGCCATGAAGACTTTCACGCCTTCTTCAAACTCGGTCACCGGCAGGATCGCAGTGATACGTTCGTCCTGCTCCAGCGGCAGCAGGTTGACGATCGGACGGCCACGCGCGCCACGAGTGGCTTCCGGCAACTGATAGACTTTCATCGAATAGACGCGACCACGGCTGGAGAAGCACAGAATATGGTCGTGGGTGTTCGCCACCAGCAGTCGGTCAATAAAGTCTTCTTCTTTAATACGTGCGGCAGATTTACCTTTCCCGCCACGACGCTGCGCTTCGTATTCAGAAAGCGGCTGATATTTAACGTAGCCCTGGTGAGAGAGCGTCACGACCACATCTTCCTGGGTGATCAGATCTTCCAGGTTGATGTCGGCGCTGTTGGCAGTGATTTCAGTACGACGTTTGTCGCCGAACTGTTCACGAACCAGCTCCAGCTCTTCGCGGATCACTTCCATCAGACGATCGGCACTGCCAAGAATACGCAGCAGTTCTGCGATCTGATCCAGTAGCTCTTTGTATTCGTCGAGCAGTTTTTCGTGCTCAAGGCCGGTCAGTTTCTGCAAACGCAGATCCAGAATCGCCTGAGCTTGCTGTTCGGTCAGGTAGTACAGACCATCACGCACGCCGAACTCTGGCTCCAGCCATTCCGGACGCGCAGCATCATCGCCCGCACGTTCGAGCATGGCGGCAACGTTGCCCAGCTGCCACGGATTAGCAACCAGCGCAGTTTTCGCTTCTGCAGGCGTCGGCGCATGACGGATCAGTTCGATGATCGGGTCGATGTTCGCCAGCGCCACGGCTAATGCTTCAAGGATATGAGCACGATCGCGAGCTTTACGCAGTTCGAAAATAGTACGACGGGTCACCACTTCACGGCGGTGACGAACAAACGCCGCGATGATGTCTTTCAGGTTCATGATCTTCGGCTGACCATGGTGCAATGCCACCATGTTGATACCGAAAGAAACCTGCAACTGGGTCTGGGAGTAGAGGTTGTTAAGCACAACTTCACCAACCGCATCGCGTTTCACTTCAATCACGATGCGCATACCGTCTTTGTCAGACTCGTCACGCAGCGCGCTGATGCCTTCCACGCGTTTTTCTTTTACCAGTTCCGCAATCTTCTCGATCAGGCGCGCTTTGTTCACCTGATACGGAATTTCATGGACGATAATGGTTTCACGTCCGGTTTTGGCGTCAACTTCCACTTCAGCACGGGCGCGGATATATACCTTGCCGCGACCGGTACGGTAAGCTTCTTCAATACCGCGACGACCATTAATGATTGCCGCCGTCGGGAAGTCCGGCCCCGGGATGTGTTCCATCAGCCCTTCAATGCTGATGTCTTCATCATCGATATACGCCAGACAACCGTTGATGACTTCCGTCAGGTTGTGCGGCGGGATGTTGGTTGCCATACCTACGGCGATACCGGAAGAACCGTTCACCAGCAGGTTAGGAATTTTGGTTGGCATGACGTCGGGAATTTTTTCCGTGCCGTCATAGTTATCAACGAAATCGACCGTCTCTTTTTCGAGATCGGCCATCAGTTCATGGGCAATTTTCGCCAGACGGATTTCCGTATAACGCATTGCCGCCGCAGAGTCGCCGTCGATGGAACCGAAGTTACCCTGACCGTCTACCAGCATGTAACGCAGCGAGAATGGCTGCGCCATACGGACGATCGTGTCATAAACCGCCGAGTCACCATGGGGATGGTATTTACCGATTACGTCACCAACGACACGGGCAGATTTTTTATAGGCTTTGTTCCAGTCATTGCCTAGTACGTTCATGGCGTAAAGTACGCGACGGTGTACCGGCTTCAGGCCATCTCGGACATCTGGCAGCGCACGGCCAACAATGACCGACATCGCATAATCCAGATAGGAGCTCTTCAGCTCTTCCTCAATGTTGACCGGTGTAATTTCTCTCGCAAGGTCGCTCATCTAACCGCTATCCCTCTACTGTATCCCGGATTCAAAGGTCGCAAATTATAACACAGCCGCGCAGATTGAGGTAAACCTATACGCTTTATTCACCTCCAATGCCTGATATACTCGTTTGTCTTGCCAATTACGGAGTAGAAGTGCCAATGAATGCCGAAAAATCGCCGGTAAACCATAACGTAGACCACGAAGAGATCGCTAAATTTGAAGCCGTCGCCTCCCGCTGGTGGGATCTTGAAGGTGAGTTCAAACCGCTGCACCGCATTAACCCGCTGCGTCTGGGCTATATTGCCGAGCGTGCTGGCGGTTTATTTGGCAAAAAGGTGCTCGATGTCGGTTGCGGCGGCGGCATTCTGGCCGAGAGTATGGCGCGCGAAGGCGCGACGGTGACCGGTCTGGATATGGGCTTTGAGCCATTGCAGGTGGCAAAGCTGCACGCACTGGAAAGCGGCATTCAGGTGGATTACGTGCAGGAAACCGTGGAAGAGCACGCGGCAAAACATGCCGGGCAGTATGATGTGGTGACCTGCATGGAGATGCTGGAGCACGTCCCCGATCCGCAGTCAGTGGTCAGAGCCTGTGCGCAACTGGTGAAACCGGGCGGCGATGTCTTTTTCTCGACGCTTAACCGCAACGGCAAGTCATGGCTGATGGCGGTGGTTGGCGCGGAATATATTTTGCGCATGGTGCCCAAAGGCACGCATGATGTGAAGAAGTTTATTAAACCGGCAGAGCTGCTTGGCTGGGTAGATCAGACAAGCCTTAAAGAGCGGCATATCACTGGGCTGCATTACAACCCGATCACTAATACTTTTAAACTCGGCCCCGGCGTGGATGTGAACTATATGCTGCACACGCAGAATAAATAAAATTGTTAGCCGGATAAGGTGCTTGAACTGCACCCCAAATGTTGGACATAATCTGACATCTGAAGGTGCAGTTTATGAAACATTCATTTGAAGTAAAACTTGCCGCTGTAAATCATTACCTGGCCGGTCATGCAGGCATCATTTCTACGGCAAAACTCTTTCAACTTTCTCACACCAGCCTCTCACACTGGATTAATCTTTTTCTTCTTCACGGTCCTCGGGCACTGGAT